>DASZZL010000104.1:0-33422 GCA_035545035.1 Pyrinomonadaceae bacterium
GTTGCTCGTAGAAAGCTAATCCCGCCGGGTCTCGCGGATCATCAGCGGTTTTTGGGGTCGGATACTTTGCCTCCGGCAGCGGCACGCGCAGGGTTAACACATTGTGCGCGGTAAAGCCGACATCCACCTGGCGCAGTTTGATGAAGCTGCGCACCATCAGCCCCGAGCCGACAAGCAGCACGAGCGCGAGCGCAACTTCGGCAATTACCAAGAGCCGTCGTAAGCGACCCTGTTTGCGGCTGCCGATTCCGCTGCGTCCGCCTTCATTGAGCGATTCACGCACGTCGGCTCTGGCTGCCTGCAGTGCCGGCAACAGACCGAAGATCAGGATCGTCAGCAAGGCCAGCGCGAAGGCAAAAATAAGCACACGGCTGTTCACAGTGATCGCATTACCGCGTGGCAACGAGGCTGGCAACAATGAGGAAAGCAGATCGATCCCCCATATAGCCAGCAATGCGCCGAGTGCCCCGCCGATCAAGCCGAGTGGGAGACATTCAATTATCACCTGGCGCATGATGCGCGCCCGACTGGCGCCCAGACTTGCGCGGATCGCTAGTTCTTTCGCCCGCGCCGAAGCGCGCGCCAGCAGCAGGTTGGCCACGTTGACGCAGGCCACGAGTAACACAAATCCCACAGCGCCGAGTAAAACCAGCAAAGCTTTTCGCGAGTCGCCCGCAAGCTGCTCCTGCATAGGCACAATCAATGCGCCCAAACCTTTGTTGCCAGGAAGCTGCTCTTCCATACTCTTCGCAATAGTGCTCACGTCTGACTGCGCCTGCTCAGCAGTAACGCCCGGCTTGAGCCGGCCCACAAGATTCACGAAGTGATTGTTGCGCGTCGCCATATTGTCATTCGGTGCAAATGAGATTGGCGTCCACAGTTCAACTTCCGGCAAGTTGTCAAAAAACGGTAACCCTCGCGGCATTACGCCGGCGACGGTGTAATTTTCGCCCCCCAGCTTAAGGTCCCGGCCGACAATATCGCGCTCGCCGGCGAAACGCCTCTGCCACAATCCATAACTGAGCAATACGACGCGATGCCTGCCAAATTGTTCTTCTTCGCTCGCAAACAAACCTCCCAATGAGGGTGAAACTTTGAGCACTTGAAAGAGATTCGGAGTGATATATGCGCCTTGTATGAGTTCCGGCGCACTACCGGGTGAAGAGAGGTTGAAGTCGCCATTGTAAAAGCCGGCCAGGCCATCGAAGACGCGATTCTGATCGCGCCAGGCGTAGTAATCCGGCAAGGCACTTCCCGCAGTAGGCACCCCCTGCGAGTTCATCGTTGACCATAGAAAGACCAGCCGGTTGGCTTCTGGGTACGGCAAGGGTCGCAGCAGGACCGCATCGACGACGCTGAAGATGGCCGTGTTGGCGCCGATGCCCAGGGCCAGCGTCACTACGGCTACGAGAGCGAGGATGGGATTCTTGACCAGCATTCGCAAACCAAAACGCAAGTCTTGTAGTAATGAATTCATGTGCTCTCCCTATTCGTATCTCAGCGCTACCAGCGGATCGACTTTCGTTGCCCGCCGCGCCGGGATGTAGCACGCCAACAGGGCGACGACGATCAGAGACATGGATACAGCAGCGAAAGTCACCACATCAGTCGGAGCCACTTTGAACAACAGATTGGCAAGCAGTCGCGTCAACGCAAACGCGCCAGCCAACCCGATTGCTACGCCGACGAGCGTCAGCATCATTCCGTTTTTGACAACCAGTTTCAGCACGTCGACTGCCTGTGCTCCCAACGCCATACGCACGCCAATCTCCTGGGTACGCTGGGTAACGGCATATGACATCACGCCGTAGATCCCAACTGAGGCGAGCAACAAGGCGATCAGCGCAAAGACTCCCAGGACGTAGGTCATCAGGCGTTTGGGCGAGATTCTTTCGTCAATCATCTGACGCACCGGCTTAATGTTTGAGACGGGCAGGTTTGGATCCAGCGCCTGAACTTCGCTACGCACGGCGGACGCCAGCCGCGTTGAATCCTGCGTCCCGCGAATGACAAGACTCATGGTGGACCAGGCGTTTTGGGCGTAGGGTGAGTAAGCAATCGAATCAACCGCCTCATCGAGATCGTCGTTTTTGACGTCGGCTACGACACCGATAATTTCCTGCGTTTCTTTTTCGCCGCCACCGAAGTTGAGTCGCTGTCCGATTGGCTCCTGGCCCGTCAGGAATTTTTTGGCAAATGCCTCATTGATCAAAACGACGCGCGCTGCATTAGCATCGTCCTGGGCATTAAAAAGCCGGCCCCGCCGCAACGCAGTCCCGATCGCGTCAAAGTAGTCAGGCGTCGTCACCCGCACTTGAGCATCCGGCTCCTGGCCCTGGGGAAAAGGCGGCCGGCCGATGATTTGAAAAGTACTGCTATCGTCTCCCGAGCTGAACGGAACGATATTGACAGCGCCCGCTTTGACTACTCCGGGTAAGACTCCCACGCGAGCCAGCAGCTGCTCGTAGAACGCGAGCTTCTTACTCTTGTCTTCGTAGCTATCTCGAGGGAGTGAAATCTGAAGTGCCACCACATTTTCCGGTTTGATGCCGAGATCGGCGCGCAGCATTTCCGCAAAGCTCCGAACCATCAACCCTGCACCTATAAGCAGCACCAGCGAAAGAGCTACCTCAGAAACAACCAGCACACTCCTCAGGCGATTGTGGCCGCTCGTACCAGAGTCACTTCTGCCGCCGGCCTTAAGTGCCTCGTTTAGATTCGTCCTTGTTGAGTGCCATACGGGCGCCAAACCGGCGAGCATGCCGGCAAGCATCGATAGGCCGAAAGTAAAAGCCAACACCGTGAAGTTGATGCCGAGATGAGTCCAGCCGGGTATGAACCTGGAGAAACCTTCAGGGATGCCACGCGCGAGGGCGGCGATGGCCCAAATTGAAATCAGCAGTCCGAACGCCCCGCCCAGCAAACCCAGCAGAGCGCTTTCGGTGAGCGCCTGCCTAATCAAGCGCGACCGGCTCGCGCCCAGCGCCAATCGCACGGCTGTCTCTCGCTGGCGTGACGCAGCGCGGACTAACAACAGATTAGCTACATTAGCGCAGGCGATTAGCAGCACAAAAACAACTGCGCCCATTATGATCGGCACACCTGTCCGCGCCCCTCTCACCGCATCATCCGTGAGCGTTACCACACTAGCGTCGCGGCCGCTGTTCGTTTCAGGAAATTGTTGCTGCGCTCGCTGGGCAATGGCTTGTAAGCCAGACTGTGCCTGAGCAATAGAGACGCCTGGCCTCAACAGACCTATAACTCTCAGGTAGTGGTCGCCACGTTCCTGTTGTTCTTCGCGATCGAAGAGGAGTGGCGTCCACATCTCGCCACCGTTGTACGGATAGTTGAAGTCTGCCGGCATGACGCCAACAACAGTGAATTGCTTTCTGTTCAGGTTGATCGTCTTGCCGACAATGCCTGGATCACCACCGAGGTGTTGCTGCCAGAAACTGTGCTTGAGCACTACTACCTGCTCGCGTCCCGGCTCGCTATCTTCCGGGAGTAGCATCCTTCCCCGGGCAGCCTTCACACCCAACGCGTCGAAAAAGCCCTGGGTCACACCGTAGCCTGGGAACCGTTCCGGATGTGAACCGTCCGAGACATCGAAGTACTTTTGCTGAATGGCTACTAACTCTTCGCAAACCTGATTCTGGTCGCGCCACTCGGTGAAGTCTCCTGGCGCCACCGATCCGCGCACATTGCCAACCGCCCGATTCTGCTCCCAAACGACCACCAGCCGATCCTGATTTGGGAATGAGAATGGGTGAAGGAGGAGCGCATCGACAGTACTAAAGATGGTGGTATTGGCGCCGATGCCAAGCGCCAGCGTAAGGACGACAACGGCCGTAAAGCTCGGATGCTTCAAGAGAGAGCGAGCGGAGAATTTCAGATCCCGCAGCAGTGAGCCCATCGCAGTCCTCCCTGACATTAATCGACTGTAACAACCATCCGGCGTCGCACCGTCGTAAGCCTCGTCAACGCTAAAAATTCGGCTACCGCTACCGTTGTCCAGCCCCAAAGCAAGTGTTTACTCCTTGACTACCCAACCGTCTTCCAGTCGCACAATCCGGTTGCCGTAAGCAGCATTTGTCTCAGAGTGGGTAACCTGGACGATCGTCGTGCCTTCATCGTTGAGTTTCTTGAACATGTCCATGATTTCTTTTCCCTGGCTCGAATGGAGATTGCCGGTGGGCTCATCGGCCAGGATGATCCGCGGATTCGCCACCACCGCGCGGGCGATGCCCACGAGTTGTTGCTGTCCACCGGAGAGCTGGCTGGGAAAGAGGTCCTTCTTGCCCACTATCTGAAATCGATCGAGCGTGTCACAAACGATCGATTGCCTATCCTTTTTGCTGACGTCACGATAGGAGAGCGGAAGCTCGAGATTCTCGAAGACGGTTTGATCGTCGAGCAGGTGATAACTTTGAAAGACAAAACCGATGTTGCGATTTCGCAAGGCGGCGCGCTTCTTTTGGTCGAGCTTATGTACCGCAACCTCATCAAACAGGTATTCGCCGCCCCAGGATTGGTCGTGCATCCCGAGGATGTGCAGCAAAGTGGACTTGCCGGCCCCGGACGGACCCATGATCGAGACGAACTCGCCCGGCTGTATATCGAAGTCGACCCGCCGGAGGACGTAGGTCTTCGCCGGGCCGTGCGAGAAAAACTTTTCTACATTGCGCAGGCTGATCATGCAATCTCTCCGAATCCACTCTCTTTCAATGCTTGTTTTGCCTCGATGATTTCCCGCCGGTCGGCCCCCGCTTCCTCTTCAACGATCAGTCCGTCAAATAGGTGCACGATGCGATCGGCATGTTGCGCGTAACGCGCATCGTGCGTCACCATGCAGATCGTCGCGCCACCGCGATGCAACTCGCGCAGGAGTTCCATGACCGCTTCGCCGTTGGTCGAATCCAGATTGCCCGTCGGCTCGTCCGCGAGCAGGATGCTTGGCTGCCCGCCCACCGCCCGGGCTACGGCGACGCGCTGTTGCTGGCCGCCCGAAAGCTGGCTGGGCAGATGCTTGGCGCGATGGCCCATGCCGACGCGTTCCAGGGCTTCGGTCACCCGTTGCTTCCGGTCGCTCGAATTCATTCCGCGGTACGTTAGCGGCAGCTCGACGTTCTCATAGACCGTGAGGTCGCCTATAAGGTTGAAGCTCTGAAAGATGAAGCCGACTTCGCGGTTGCGAATGCGTGCCCGCTCGGACAAGGAAAGCTTCTCGACCGGTTTTTCATTGAGCACGTATTCGCCATCAGTGGGTGTATCGAGCAAGCCCAGAATCGAAAGAAGGGTTGACTTGCCGCAGCCTGAAGGGCCGGCGATCGAAATGTATTCGCCCTTCTTGATGTCGAGATGTATGCCGGAAAGCGCATGTGTCTCGACTTCGTCGGTATAGAAAACTTTCTTGACGTCAGCGAGATGAATCAGGGGATCGGATGCACTCATTACGGTCTCCTTAATATTTTGTTCGGACAAATTTCAGTTTGTCGTTCGATCCTTGGCAGCTTGTTTAGAGTCGGGCTAATGCCCGACCAAGCGGCGGTAGCCCGCTTCTAAACCTACAGTCGGCAAACTGAAGTTTGCCGGACATTAACGAATGCGGAGGCGGGTATAGCTATCCATGGTGGACGTGTCGGACAAGATCACTTGATCGCCTTCTTTCAGTCCGCTGACGATCTCAATCGTGCTGACCGAGCTACGCCCCAGCGCTACCTGTGTGCGCACAGCTTCTTGTCCATCCGGAGTCAATCGAAACATCCCCACTGTTTGTTGTCCCTGCCCGAATGCCGGCCGGCCTACATAAAGAACGTTGTTAAGACGTTCAAGTTCGATTGTTCCATCCACGCTCAAATCCGGTCGCGCGCTGCCGGGGAGCGGTCCGGTTAGTTCAGCGTCGACCACAAAAGTGCCTTCGCGCGCTGCCGGATCGATGCGCGACACTCGACCCTGAATGATGCCGTTGCGCGTGTCGACAGCAACGGGTTGTCCGACTCTAACGTCTTTGATTTGCGTCTCAGCAATCTTCAATTCGGCTTTGAGGGACGCGGGATCTGCCACTCGCGCAATGTTGACTCCAGGAGTCACCTGTTGGCCCTCCTGCACAGCCACTACCTGAAGGACGCCATTGGTGCCGGCACGCACTTTCAAAGCCTCGACTTGATCCTTTTTGAGTTTGGCTAGTGTGCGCAATTGCTGGATTCGCGCCGCCTGCGCATTCATCTGCGCCTTCGTGGCTTTCCCGGCTATCGCCAGCCGTTGTTGCTCAACCCTGAGTCTGTTGGCGAGGTCCTGCACCTTCACACGAGAAATCTTTAGCAATAACTCGGCGACCAAACCCTGTTTGGCGAGTACCTCGTCGGTGTCTAGTTGTATTTTCGCCTGGCTGTATTCGGCATTGATGCTGGCAGTCGCAGATTGTTGTGTCATGTTCTCGCTTTCCAGGCGCACGCGCAGACTCTCCTGATCAGCTTCAGCCGCTTTCACCTGAAACTCAGCATCCAGGGTTTGCTGTTCCATCAGCGGATTCGAAAGTTCCACAATCACAGTGCCGGCGCCAACTTGAACGCCGGCCTGGACCAGGATCTTTTCGACGCGACCCTCGGCGGGGGCAGGCACCCATCGAGTCACCTGAGGCACTAATGTTCCGTTGCCCCTCACCTCACGCAGCATCTGGCCGCGCTTGACCGTATCGATTACCGCGGTGGAACGATCGAGAGTGGGAGCCGCAGGCTTGAGCTTCGCGAGAACAAACGTAATTCCGCCAACCGCGACGAGACCGATAGCGACAAGGATTCCGGTGCGAATTCGCTTCTTGAGTTTTGATTTTCCCGGCCGCTTAATATCCATGAATTTGTTAGCGGTACAGTCTGACAAGGATCATAGTGTCAAAGCCTGTGCCAACAAACGCCTCTGGGAACGCGTTTGTTGGTGACTTCTCTCAAATCGACGTTATCGTGGTACTTGCGACTGCTCATCATTCACATGAGGGACGCACAAGATTGCACGCGATATGATTTGAACTGCAGGGTGTTTCACTTTTGGGACGGAAGAATCCCACTTTCGAAAACCGCTCGACAACTAGCATCCAATATTTTGTTGGCCGCGGAACCGCTGTTGAAGTTTCGACTCGGTCGCAAAGTCCAGGCCGAGGACCTCACAGCGAATCGTGAAGAAACCGGCTTGGGTTCGGTTACCGCAGGCAGAATGGGGCCCGGTACAGCAACAAGCCTTATACGATGCTGAGACAAACTTGTGACAAGAACACAGACAAACTGGTGAGAATAGGCGGTAACAGATGGACTCGCTGGCGGCTGCAACCTGTGACAGATGTTAATAAATCGTATGAGCCATAACCTGCTGAAGTGACTCTGAACGCACTACGAATCAGGGGGTCGCACGTTCGAGTCGTGCCGGGTGCACCATCACTTTTCAGCTGAAATGCCCGCGCTTTCGCGCGCAAGCATCAATCCCGAACACAACCGCAGGCAGTCACATCGTTTCAAACGTTGGCGTGAACGAGGCGCCGCATGCGATCGGCGAACAGAACGTCAATCTTGCGCGGCTCGATGATCGCCGTCACTTCTCCGGCACCAAACGTCGGGTGAATCAACGTTTGTCCACGGCGATAGGTATGCTTTTGATCATAAGGCGCGCCGGCTTTGGGAGAGCGAGTACGGGTTACACCGTCGCCGCTCTTGGTCTTGTATGGAACGCGCGATCCGCAGCCCGGACAACTGACGCGCGTGATTCGCCCTTTCTTGGTTACGGATGCCACGATATGCCCGCGCTCTTCGCCACAGGTGATGCACATCTGTTCAATTCGCTCACCAACTGTAAAAATCGGTTTCTCCGCCATACTCCTCCTTGTTGTCCGCGGGCATCCGGGCGCGTTCATTCCTGAGGCGCGCTAGGTATTGACAAACCGAAACACTCCCGGCGAACTTTTCATGGTTGCCGGGAGCGCTCTTGATAAAGTGTCACCGGTAATACTTACCAGCGAGCCGGTCGGTCGTTGCGACTTCCGAAGTCGCGTCCGCCACCGCCGCGATTACCGCCGTAGCCGCCGCCACGACCACCGCCACCGCCGTAACCACCACGACCGCCACCGCCGCCGCCGCGATTCTCGCGCGGTTTGGCTTCGTTGACGTTCAGGGCGCGACCATTAACTTCTTTACCATTGAATTGAGCAATGGCGGCTGCGCCTTCTTCCTTGGTGGACATTTCGACGAAGCCAAAGCCTCGCGAACGTCCTGTGTCGCGGTCTTCCACGACTGCCGCCGATTCAACCGTGCCAGCCTGAGCGAACAATTCCTGCAACTCCTGACTGGTGGTTTGGAAAGCGAGGTTTCCAACATAAAGTTTCATTGACATCTAAGTTTACCTTTCCCCTTTGGGAATAAAAGAAGCTGCGAATCAGATGGCTTCGGTGAACGGTAGCAGTCGAAGGACCGAGTTCGGATGCTCTCAAAAAAGAGCGGCTTCTGAAGTTGAAATCCGCCTGCTCTCGAACGATCCCAAACGCCGGCGCTAACTCGTTTGTGCGCGGGGCGCATCACCGTCGATGCGCGAGAGAAGGATTAACGCCCAATATGATGCCCTATTTGACAGCTGGTTGCAAGTTTTGCGTGCCTTGGATTGGGGCCCTGGCGTGCAGGCGACTATTCAAGATCTTGCCTTTTCGCCGAAGCGGTTGCCATAATCGCCGCCAATCATGATTCGACCCTTTCGCGGCATCCACCCTCAAATTCACCCAACGGCATTCATCGCTGAAAGCGCGCAAGTAATCGGCGACGTGCACGTGGGCGAGCAGGCGTCGGTCTGGTTCGGCACCGTCGCGCGCGGCGACATGTTCTACATTCGCATCGGCGATCGCACCAACGTGCAGGACAACTGCGTGCTGCACACGCGCACCGGCGAGAAGCCTACTATTCTTGAGGACGAAGTGACCGTCGGGCACAGCGCGACTCTGCACGGATGTTACGTGGAACACGGTTCATTGATAGGCATTGGCTCAATTGTGCTGGATGACGTTCGCGTGGGAGCGCAATCGCTGGTCGCCGCGGGCTCGTTGATTTCTCCCGGCACAATCATTCCGCCGCAATCACTCGTGATGGGCAGCCCCGGGCGAGTGAAACGGCCGCTCACCGATGAAGAAGTTGCCGGCCTCGCGCGTTACTGGCAAAACTATGTCGAGTACTCACTGGCGTATCTCAAAGAAGAGCAGTGAGACCAAACCATTTTCCATTTGTCATTTCTCATTTCTCATCTGCCATTGTTGGTGACGCTCTCAAAGCATAAGACGCTTCATCCCACTGGGAGCGCGGACTCATACGCCAGTGACTATCTCAACTCAAACCGAACAAAGACATTCGTCTAATGGCAAATCGCGAATGATAAATGAGAAATGATAAATGGAAAATGTTCAGGCGTGCGTTTCCTGAGCAGGAGCAGGAGGCGTCGGTGGTGGCTGAACGTCGCTCTTATAGTCGCACTCTTCTTTCGCGCACGAGCGCGTCGTGCCTTTCTTCGTCGTCTTCTCCAACAGAAAAGGCGCGCCGCATTGCGGACAATGCTCAGTCACCGGCTTGTCCCAATAAACGATTTCGCATTTCGGATATTCCGAGCATCCGTAGAACGCTTTGCCGCGCTTCGTTTTCTTAACCAGCAGTTCGCCTTTGCAACCGGGCCGCGGACACGCGGTGCCGGTCGTCTCGCGCTTGATGTATTTGCACTTCGGATAGTTCGAGCACGAGATGAACTCGCCGTACCGTCCCCAGCGCTTCACCAGCTGCGCGCCATCCGCCGGACACTTTTCGTCAATCGGCTCAGGCGGCTTGGAGACCGCGCCACTCTTGGAAACACGGCGGATGTTGCGGCATTCGGGATAGCCCGAACAGCCGTAGAACGGGCCAAACCGGCCACGCTTCAACTGCATCTGCTTGCCGCAAAGCTCACACGCTTCAACCTCTTCCGCTTCGCTTCCGTCAGCCGAAGCTTGCGTAGAACTTGAACCACCATCCGAAGCAGCAACTGGTTCAGCATCGCGTGTCGCGCCGCAATTTGGACATTTGAGATATTTTCCAAAGCGGCCGAGCTTCTGCACCATCCCCGCCGTCCCGCACTTCAGACAAACCTCATCGGTCGGCGTTTCCTTATTCTTGATTTCCTTGGCGTACTTCTGGAATTGATCGAGGTCTTGTTTGAACTTGCCGTAGAAATCTTTGAGCGCGTCGGTCCACTTGAGCTTGCCTTCTTCGATTTCATCCAGCTCCTGTTCCATCCTCGCGGTGTAGGTTTCATTGAAGAGGTCGTCAAAGCCGCCTTCAATAAGGACATCGTTCACGGTTTTTCCCAACCCGGTGGGATGGAAGCGGCCTTCTTTCTTTTCCACGTACTCGCGATCCTGGATCGTCGTCATGATCGCGGCATAGGTTGACGGGCGGCCGATTCCCTTCTCTTCCAAAGCCTTCACCAGTGTTGCTTCGGTAAAGCGGGGCGGCGGCTCAGTGAAGTGCTGTTCCGGATCGATCTTGTTGAGCGCCAGAGTCTCGCCCTTAGCGACCAGTGGCAACGTTCGTTCGTCCTCGTCGTCCGCCGGTTTGTCATCCCGGCCTTCCTGATAAACTTTTAGGAAGCCGTCAAACTTCAAAACCGATCCGGTCGCGCGAAAGACAAAGCGTCCCGCCTGAATATCGATCGTGGTCTGATCAAAGAGCGCGGGCATCATCTGCGACGCGACGAAGCGCTGCCAGATAAGCCGGTAGAGTTTTAGCTCTTCAGGCTTGAGATATTGCGCCAGCGAATCCGGCGTACGCGTAACCTCGCTGGGACGAATCGCTTCGTGCGCGTCCTGCGCATCCTTCTTCGAACGATAATGAATCGCTTTCTCGGGAAGATAGTTTGCGCCGTATTGGTTCCCGATGAACCCGCGCACTTCACCGAGCGCCGCCTCGCCCACGCGCGTCGAGTCGGTGCGCATGTAAGTGATGAGGCCGACCCCACCTTCCGCGCCGATCTCGATGCTGCCTTCGTACAAACGCTGCGCCAGCATCATCGTCTTCTTTACTGAAAAACCGAGCTTGCGCGCGGCTTCCTGCTGCAGCTTTGAAGTAATAAACGGCGGGACCGGATTGCGCTTGCGCTCTTTCGTCGTTACTTCACTGACAACAAAGGTCTGTTTCTCAGCTTCCGAAACCAGGTCTTTCGCCTGCGACTCATTGCCGATCAGGATTTCAGTCTGCTTCAGATCATTATCGAAGCTGCCGGTCTTGACCGTCTGCTCGCCGACTTTCAGCAAGCGCGCATCGAACGCCGGCGGTTGTTTGCCGGTGAGATTCGCAGCGATCGTCCAGTACTCTGTCTTGACGAATGCTTCAATCTCGCGTTCGCGCTCGACCACCATGCGCAGCGCTACTGATTGCACGCGACCGGCGCTCAAACGGCCGCCGATGGTTTTGCAGAGCAACGGCGAAACTTTGTAACCAACCAAACGATCGAGCACGCGGCGCGCTTGCTGCGCGTCAACCAGGTTTGCGTCGATCTGTTTCGGATGCTCGAACGCTTCCTGCACGGCGCGCTTCGTAATTTCGTTGAACATCACGCGAAAGGATGGTACGGCTGGTTTCTTGGGAACGATCTCTTCGGCCAGATGCTGGCAAATGGCTTCGCCTTCGCGGTCAGGGTCCGCCGCGAGATAGATAGCGGTGGCGGTCTTGGCGGTCTTCTTCAGATCCGCGACGATCTTTTTGTTATTGCGCTTCTTCGCGTCGGGAATGATTTCGTAATGTGGCTCGAAATTGTTCTGGATGTCGACGCCCAGGTCTTTCGAAGGCAGATCCTTGATATGCCCGATCGAGGCCATCACGATGAAGTCCTTGCCGAGATATTTATTGATCGTTTTCGCCTTGGCGGGCGATTCGACGATGACTAAGTTTTTTGCCATTGCTATTTGGCTGACAACGCCTCAGCATTAATTCTTCTATCACGCTCGTTCCGAGCGAGAAGCCCAAAAGCTAAAAAGTAATCTCGCAGATCAGGATAGGACCATGGCTCCGGTTGTTCGCTGCAAAGCTGGTCGCGCACAATTTCTCGCACACGACACAGTTCCTTAAGCCTATGATTCCGCCAACGCGGATCGGCGACGGTCAAATCGAATAACTCAAGCATGCGATCCAGTGCCGCTTCAAAATAGGAGGCATTACCGCGCTCTTTCCATCGCAAGGCGCGCTCGTATTCACTGCCCACGTTGGCCATTTGTTCGGCGATTGACATCGTAAACCAGCGCCCATCTGCAAGACTCGAATGTATCACGTTGCTCTCCTTGCTATTGCACCAGCTCTGTTACGATCTCCACAATTCTTGCGCGAACTCCTGGATCCTCCACGCCGCGAGATCGATTGTTCTGAACAGGACGGATATTGATTACTGAATCAAACTCCACCATGTCGGGCCGCTCTAAGTCGAAGTAAAGATTGATGCCCCAGAGATTCATCTGATTCGAGCCGCGCTCAAGCAAGAAAGCCTCTTCGTCGGCGTGAAAATCTCCGCCAACCGCCATGTTCCTTCTGGTGATGTCCACGACTGCTTTGACATAGTTGCCGAACTTCCCTTCTCCCATTTCCTTCAACTGCTGTCTCGTGGTGGGCCTGTCAACAAGATGTATTTCCATCGATTTCGCTATCTCCCACTTATCACAAACAGCGTGCCCCAGACCGTTCTAACAAAACCCTTCCAAGTTCCAAGTCCGGCCACGCACTGATGACTATTCGATGACCGGAGGTTGCTTCCAAACCAATTGCCTGAGGTTTTCGGGAGGCGGGCAAGAAAATAACACTAAGTGCGCCCCAAAAGCCAAACAGCGCTCGGAGCGCAGGGATTTGCTCGCTTATCTCAAAGCACGAGTCTCGGAAGGTTGAACGCGCTGCGCACTCGAGGCCCGCGTTCCCAGTCTACATCTTTCGGACGAAACACATTCCTGGAAGTGCGCGAATCAGCTCGCGCATTTCCAACGCGAGCAGAGCGCTTGTCAGTTGCGTGATCGAAAGCCTCGTGCTTTCCACGAGCGCATCGATCTGCACGGGCGTATCAGTCGAGAGTAGCTTGAACACCGCCCGCTCGTGCTCTGACAAATCTGGCGGCGAAAGACTAAGTTGATCGACCAGCTCGCCTTTCTTTTTCGACTTCTTGCTCGGCGGCGGCAGTAGTTGCGCCGCGATCTCCGGAGGCAACTCGCCCGCGACGTCCTGCCATTGCTGCACCAGCTTCGCGCCCGCTCCCTTTATTAGATAGTTTGTGCCGAATGAGTTTCGCGAAGTGATGTTGCCCGGCACGGCAAAGACTTCTCGATTCTGTTCCATCGCCAGCCGCGCGGTAATCAGCGAGCCCGAATTCTCGGCCGCTTCCACCACTACCACGCCCAAACTCAATCCGCTGATCACTCGATTGCGATAGGGAAAGTTTTCAGACACCGGCGGCGTCGAGAGCGGAAACTGCGTCACTAATGCGCCGCTATGATTCAGAATCTCGTCAGCGAGTTTCTTGTGATCACGCGGATAGACTTGATCGAGCCCAGTTCCCATCACCGCCACCGTTCGGCCTCCGGCTTCCAGCGCGCCGCGATGCGCGGCCGCGTCAATGCCGCGCGCCAGTCCGGAAATTATCGTCACGCCACGTTGCGCCAACTCGCGCGACAACATCAACGCGGCGTTCTGGCCGTAAGTCGAACAACGCCGCGATCCGACAATTGCCACGCACGGACGTTCGAGACACTCGGCCCACGCGCCTTTGACGTACAAGACGACCGGCGGATCGTAAGTCTCGCGCAACAGCGATGGATAGACTCCGTCGTCGAGCACCAGAATGTCTCCGCCAAGTTTGCGCACGCGTTCAATCTCGGCTTCGGCGCGCGCATGCAATTCGCGAGAGGCGATGCTCTCAACTGTTTCCAGAGGCAGTCTTAGTAAGGCAAGTTCACGCCGTGGCGCATCGAAGATCGCCTCCGCCGATCCAAAGTGTTCCAGCAGGCGGGCAGTTACGCGCGACCCAACGCCGGGAGTCATGTTGAGGGCGATCCAATCTTTCATAAGTGAGCAGTAAGCCGCTAGCAGTGAGCAGTCAGCAAACCGAAAGCCGGGACTAGCAGGAGATCAAAATGAGCCATGCTTGCGAGGAGAGGGAATACCACTTCAGAAACTGAAGCGTCAAGCGAGTCGGCAAGCAACATTTTGGCAAACAATCCTAAGCGTTTTGCTGCCTACTGCTTCCTGCCTACTGCCTTCTATCTTCATTGGCGGAGGCGTGTAGGAATCGAACCTACCTGAGCCTGCTCTCGCAGTCTCACTAACGGTTTTGAAGACCGCGCCCTTCACCAGAACGGATGCGCCTCCACGCTTGAATTTCAAATCTCGAAGCTGATTGCCCTTCGAGCTTGGGTCGATGCCAGAGGATAAAGACCCTACGCGTCGTCTCTGTCGAGAGTCAAGCGCCAAACAC
Organism: Pyrinomonadaceae bacterium; assembly: GCA_035545035.1. Classification (GTDB taxonomy): domain Bacteria; phylum Acidobacteriota; class Blastocatellia; order Pyrinomonadales; family Pyrinomonadaceae; genus UBA11740. The sequence goes on from DASZZL010000104.1 coordinate 14,497, forward strand.
ATCGGTCAGCCGCTGGTACGCTTGATATTTGCGAATCAATTCCGCTAAACTCGCGATTCGAACGAACGTTCGAACGGTAAGTCAGAACCGCCTGCGGTAGCGGGCGGTTGATCCAGCGGTTGCCTGAGACTTCAATGATCAATTTTCAAACTTCGCCCGAACAATACAAACACTGGAAGCTTTTGATAGAAGGGTCGGTCGCGAAGCTCTCGATGGACGTGCAGGAAGATCAGACGCTCGCCGACGGATACAAGCTGAAACTCAATTCGTATGACCTCGGCGTGGACATCGAACTCGCCGATGCGGTTCAGCGTCTGCGCTTCGAACATCCGGAAGTGCGCGCCGTCGTGATCACCAGTCTCAAACCGCGGATCTTTTGCGCCGGCGCGAATATTTACATGCTCGGAACGTCGTCGCACGCATTCAAAGTCAACTTCTGCAAATTCACGAACGAAACGCGCTGTGCGATCGAAGATGATGCGCGCCATTCAGGCCGGCGCTACATCGCGGCGCTGAACGGAACGGCGTCGGGTGGAGGTTACGAATTAGCCATTGCGTGTGACGAGATTTACCTGGTTGATGACGGCAACTCAGCCGTTTCCCTTCCCGAGGTTCCCTTGCTCGGCGTGCTGCCGGGAACTGGTGGTCTCACGCGCTTAGTCGACAAAAGGAAAGTACGCCGCGATCGCGCCGATGTGTTTTCAACTCTGGCTGAAGGATTGAAAGGCAAGCGCGCGAAAGAGTGGGGACTGATCGATGATTCATTTCCCACCAGCAAGTTCCAGGAGGCAATCGATGCGCGCGTTCGAGAAGTCGCGCAAGCTGACGGCTCGCCTAACGACGGTGGTGTGAAACTGAACCCACTTGAGTTCAAATCAACCGATGACGGCCGCGAATACGAATACGTAAGCTTGACTCTAAGTCGCGAGAAACGTTATGCCGACCTAACGGTGCGCGGACCTGACGCAGGATTGCCATCGACGCCCGAAGAGATTCAGAAACTGGGCGATGCTTATTGGCCGCTTCGTGCTTACCGTGAATTGGATGATGCGCTACTACACCTGCGCGTCAACGAGCCTGAGATTGGATTGGTTTGCCTGCGCACCGAAGGCAGCATCGATAAAGTGCTGTCAGTTGATAAAACACTCGCGGCGAATCGCGACCATTGGCTGATACGCGAGATCATCTTGAACATGGCCCGCGTGCTGCGCCGTCTGGATCTCACCGCGAAGAGTTTCTTTGCGATCATCGAACCGGGCAGTTGCTTTGCGGGTAGTCTGCTCGAACTCATGCTCGCATCTGACCGCAGTTACATGCTGAACAATCCGGAAGCGGCACAGACTTCAGTCTGTGTTTCAGAATTGAACGCCGGCGCGCTGCCGATGAGCAATGGCTTGACGCGTCTGCAGTCGCGTTTCCTGGCCGAACCGGACAAAGTTGATGAAGTGCTGGCCCACAAAGGTCCATTCGACACAGAAGCAGCGGAGGAAGCAGGCCTGGTCACTTTCGCGCCCGACGAACTGGATTGGGACGACGAGATTCGGGTGGCGATTGAAGGGCGCACTTCGCTTTCGCCTGATGCGCTGACGGGCATGGAAGCGTCGCTGAGATTCGCCGGACCGGAAACGATGGACACGAAGATCTTCGGACGTCTGACCGCGTGGCAAAACTGGATCTTTCAACGGCCGAACGCCGTCGGCCCGCAAGGCGCGTTGACGAATTACGGTAAGCCGACGCAAGCGCAGTTTGATTACAAGAGGACTTAGCCACAGATGAACACAGATCTGCAGGACATTGATAAGAGAGTTCGCTACGATTCATTGGTGAAGAACCGCAAAGCATGCCAAGCGTGTAGCGGGCTCACGAACCCTTCAACCATCGAGGGCGGAGTTTTCGATTGCGATGAGATCGGTGCGTGGTCACTTTGGCAGGGAAACCTCGACGCTCAAGTTATGGTCGTCGGACAAGATTGGGGTGATGTGAATTGGTTCCTCCGCGTGAAAGGTCGTCCAACGAGTACTAGCCCGACGAATACTGCTCTCGTTCAACTACTCGCCGCTGCAGGCTTAACCATCAACCTGGCAAACCAAACAACTGGTCGAGGTTCGCTCTTCTTCACGAACGCAGTTTTGTGCATGAAGCCAAACAGTGAGCGCGGAGCGCAATCTCCAGTCAGGCCGGAATGGCTGCGAAACTGCGGTAAGCGTTTCTTGCGACCGCTGATCGAGATCGTCAAGCCAAAGGTGGTCGTATGCCTCGGCGAGAAACCTTATCGTGCTGTAATGACTGCCTACGGTATCACGCCGCGCAGGTTTCGATATGCGGTCGATTCTGGTCAGCCCGACAAACTACATGGCGGGCCATTAGTGTTTCCGGTGTACCACTGCGGGGCTATTGTATCGAATACACATCGAAGACGCGCCGCTCAGCTCGAAGATTGGAAGCGCATCGGAAAGTTTTTAGTCGGCGAGACGCAACAAGCAGAAATTGGGATCACAAACACAAACAGTACGGCACCGTTGCAAGATAGGAAGGGCTCCCATAGAAAAGGGCTCAATTCCGTTTACCAACGAAAGATTAAGAAAGGAAATCAGATGAGATATGAACTGACCTCGACCCTGAAAAGCGAGGTCTATGCCAACTTCAGCACTGATAGGAATTCGCGGCATTGGGGCGATGCAGTGCAGTACGGCTTCTTATCGGGGGGCGGCAGTTCGCGAAATCGTAGTGCAATCGAAGGTCTACAGGCTGGTGAGCGTGTTTGGGTGAATGTGACAGGATACGGTTTCGTTGGTGTAGGGCGAGTAGCTGGCACCGCGCAGTCAGCCGCAAAATTCAGAGTAAGGACGCCGGATGGTCATGATGTGCCAGTGCTTAGTCTGCGAATGCGCGGAAATTACCGAAGAGAGTTTGTCGACAATCCTGAACGATGTGAATACTTTGTGCCGATGCGATGGCTGCACACCGTACCTTTAGAAAGAGCTATTCGTGAGGATGGTTTCTTTGGAAACCAGAACACCGTGTGTAGACCAACAACGGACAAGTGGAAATTTACTATCGAACGATTGAAGGAAAAATTCCCTGGATTTGATAGCCATTAATGGTGGCTGGATGCTGATTATGAATCTTTACGACCGGATTCCTAACAACGTAAATCTTTCGGAAGACAAACGCCTGCAACGCGCTTTGGAAAAGTGGCTGCCGAACTATCTCAACTGGTGGCACGACATGGGGCCGGATGGCTTCCAGGACAAAGACGTTTGGCTGCGCACCGCGATCGACGTCGGCTCTGAAGGCTGGGCGCACTTCGATTATGTGAAGATGCCTGATTATCGCTGGGGCATTTTTCTCGAGCCGGCGCAGGCCGATGCAAAGGTCGGCTTTGGTGATAACTATGGAGTGCCGGCATATCAGGAAGTGCCGGGAGAGTTTCGCAATTCTCTACGGAGGATCATCGTCACGCAGGGCGACACTGAACCTGCTTCGGTCGAACAACAGAGACTGCTCGGCCACACCTGTCCTTCACTGTACGACATGCGCAATCTGTTTCAGGTGAACGTCGAAGAGGGCCGTCACCTCTGGGCGATGGTTTACCTGCTGCATGCTTACTTCGGCCGCGATGGCCGCGATGAAGCCGATGCTTTGCTGGAACGTCGCAGCGGAAATCCCGACAAGCCGCGCATCCTGGAAGCGTTCAATCAACCATGCGACGACTGGCTAAACTTTTTCGCGTTCACGATGTTCACCGATCGCGATGGGAAGTATCAGCTTTCGGCCCTGGCTGAATCTGGATTCGAGCCGCTGGCCCGCACCTGCCGCTTCATGTTGACCGAAGAAGCCCATCACATGTTCGTCGGCGACACAGGTCTGAGCCGCGTAGTCCGACGCACGGCGCAACTAATGAAGGAAAAACCCGGTGGCGATGTTCGCGAGCTGGGCGGCATTCCGCTCGAGATCATTCAGAAGTACATCAACTTCTGGTGCAGCTATTCGCTCGATCTGTTTGGCGGTGAGATCAGCTCGAACTCCGCCGATTTTTTTGCGGCCGGATTGAAGGGTCGCTTCAAAGAACAGGAGCAATACAAGGATCACATTGCCGCTGAAGGCTCGTTTCTGATGCAGGTTGTGGAAAACGGAAAGCTGGTTCCCCGCGAAGTGCCTTTGCGAAATGCTTTGAATGAAGTGCTGCGCGGTGAATATGTGAGAGATTGCGAGAAAGGTCTGGCACGCTGGAATAGAGCGCTGGCTGATGAAGGAATAGTAGCATCGACTTCAGTCGGTGAATCCGAATCAAATCCCAGACTAAAGTCTAGGCTACTTTACCTCCCCAACATCCGCTTCCATCGTCACGTGGGTGAATATGCCGGTCATCATTTCGATCCTGAAGGCAACTTGATCACTAAAGAAGAATTCGAGAATCGTAAGGGCGATTGGCTCCCGTCAATGGAGGATCGCGAATACGTGCGCAGCCTGATGTACCCGGTCACTGAGCCCGGCAAGATCGCCAACTGGATTGCGCCGCCAACGTCGGGAATCAAGGGCAAGCCTTTTGAGTTTGAATATGTTCGACTTTGAATTTCGAATTTCGGATTGCGAATTTGGAATTTCTTCTGAATCGCGGTGAGCTATAAGATCATGGAAGCTGGTCGAGATACGGTGCCTCAAAATTCGAAATCCGCAATTCGAAATTCGAAATCGGATCTTTCGCGTTACGATCAAAAGCTCGAGTTGATCCTGCGCACCTCGGCTCGCATCTTTGCGGAGAAGAGTTATCACTCAACCTCGATGCGCGATATCTCGCGAGAGACAGGTGTCAGCCTGGCCGGCCTTTATCATTACTGCAAATCGAAGGAAGAGTTGCTGTTTCTGATTCAGGATCATTGTTTTGGGCGCGTGCTTGAGCGGCTTGAGCAGCGAATCCGTGGAATCGATGGCCCGTTTGAAAAGCTGCGCATCTTTATCGACAATCACCTTTCGTTCTTTGCCGCGAACATGGCTGAGATGAAAGTCCTATCGCATGAAGCAGAGTCGCTCGCCGGCGAGTTGCACGAACACGTTTCCACGCGAAAGCGGCAATACACACGCACCGCACGAAAGATACTTTCTGAAGTGCAGCAAACCACCGTTGGCCCCGAGTCGCAAAAGCCACGCAGAAATGGTCAGCGCGAAAGAATCCTAAAACCCGTTGATCTAACGGTTGCGACTTACGCGTTGTTCGGCATGATGAACTGGATTTACAACTGGTACGATCCCCGCGGCAAGTTGTCTGTCAGTCAACTCGTCGATAATATTACGCGTCTGTTCCTGTCTGGTTTTCTTTCACAGGCAGACGAGCCATTCGCGCTCGCAGATTCCGGAAAGGCTGAAAAGGTGAGCGTCTGGCGCACGGCTTAACATCCTGATTCAATAATTAACTGATGGCCACACAATCTCCGAAAACAGATCGAAAACGCGACCTCGTAGAATATCGCGTTGATGAGGGCGTCGCAGTCCTGACACTGAACGACCCGCCGGCGAATACTTATTCGTACGAAATGATGCAGCAGCTCGACGCGCGCATCCTGGAAGCGCGCATGGACGAGGGCGTGCAAGTAATCGTCATCACCGGCAGTGGCGAAAAGTTCTTTTGCGCCGGCGCGAACATTCAAATGCTCAGCGATGTGACACCGGAGTTCAAGTATTATTTCTGCCTGCACGCAAACGAAACGCTTTCACGATTCGAGCAAACGCCGAAGCTGGTCATCGCCGCGATCAACGGCCACTGCGTCGGCGGTGGATTGGAAGTGGCCATGGCCGCCGACCTGCGCGTCGCACGGCGCAACGCCGGCAAAATGGGATTGCCGGAAGTTTCGCTCGGCGTGTTGCCGGGCACGGGTGGCACGCAGCGTCTGGCGCGCCTCGTCGGCAAGTCGCGAGCGATCGAGCTAATGGCGACCGGCGAGTTGTTTGATTTCGATAAGGGCCAGGAACTTGGTCTCGTCAATCAGGTCTTCGACGCGGAGAATGCCGAGAACTTCATGGCTCAAGTGATGGACTACGCGCGGCAGTTCACGACGCCAGACAAAGCCGCGCGTGCCGTCGGGCGAATAAAACGCGCCGTGCAAACCGGCGCCGAGATTCCGTTTGAATCTGCGCTGGCGCTCGAACGGGAATTACAGCAGCAACTGTTCCAATCGGAAGACGCGAGCGAAGGTTTGGACGCTTACGTCAACAAGCGGAAACCGGTATTCAAGGGAAAGTGAGGTCAGAACCACCTGCGGTAGCAGGTGGTTGATCTTACTCGCCGAGAGCTGATCAGGTGTCAGAGATCAACCACCCGCTACCGCAGGCGGTTCTGACTTGATTGACATGAACAACGAACTCATCAAGGTCGCTGAAGACAACGGCATCGTTACGATCACGCTGAACCGGCCTGATCGTCTCAACGCTTTCGTCGGCCACATGCGGCGCGATCTCGCCGAAGCGCTGGAGGAAGCAGGCAGCGATCCGCACGTGCGCGTGGTCGTGATCAACGGCGCGGGCCGCGCGTTCTGCGCCGGTGGCGACGTGCAATTCATGGCTGAGCTGGTGGAGCGAAACGACAGCGAAGAGTTCGGCAGGCTGCTCGGCGCCGCGCGACGCGTGGTTCTGGGAATTCGTCAGATGACGAAGCCGGCGATCGCTTCGATCGAAGGCCCCGCATCGGGCGCGGGATTCAATCTGGCGCTCGCCTGCGACCTGCGTATCGCGTCAGCGACGGCGACGTTCAGCCAGTCATTCGTCAAACTGGGTTTTCATCCCGATTGGGGCGGGACTTATTTCCTGCCGCGCATGGTTACGTCGAACATTGCCTGCGAGCTTTTCTTTCTCGGTGACACGATCGACGCGAACGAGGCTTTCCGTCTCGGCTTAATCAATCGCGTCGTCGCGCCTGGAGAGTTGGAAGCAGAGACGCGAAAGCTGGCGGAACGCTTGCGCGACGGCCCGGCAGTTTCAATCGCGGCTGCGAAACACGCAGTGTACGCGAGCGAACACGACACGCTGGAGAAGATGCTGCAATACGAAGTCGAGGCGCAGATACGTTGTTTTGAATCTGAAGATGGCCGCGAAGGCGTGCGCGCGTTTGTTGAGAAGCGTCCGCCGAAATTTACGGGAAGGTGACTTCCAGTTTCGGGTTCCGAGTTTCGAGTTTCGGGTTTTAGAAAACCGCCCGGACTCGAAACTCGAAACTCGAAACTATTTTGAAACTGGCGGGACGACTAGCACTAATCACCGGCGGGGGCCGCGGCATAGGACGCGCCATCGCCTTTGCGTTCGCGCGCGAGGGCGCGAATGTTGCGGTCGCGGCTCGCACGAGCGACCAAGTCAACAGCGTGGCGAATGAGATCGCTAGCGAGTGTGGCGTGCAAACGCTCGCGATTGAATGCGATGTGGCAACGTCATCTTGCGGTGAATTTGACCGGAACGTTTCATTGCACGCGCGCGGCGTTGCCCGTAATGTTAGAACGCGGTTGGGGCCGAATCATTAACGTTGCCTCGATTGCCGGCAAAACTGGCGCGCCTTATATCTCTGTCTACGCGGCGTCAAAGCACGGCGTTCTGGGACTGACGCGATCGCTGGCGCTGGAAGTTGCCGCAAGCGGCATCACGGTGAACGCGATTTGTCCCGGCTACGTCGACACGGATATGACTACTCGCGGAGTCGAAAACATCGTTCAGAAAACCGGCACATCGGCTGAAGATGCGCTTGCCGCGATCAAGAAGAGGAGTCCGCAGAATCGTCTGGTAACTGCGGAAGAAGTTGCTGCGCTGGCCTTGTTACTCGCGTCTGAAGAAGGCCGTGGCATCAATGGGCAGGCGATCAGTGTGAATGGGGGAACGGTGCTGTTCTGATTTGGAGTGCGCCGACTTGTCGGCGCTTTTTCTAAATCAACCAGACGAAAACGAAAGCGGCGACAAGTCGCCGCACTCCAAAAGGAATGATCGAAAACCTCGGCAATCTTGAACGCACGCATTCGTGCGGCGTGCTGCGCAAAGAACATGTCGGCCAGCGCGTCACGCTGATGGGTTGGTGTGCGCGGCGGCGCGACTTTGGTCCGCTTACGTTCATCGATCTGCGCGATCGCGACGGACTGACTCAGATCGTCGTCAATCAGGAGAAGGGGCTGGAAGCGCACGCGAAAGCCAAAGAAGTTCGCGGCGAATACGTACTGGCCGTCACCGGTGAAGTAGTCCTGCGCGGTGAAGGCGCGCGCAATCCGAAGCTCGGCACGGGCGACGTAGAAGTTCAGGCCAGCGACCTCGTGATTCTCAACGACGCGCGCCCGCTCCCCTTTCAACTCGACGCTCCCGCGTCTGAAGCGTTGGCGAGCGAAGACCTGCGCCTGAAGTATCGCTATCTAGATCTGCGGCGGCCGCAACTACAGGCGAATCTGCGTCTGCGTCATCGCGTGCTGCTGGAAATCAATCGTTACATGGACGAGCACGGCTTCACGCAGATCGAAACACCGAATCTGATCAAATCGACTCCCGAAGGCGCGCGTGACTACATCGTGCCGTCGCGCGTGCAGCCGGGGAAGTTTTTTGCCCTCCCACAGTCTCCGCAAATCTTCAAACAGATTTGCATGATTGCCGGCCTCGACAAGTACTATCAGATCGCGCGCTGCTTTCGTGATGAAGACTTGCGCGCCGATCGCCAGCCTGAGTTTTCACAACTCGACGTCGAGATGAGCTTTGCCACGCCGGATCAAGTCTACACGCTGGTCGAAGGACTGTTCGCGCGCGTCTTTCAACTGATTGGCGTTGAGTTGCCCACTCCGTTTCCGCGATTCACTTTCGCAGAAGTGATGCAGCGCTTTGGTTCGGACAAACCAGACATGCGTATTGCAGGGATGGAACTGAAGGACCTTTCCCCAGCGCTCGCGGAAACGACATTCGCGCCGTTTGCGTCAGCGCTCGGCGCCGGCGGCGAAGTCAAAGGCGTCGCCGTGCGCGGCGCCACGATGTCGCGCAAGACGTTGGACGAGTTGCAGGAGTTTGCAAAGCGTTACGGCGCGGGCGCGCTGGCCTGGATTAAGCTGGGCGACGAGCTCTCATCGTCGCTCTTGAAAGCGCTGGGTAATGAAACGGTGAGCCGGATGGCAGAACTCGCAGTCGCCGGCAAAGGCGATGCTGTGCTCATCGTCGCCGGCAAACCAGATGTCGTCGCGGCAAGCCTCGGGGCGCTGCGCAACGAAGTCGCCCGCCGCGAAAAGCTGATCCCGGAAGGCGTATATGCGCCCTTGTGGGTGACTGAATTTCCGATGTTTGAGTTTCATGAAGACGACGGCCGCTATTACTCGATGCATCATCCGTTCACCTCGCCGCTGGACGAAGACGTGCCTCTGCTCGAACGCGCGGTGAACGGCGAAAAGCAACTGTTTGCCGGACTCCGCGCGAAGGCTTACGACGCGGTCATCAACGGCGTCGAAGTTGCGGGTGGCTCGATCAGAATTCATCGTCGCGACGTGCAGTCGCTTGTGTTCAAAGCGCTCGGCATGAGCGAGGAGACCGCGCGCGCGCGTTTCGGTTTCTTTCTCGACGCGCTCTCCTACGGCACGCCACCGCATGGCGGGATTGCTTCGGGGATCGAGCGGACGATGATGGTGCTCGTACCGACGGAAAACATTCGCGACGTAATGGCGTTTCCGAAAACTGCTTCCGCGCAGGACTTGATGATCGACGCGCCGGGCGAAGTCGATCCAAAACAATTGGACGAACTGCATCTGAAGATCGTTAAGGAATAGAAATCCTTTTCGTTGCGGCTGTGCCGCCCGATGTGCGGAAAGGCTTCGCCTTTCCGTGTGGCGTTTCAAGACTCTTTCCGGGGCTACGCCCCAAATAGCGAGGCGTAGCCTCGCTATGATGCTGAGCACTCTTACGGAAAGGCAGAGCCTTTCCGCACATCAAGCGGCGGAGCCACAAAGCATCCCTTTGAAATCGTGGTCATTTCTCTCAAGCAAACCCACGTCGACGAAATCCTTCGCCATGCGCGTGAAACGTCTCCTCACGAATGCTGCGGCCTGATCGGCGGCCGTGATGCTCGCACTCAGACGGTTTATCCACTGCTTAATGTCGCCGCCGATCCGCTCGTCACTTACGAAGCCGCGCCGGAAGATCTGTTTGCCGCTCAACGCGCGATGCGCGATCGCGGCGAGCAACTGCTTGCTATTTATCATTCACATCCACGATCAAACGACCCGCAACCATCCGAAACAGACGTCCGACTTGCCTACTACCCATCGGCGGTTTACTTTATTGTCGGACTCGCCGGTGAAGAGCCTTGCCTTCGCGCCTTTCGACTCTCTGAGCGTGAAGGACGCTGGGAACCGTCCGAGTTCGAAGTCTTCGCCAAATCGGAATAGTGAACCCAATTGGCAAGGCTCACGTAAATATCTTTTCATGGAGCCCAAGCGCAGCAAGTACGATACGAACCCGCTCGACGGAAAAGTCGCGGACCGCGCGGAGGAGTCACTCGGGCAGGTAAATGAGGGGCGTCCCGGACCGCCGACAGAAGAAGTGTCGGGCGGACCAACTCGCGACATCGGCCGCACGGCAAACGAGGCGGCGCGTCTCCATCCCGAGCGCGAAGCACCGACGCGTCGCATCGACGACAACCTCGCTACGTCTTACCCGTCGGTGTTCGTGCCGCCGCCGCCGAGACAATCTACTACCTACGCGCCGCCGCGCGCGCCGGCGGTGAATATTTATCAGCCTCCGCCAGTGCCGCCGCCGAATGTGTATCAGCCACCACCGTTGCCGATTACTCAAAGGCCCGTATCGCACAACGTCGCCGGCCTGAACATTCCGCAAAGGTGGGCGAACATGCTGCCATACACTCCGCTACACATCGGCGCGGTAGCCGCCGTGATTGAACTCCTCCTCGTGCCGCGCACGGAAACGCGCGCGCGCTTTCATGCCGCGCAGGGTCTGGCTTTGCAAATCGCTATCCTGATTCTCACCGGCGTATTCGGTTTTGTAACTCTGATTTCGGGCAGTTCGGCTGGCTCCGGAATTTTCCGCACTACGGCGACCATCTTTCTGGTCATTTCAATGGTTCGCGCCTGGAAGGGAAGGCCGCATCACATCGCTCCGCTGGACGAAGCCACGAAATTCCTGGATGAGAAGATCAAACCCCGCAAGTGATTTACTGCGATTCCAAGCATGAACGAAATGGGCGTTCGAATGAACGAAAACGGAGCATTGGTGCCTGTGCCTTCGCTGGCTTACGCCCGCGCCTATCAGACTTTGGATCAAATTGATTGATTTTGCGTCGTGCCGATACGGCTCCGCAGGGATGTCTTGAAAAAACAACATTTGCGATTCTCGGATTCGATTTGGTGGCACTGGGTTTGATTGCTAAGCTGAGACAAACGCGGCTCCGTTTTAGTCATCGAAGGTTAGGATTGGAGCTGCGTGCGAAACTTTTTGAGCGACGTTTTGAGAGGAGTGATGAGATGAATACACCTAAATATCGAAGCGCGACGAAGTGGCTGGCGTGGTTGATGGCTGCGGCCATCGCCACAACGCCGCTGGCGGCTTTCGCGCAAACCAAGATCAGTTATCACAGCAACAAGTTCCAACCTACAGATGATGTGAAGCTGGGACGGCAGGCAGCCGCTGAAGCCGAACAGCAGTTTCCTTTGCTGCGCGATTCGGAAGTCAACGCGTACGTTGAAAGCGTCGGCCAGCGTTTGGTAGCTTCAATTCCAGCGGAGTTTCAGCATTCTGAGTTTCGCTATTACTTCAAAGTAATCAACGCGAGCGACATCAATGCCTTCGCTTTGCCCGGCGGCCCGATGTACGTAAATCGTGGAATGATCGAAGCCGCGCACACTGAAGGCGAGATGGCCGGCGTCATGGCCCACGAGTTGAGCCACGTCGCTCTGCGTCACGGCACTGCCCAGGCAACGAAAGCGCAGAAGTACGGATTACTCGCCGGAATCCTCGGCGTTGGCGGAGCTATTCTTGGTGGGCCGGCTGGGGCGGCAGCACAGATCGGCTCGCAAGGAGTTGGCGTCTATTTTCTAAAGTTCAGCCGCGAGTATGAAACGGAAGCCGACTTGCTTGGCGCTCGCATCATGGCAAATGCCGGTTACGATCCGCGCGATCTGGCAAACATGTTCCGCACGATCGAAGCGCAGGGCGGCGGCGGCAGTGGCGGCTTCCTAAGCGACCACCCGAGCTCGGCAAATCGCTACGCGCGCATCAATCAGGAAGCGCAGTATCTGCGGGTCCAGAATCGGACGCGCGACGATCGCCAGTTTTCTGCGATCAAGGAGCGTTTGCGCGGCTATCCGCGGGCGCAAACAATGGCCGAGATTCAACGCAACGGCCGGCGCGACCCCAACCAGGGAAACGATTATCCTTCAGGTGATAGGACCAACTATCCGAGCGCGCCGCGAGATCGGGTCGAGTATCCGTCATCGCGCTATCGCGTTTACTCGGAATCCGGATTGTTCCGCGTGAGCGTTCCGGACAATTGGAGAGAACTGCAACAGGGTAACGCTGTGTGGTTCGCGCCAAACGGCGGTTACGGCTCGGCCAATGGCCAGGCCGTTTTCACCCACGGAGTCAATATCGGCGTGGCGCAAACAAACAGCCGCAACTTACAGGAGGCGACAAACGAATTCCTGAACAGCCTGCGGCAAGGGAACGGCAACCTGCGCGCGCGCAGCAACTATCAGCGCACTTATGTTGCCGGCCGCAACGGGTTGTCGATTAGTTTGAGCAACACGAACGAAGCAACCGGGCGTGCTGAAGTGGTTAACGTAGTCACTACTCAGTTGCGCAACGGCGAGTTGCTCTACCTAATCGCAGTCAGTCCAGAGAGCGATTACAACACCTATCAGAATACGTTTCAGAATATTCTGCGCTCGTTGCAGCTGAACGACTGAGAAGCGAAGTCTTTCAAGTGAAGAGCTAAACTCCCTCTCCCTTTTGGGAGAGGGCCGGGGAGAGGGCTTTAGGATTTGAGCCCGCAGCTACGCCCCTCTTCCCCAACCCTTCTCCCAATGGGAGAAGGGAGAATAGCTAACACGGGTCGCCTTGACACTGGCACTTTCGCTCCCTATAGTCTCTAACTTCGCGCCTGTGCTTCATTGGCTTCCGATTAAGAATTAACGGAGATTTGAATGCCGAATCATAAGTCAGCGGAAAAGCGAGTGCGTCAGAGTGCGCGCCGTCGTGATATCAACCAAAGCAATCGAACGCGGCTGCGCAGCTCAATCAAGAAGCTTCGGGGCGCGCTGGCCGGAGGCAACCCGAAAGAATCAAGCTCGCTGTTGCCGACTACGATTTCAGAGATCGATAAAGCCGTGCAGAAGGGCGTGCTTCACCGCAACACTGCGGCGCGGCACAAGTCGCGCCTGACAGCTCGCGTAAATCAGGCCACAGCAAAGTAAGAAGTTGCAGAACCCCGATGCATCGGGGTAGCGAGCGGGTGGGCATAGCCACCAGGATTTTCAATAGTGAGGCGGATCGTCAGTCGGTCCGCCTCGCTTCTTTTTTGGGAGCGCGGACGATGCGGGGTCCCCAGCGGGGCAGCCCTGCTGGGGTGCTCGTCCCGGTACGCCTGGGCGCGCAGCGCGAATAGGAGTTGATGATGATTGACTATTACCAGAGCGACGATGAAATTCGTTCGCTGGTGAACGAATTCGAAGCTTGCAGCTTTCATCCATCCGAGTTCAAGCATCAACAGCATCTGGCGGTTGCGCTTTGGAACGTTTCAAATCTGCCTTACGACGATGCGAGCGAGAGGATGAAGCGCGGCATTCAACGCCTGGCGGCGAGTTACGGCAAGACTGGATACCACGAAACGATCACTGAGTTCTGGCTGAGAATGGTGCGCGGGTTTCTGTCGGAAGGCGAGCGCGCAGAGCAAATCGCGGTGCTGGCAAATCAACTCATCGAAAAGTACCCTGACAAGAATTTGATTCTCGATTACTACTCTGCCGAGCTGCTCGCTTCACCCGAAGCGAAGGGTGGTTGGGTCGAACCTGATGTGAAGCCGCTCCCGTTTCTAGACTGATCAGTTTGCGGTCAACTCGACCACCAGCATCTCGACCTGCATCCGCGGCGTGGCTTTCGAAGTCTTGATTCCAAGGTCTGCGGCCGCGATGCGCGCGATCTGACGCGCCAACGTCATGCTGTCAGTGCGACTGATGTTGGAAAGAAAACTCTGTTGCTTGAACGGCGGCATGGGAACCTGGCGAAAGATTTCTCGGGACGAAACACCCTGTGACAAGAGCGCTTGTGCCAGCGCTATGCGCCGGTACGTGCTGCCGATCAGGCCAATCAGCATCACCGGCGGCGCGCCGTCATCGAGAAGGTGTTCCAGAGTTTGCAGCGCGCGCGGCCGATTCCGGGCAAGCATCTGATCGGTAAGGTCCCAATTCATCAGCTCACGCGAACGGCCGACCAGCGCTTCGACCAGGCCCATTGTAATCTTGCCGGATGGCAGCGCGGCCGCGGAGAGTTTGTTCAATTCGTTCGAGAGCGTGCGCACGTCTGACCCTACCAATTCGACGATGCGCCGCAGGACATCCGATTCGACTTCGGTTTTCAGCCCGTTCAAATGCGCCCTTGCCCACGCTGTCAGTTCGCCATCGTTCAGCGGCGCGAATTCAAAGGCCGCGCCCTGCATCAGCGTCTTCGCGAACTTCTTCCGCTTGTCGATGTCGTTGGCGACAAAGATAACCGCCGACGTTTCGACCGGACGCTCGATGTACCCGAGCAAGATCGCTTCGTTCGCTTCGTCAAGCTTGGTGAAATCCGTGACGCGAATCACCCGGCGAGACGACATCATCGGCAACTGTTCAGCCTCCGCGACTGCCGAGCGCGCATCGCCACTGGCGAGGCTGATCGAAATGTCGTTGAACTCGCGCAAAAGCGTATCGCGCAATGCTTCGTCAGTAATCGCGCGCGCGGCCTGGTCGCGAAGATAGGTTTCAGGACCAAAAAGGAAATAGATGGGCTCGATCGTTCCCTGCTTCAGGGACTGGGCGAGATCTTTTGGTCGTCGAACCGGCATGGTGTCAGAACCGCCTGCGGTAGCGGGCGGTTGATCTAAGGCTTGCGACTGTCAGACGTTAACCGCCCGCTACCGCAGGCGGTTCTGACCTATTTATCTTCTTTCACTCCGAATCCGTTAATCAGCGTAGAGACGATCGACTCGGCAAAGCTGCGCGCAATGCGCATCACCGCCGGGTCCTCTTCGTTGAAGAAATTGCGCGGGTCGTTCGCGAATTCAAACTCGCCGCGAAAGACGAAGTTCTGATTGTCGTAAAGCACGCGGTTCTCGTGCTGGTCGCGCACAGTCACCGCCGCCGTGATCGTTACTTCGAAAATGCGCGCGCGGCCTTTGTCGTCCAACAGCACGCCGGAAAACCCGAAGCTCTTGACCACGCCGTCAATCACCGCGTCGGCGCCTTCGCGTTCACTCTGGACGCGCAGGCCGTGACCGCGATGGATCAATTCCTTCATCACGGCTTCGGTGAAGCGATGCTCGATCTTGAAACGCAGCGCGTTGTTTTGAAACGCGGGCACCGCCACCGTCTTGATGTGCGCGGGCATCTGGCTCTTCGTGACTGGCTTGTAGCATTCGGTGAAACCGCTAACGAACAGCAGCGTAAAGGCGAGCGCCGACGTGCGTAAAACTATTTTCATCAAACCTTCCTGAAGGATGTTGATAATACGTCAAGAGCGTGTTATACGGAAGCGATTCGGCGATCAAAAGGAGAGGGATCGTGAGCACTCCAATACCAATCGGGCCAAGCTTGTCGCGCATCGGCCAAATCTTCGTTAACGTGCATGACCTTGATCGCGCGATCGCCTTTTATCGCGACGTGCTGGGCATGAAGTTTCTGTTCCGGGCGCCGCCAAACATGGCCTTCTTCGACTGTGCTGGAATTCGTCTGATGCTGGGCGTGGCGGACCGGCCGGAACTCGATCATCCCGCGTCGATCATCTATTACAAGGTTGACGATATCGATAAAGTTTACCGAACCTTCAAAGCGCGCGGCGTGAAGTTCGTATTGAAACCGCATCTGGTGGCACCCATGCCTACCTACGATCTTTGGCTGGCTGATTTCCGTGACTCGGAAGGAAACCTGCTGGCCCTGATGAGCGAAGTGCCGCGGCAGGTCGCGTGAACGTCGAACGGAATCATGCCCGCGTCGCGTCCCAACTTACAGAAAACCATCTCCCAACTGGCCAAGCACTACGGCAATCCTCAGCCGCCAATCACGACCGATCCGTTCGAGCTGATCCTGCTGGAGAACATTGCGTATCTGGTCAGCGATGAGCGACGCGAACAAGCCTTCAAGACGCTGCGCCAGCACGCGGGCACAAAGCCGCATGAAATTCTGGCGGCTTCTCATGACGACCTTCTGCAAGCGACAAAGCTGGGCGGCATGCATCCTGAGCAACGCGTCAGTCGCTTGAAAGAGATCGCGCTGATTGCCATGAACGAATTTGGCGGTGATCTAAGTCAAGCTCTGAAGCTTCCGCTACCAAAAGCCAAGCAAGCGCTGCGCAAGTTCTCAAGCATCGGCGAACCGAGTGCGGAAAAGATTCTGCTGTTCACGCGCGCGTACCCGGTGCTGGGTTTGGATTCGAACGGTCTGCGCGTGCTGTTGCGCTTGGGCTTTGGTGAAGAAAAGAAAAACTACACGGCGACATATCGCTCAGTTCAGGAAGCGATCAAAGATCAATTGAAGGACGATTACGATTGGTTGATTAGCACGCACATTCTGCTTCGCCAACACGGGAAGGAGTTGTGCAAGACGAACGCGCCGTTGTGTGAGGAGTGTCCAGTGAGGAAGAGTTGTGCGTATTTCACAGCGCGCGTACCGACTTGAGGTATTCTCTGCGTCTTCTCTGCGAACTCGGCGTCTCTGCGGTGAATCCTTTCAAAGCCAGTTCACCACAGAGACGCAGAGAACGCAGAGGTGGCGCAGAGAAAAGCAATCATGATGCCCCATAAGCGTGTTCGCTCGTCCGCCTCGCAACCACCAAACTCAACCCCATAATCAAATAAAAAATCATCACCACTTCCGAATCGCCCCAGTTGTAATGAACGATTCCGCTCAGCATGAAACCGATCAGTCCGCCGAGGGCGCCGAAAACAATTCCGCGCTCAATCCAATTCTCGATCGGCACGCGCCGCCGCAAGCGCCATAACATGCGCGCGTAAGTCCCGAGTAAAATCAGCCAAACGATAAGCGTCGGCACGCCGCGCTCCAGCGCAATCTGCAAATAGTCCGAGTGCATGTGGCCCATCGGCAGACGGCCATTGTCGAACAGCCCCCACTGGCGCCAGTGCGCCTTGATCGAATCCATCCCGACGCCGACCAGCAGGTGCCGAGGATTGCTCACCAACAATTGGAAACCCTCTCGCTGGACGGTTTGTCGCCAGCGGATTGAGTCGTCCGCTTGATCGAAGAAGCCGACGTTGCGCTTCTGATGCAGCACAAATACGCCGGCGACAACCAACGGCAGCGCACACACGGCAATCAACAGCAGTGAGCGACGGCTGAGACCAAGCACTGCAATGAGCGTCGCGGAAATCAGCAACGCCAGCCAGGATGCCCGGGTCACTGTCAGCAAAAGCGCGGCGCACATCGAAACGATGGCCAGAGCCAGCAACGCGCCATTTCTCGTGCGCTTGCGCGGCAAAGCGACAAAGAGACCGAGTGTCAGCGACGCGATCAGTTGCAAACCTTCCGCGTATGTCGTCCAGTGATCGTAGAAGCCGGTGGCGCGCCAATCTCGTCCGGGCGTCCAACGCCGAATCCCCAGACGCTCTTCGGGCGTCGCGCCGGGAAGCAAACGCCCGCGCGGCACCTCAAGCACGGCGATCCACTCGACGCGATAGATTTTGATCTTCGCCGGCTCTTTTTTCGAAGATTGATCCAGAGCCTCGATCAAGTCTTCGGTGCCACGAAGTTTGCGCCCATCGACTTCCAACAACGTATCGCCGGACAGAATCGGAATCGCCTGAATGTGTTCGCGCGAAACCAGCCGCGCCGCGCTCAGCGGACTGTCGGAGCGTACTTCATAAACTTTTACGCCACGCCCGACAGCGTATTGCCCGAACGTATAGATGACGCTAACCATACACGACGCCACCAGAAGGATCGCCAGCGCTCGCAGCACCCGCGCCGAGCGAATGTTTTGCGCGAACAGATAGACGATCGTGAATAGACTGGCGGCGCGGAGCTTGCCGACGGAAACCATGGGCTCATAAGACAGCACCGCCGAGATGCCGGTCAGGATGAAGAAGCCAAGCATCGCGTAATCGATCGGCGTGCGGTGAACTTCCGGGCGCGGCCAAACCGCGAAGCGCAAAACCCAGAACAGCATTCCCAGCAACCACGCTGTCTGCGTCGCGGCGATCGAATTTGGCGCTGCAATCACCAGGAGAACTAAGGCCGCAACAATCGCGCGTTCCAGCCACACTCCCAGCGGGCCGGGGGGAATCTCGCGACTCTGTGGTCCTCTGTGCAGCCTCTGTGCCTCTGTGGTGAATTGCTTATTAATCACGAACCGTCTTTCACAACGCAGCGGAAATGCTTAGAATCCCCGAAGCTCGGATTATATTCGACCTCGGGTGAAAACCTACATGCGAAACTCGATCTTTATTGTTGTTCTCCTGGCAATCGCGCCAACTCTTGCGCCGGCGCAAGTCAAAACCGTCGCCCAATATATCGAACAAGTGAAAGCGCTTTCGGATCGTGCTGATGTTGAGTCTGCGAACGATTACATCGATCGCAATCACGAAAGCATCCTGCGGGAATGGATCGCGATTACGGAAATCAACGCGCCCTCTGGCCAGGAACAGAAACGCGCGAAGTATATCGAAGGATTGCTGCGCCAGTATCACCTGGACGACATTCATTACGACTCGG
>DASZZL010000105.1:0-4906 GCA_035545035.1 Pyrinomonadaceae bacterium
TGCAGCTTTACATGAAATACTTTGCCGACGATGAGTATCGCAAACAGTGGGCAACCGACTCTCCCGACTTCGAGATGCCGCCGCACGAAGATCCACCGTTCGATCGCGATAAGGATCTGCCCAAGCCACCGTTCGGATAGACCAACTCCAAACTCACGCAGCTATCATCGTGCCCGTGCCTTCGTCGGTAAAGACTTCCGCCAACAGAGCGTTGCGCGACGTGCCGTTGATGATGTGCGCGCTCTTCACGCCCCGGCGCAGGAGTTCGATGATATTTTGCAGCTTGGGAATCATCCCGCCGGTCGCGCTTCCATTCTTGATGAGTTCTTCGGCTTCGTCAGCGGTCAAGCGCGAAAGCTTCGTCTGCGGCTCGCCCGCGCGCAAATAGATTCCGTCAACATCGGAAAGTAAAACCAGCTTTTCGGCTTGAAGTTGGATCGCGATCGCCGCGGCGATTGTGTCGGCGTTGATGTTGAAAACTTTTCCTTCCGCGTCCGCGCCCAGTGAAGAGATAACCGGCAGGTATCCCTCGTCCAGCAGCACCGTTAACAAACGCGAGTCAATCTGCAGGATGTCTCCGACGTGGCCAAAATCGACGTGCTCGCTTCGGCCGGTGTCGCGATTTACGATCTCTTTCGGCGGGCGGCGCTCGGCATGAACGATGTTTCCGTCAACGCCGGAGAGACCCACCGCATGAACTCCGCGATGACGCAGCGCCGCCAGAATGTCCGTATTAATTTTCCCGGCAAAGATCATCTTGGCCATTTCCAGCGTCGCGTCGTCCGTCACGCGGCGGCCTTCGATAATCGTTTGCGCGATGCCCATCTGAGCAGCGAGTTCGCTTAACTGCTTTCCACCGCCATGTATGACGCAAAGACGAATCCCGACCTGGTGCATCAAAGCAAGTTCTTCCGCCAGTGAGATCAAGCGATCGTGGTCTTCGGTGACTTTGCCCGAGAACTTCACGACAAACGTCTTGCCCTTGAAGCGCTGAATGTAGGGCAGCGCCTCGCGCAAGAGATCGAGCCGCAATTGATTATCGATAGATTTATTCATTGTTCCACTGATTCATTGTTTCATTTTCTTCGCGCTGTTCGTTGAGAGGCCGCGAAGATTGCCAGAAGCTCGTTCGCTTCACGCAGCAGACTCTCCAATTTCTTGACAGACACAATGTTCGTTTCCATTAGCATTTCCAACCAGAATACTGTTTCGTCCGCTTCTTCCACTACCACCCCCGATCTTTGAAATGAATTCGGCCTTCGACCGCGCTCGGCAAACCGCGCGATAGTTTGACGCGACTGACGTACCAGAACGCAAGACTTGCCTGCCAATGACGCGAGCGTCTTCAGTCTTCGGCAAAGAGCGAAACATTTTTACAATACGGATCGCAAATGACTTCGTTCGGCGTTTCAATTCTTCATGTGGGAATTCCATTGAATCAATGAACCAATGTATCAATGAATCAATCGAGAAAGAATCGCTTTCTGCACATGCAGTCGATTCTCGGCTTCATCGATCACCACTGACGAAGATGAGTCAATCACACCGTCAGTCACGATCACATTCCGACGCACTGGCAGACAGTGCATGAAGATCGCGGAGTTGGTGCGCGCCATCTTTGGTTCATCAACAATCCACTTGTCACGATACTGCCCGCGCTCGGCAATATCTTCTTCAGACGCGCCGTAAAACTTCTTGCTGCCCCAACTCTTCGCATAAACAACTTCCACACCGTCAAAGGCCTTTTCAACGTCGTGCTCAATCGTGATCCTGCCTCCTGCCCCTGCCGCCTGCCTCCTGATCTCCTCCATCAACTCATCATCCAATTCATATCCGCGGGGATGAGCGATGATCAGGTCGTGCCCCATCTGCGCCGAGGCCAGCGCGAAACTATTCGGCACGGCCATCGGCAGGGGCTTCGGATGCCACGCCCATGTCAGCAAAACCTTCTTACGACCTTCGCCGAGCTTCTCCCGAATCGTCATCATGTCGGCCATCGCCTGACATGGATGATGCATAGCCGATTCGAGATTGATGATCGGCACCTCAGAGTATTTTGCGAAGGCGTTCAGGATCGGATCCGTACGCTCTTCTTCCCAATTTTTCAGTGCCGCAAAAGTGCGCACACCAATCGCGGCGCAGTAACGACCGAGCACCCGCACAAACTCGGCGACGTGCTCGGTTTTGTCGGAATCCATCACCGCGCCTTCGCGATGCTCCAAAGTCCAGCTCGTGCCGCCCGGCTCCAGCACGACGGCGTTGCCACCGAGTTCATAAATGCCAACCTGCATCGACGCGCGCGTTCGTAAACTCGGATTGAAAAAGACCAGCGCGACTGAGCGACCCGCGAGCGGTTTCGATTGATCGTCGCCGCGTTTGAACCGTTGAGCCGAGTCAATGAGCTGATTCAGCTCATCTCTCGACAATTTGGCCGTTGAAAGAAAGTGCATCTGTAATCTGCGGCTCGGCCGCACCACAGTGCGGAAAGGCTTCGCCTTTCCGGCCGCGGCTAATTTTTGTTGTCTCGCCGAGGCTCAGCCTCGGCGAAGTCTTTCCAGGGCGGGCTTTCCGGTAAGGCAGAGCCTTACCGCTACTGGCACAGCGGCAGAGCCGCATCAGTTAATGCCCGACTACGTGTGACAGAGCTTCAACGAACAGATCGACCTCTTCATTCTTCAAACACAGCGGCGGTAAAAGGCGCAGCACTTTTGGATCACTCGACGTGCCGGTGATGATGTGTCGCTCAAGCAGTGCTTCATGAATCGGCTTTGCCTTATCTGCGAATTCCAATCCGAGTAGAAAACCGCGCCCGCGCACACTGACCACCTGCTCAACTTCTTTCAAACGCTCGCGCAGGTAACTCTCAACGTCACGAACATTCGCTAGCATCCCGTCGTCCTCGATTGCTTCAAGTGTCGCCGTCACCGCAGCCATCGCAATCATCCCGCCGCCAAACGTCGTTCCCAGATCGTTTTCTTTGATATGCGAAGCGACCTTTTCTGCTACCAGACACGCGCCGACAGGAATGCCGCTGCCGAGCGCTTTTGCCAAAGTGATGATGTCAGGTATGACTCCGTCACCGGCCTCGCTGCCGGCGAAGAACCAATCGCCCGTACGGCCGACTCCGGTTTGCACTTCGTCATAGATCAAGACGATCCCGCGCTCGTCGCACAGTTCCCGCATAGCACGATAGAACGAAGGCCCGGCCATGCGCACACCCGCCATTGATTGAATCGGCTCGAGCATGATCGCGGCGACGGAATCGTCAGCCAACGCGCGCACCGAATCGATGTCAGCGAATTCGGCTTGTAGATGCCCGGGCACGTTTGGTTTTCCAATCTCTCGGTATTTGCCCAGGAAAGTCGCGCTGATCGCGTCGGCGGTGCGGCCGTGAAACCCTCCGCTGAAAGTGATGATGTTCTCGCGGCCCGTCGCCATCCGCGCCATGCGCATCGCGTTCTCGTTTGCTTCCGTTCCAGAGTTGCAGAAGAACGCTTTAGTTAGTGACGCCGGCGCAATCGAAACAAGTTTTTCCGCGGCGCGGGCGCGCGCTTCCGAATAAACCAGATTCGAATAGAAAATAAGTCTTTCGGTTTGCTCACGAATCGCGGCGACCACTTGGGGATGACAATGGCCCGTCGCGGCCACCGCGTGGCCACCATAGAGATCGAGATAGCGGTCGCCGCTGCTCGTATAGATCCAGACACCTTCGCCACGCTCCGCGACGACAGGCATCTTCTTGTACGTCGCGAGTTGATAACAATTCTCCAGCTCGATCGTTTGTTCCATTTTGGCGATTGTGCTCATAGAACGTTCACCACAAAGGCACGAAGACACAAAGTGATCAAGGTGATTCTGCCGTCTTTGTGGCTTCGTGTCTTTGTGGTTGATTTCCTCATGGATTCGAACCCGTCAGCATTAACCCCGTCTTTTCGTCCAGGCCGAACATCAAGTTCATGTTCTGCACAGCCTGGCCCGCGGCGCCTTTGACCAGATTATCAATGGCCGTAAAGACCACCAGTTGGCGTCCGCGCGCGGCGAAACCGATGTCGCAAAAGTTAGTCGTCTTCACCCAGTTGATATCCGGACTTCCTTCAACCAGCCGCACGAAAAATGAATCCCGATAAAACTCCGCGAAGATTGCGCGCGCATCCGCCGCGCTGATCTCGCTCCTCGTTTCTGTGTAAATCGAAGCGAAGATGCCACGCGAAACCGGCAGAGAGTGCGTCATGAAAATGAGTTCGTTACTCCACTCGCCGATGCTTGCCAATTCCTGCTCAATCTCAGGTACGTGCTGATGAGTGAACGGCTTGTAAGCGTAGAACGAGTTGCTGCGCTGCGGATGATGCGTGTTCGCCGCTGCCTTGGCGCCGGAGCCTGACGAACCGGTCTTTGCGTCAACGATCACCCGGCAACTCAACCGATCGTTTGCGACCAATGGCGCCAGGCCCAGCAGCGTCGCCGTCGCAAAACAACCAGGATTCGCGACACAACGCGCTGTCTTGATCGCATCGCGATTAGTTTCCGTCAGCCCGTAAACAAACTGCGACTGCGCATCCATCGCGGTGTGCACGCGGCCGTAGTGTTGCGCGAAACTCTCCGCGTCGCGCAAACGAAAGTCCCCGGAGAGATCGATTACTTTCACGCTGGCCGGGAGTTTCGGTGCGATTTCCATCGCCTGTCCGTGCGGCAAGGCGAAGAACACGCAGTCCGTATCCGCAAGACTCTCAAAATCTTCCGGCACTTTGGTGAATTTCAGATCAGTTAGGCCGAGAAGATTGCGATGCACTTCGCTGACCGCTTTCCCGGCCTGTTCGTTCGCGGTAACGACTCCAATCTCAGCGTTTGGATGAGACAGCAAAATCCGCAGCAGTTCCGAACCGCCGTAGCCTGAGCCGCCGAAGAT
>DASZZL010000106.1:0-9538 GCA_035545035.1 Pyrinomonadaceae bacterium
GCCATTCGCCTAGCTTTGGCACCGGCTGTACGCCACGCTCGCACCTGAACTCGGTTTGATGACCGCGGATCACCTTGCGCACCGTGGCGCGCGATACCGGAAGAGTCCGCACAATCTTCTTGATCGGCCATTGCTGTTCGAAATAAGCCCGCCGGATTTGGCCAATCATGTCCACCAAGAATCATCCCCCGATATCCCTTCCAAGCTTAAAGAAAGGGACACTGATACCGTGTAAGAAGGGGGTCGCAATTGGACGCGAAAATCGCCCCTCAGGGGGTCATTATTGCGCGCGAATTTACATAAATCGTCTCTGCTTCGTCATCGAGTTCACCTTTCATCTCAGGAAAACTCTCCACTTTTTCGAAGCAAGTCCAGGCTCGACAGCTGGTTAGTCATCGAGGCGGTTGATAGAGACAAACAAAAATGGTAAGACTTTTATTAGCGAAATCGATAACCTGTTGAATATAAATTCAAACATGAAAATTCTCATTGTCGGTGCTGGAATGACGGGGCTCGCCCTCGCCCCCCTTTTGAGCAGCCAAGGCCACATAGTGCAAATTATCGAAAAGCGCTCTTCAAGAGGGAACCTATCTCAAGACGCGCCTTCGGTGAACCTCACCCTGAATGCGGCCGGACGTGAAATTCTAAGAGAGCTGGGTCTTTTGGATCAGGTTCTATCGCTGGGCGCGCGGCTGACGCATCGCCAGGTGCACCAGGAGGGGCGGCGCGCCTTTGTGCAACCTTACGGAGCGCCGGACGTAGGGTGGCTATTGTCGGTGAAGCGAGCCGATTTGCACTCTATTATGTTGGAGGAGGTGCGCAAGACTCAGATCCCTACGCTCTTCAAAACCGCGTTCGTCGGGTATAACAAAACTAAAGGAGTAGCCGTAGTTTCGAGTTCCGGCCGGTTGACTGAGATTAGCTGTGATCTCACCGTAGGCGCCGATGGGGCCTTCTCGTCGGTCCGGGATGACATCATCAGTGGTGAAGCGGTTAGCTGCACACGGGATTTCATTCCATGGCATTATGTGACGTTTGACATTCCGGCTCGCGATGCCCACCGCCTGCAAATCGATAGCCAGTATCTGCATATTTGGTCAGCGCCTGACAATTTAACCGTTGGAATTCCTAACCGCGATCAAAGCGTGAGTTTCATTCTCATTTTCCGAGCCGGCGAATTATTGGATGATCGTACGGCCCTTGCCCGAGCCACAAAGAGCCTGCTCGAATACTATCCGGAATTGATGTCGCTGCAGCAACTCTCGCTAGACAGTAGTAAAAGCGCCATTAGACGTTTTGTTGAGAGCTCCTTGACGCGTTGGAGTTGGAACGACCGCGTCGTGCTGGTCGGAGATGCGTGCCACGCAATGTACCCATTTTGCGGACTTGGGCTCAATACAGGGCTGGCGGATGTGCTGGAACTGGCGCGGGCGTTGGAGCGAACGCAATCAATAAGAGAAGCATTGCGGAAATATGAGAACCATCGACAGTCCGCCGCAGAGAATGCCAAGTCCTTGTCCCGGGCACAGTTTGATTTCTTGCTTAATCTATCGACACCGGCCAAGCGATTTGACGTCGGCTTAGTTGCTGCTTCTCAGCATAATGATAGCTCGATCGCAAGCCCCTTATATCCGAGGCTGACAGAGATTTGATGACGAGTACGGCAGACGGTGAGAATCGAGATTGGATGCAGCTTGCGAACGTGATGAACGCTTTCATTCAGACGGAGATATTGACGACTGCTTGCCGTCTCGGGCTATTCGATTATTTGGCGGAGGCCGGATCGGCGTCCGGCCCTGACATTGCCTTGCGCTTCGGCCTAGATACGCAGCACGTGCGGGTCCTTATGCTGGGCTGCAAGCAGGCAGGCTTAGTATGTGAAACAGAGTTTAACCGATTTGCTAATACTAATGTCTCAGGCCGCTATTTGACAACCGCGAGTCCCGAGTCCGTCCTCAACTTCGTTGCTTTCGTTCGCGACGTCCAGCAAAAGACCTGCCGCTCGCTTTTCAGTTCCTTGAAAGAGAAGCAACCTGTGGGCTTGCGGGAACTGGGAGCGCAGCCTGGCCAATCGCTTTATGATTTAAATTCTCGCTGTCACGACGACGAAACCAATTTTCATGCGGCGATGAGTGAGTATTCGCGAGCCGTAGCACCACCGCCGCTGCCTGAACTTTCGTTGCATCGACGTTTGCTGGATATAGGCGGAGGCAATGGCTTCGTGGCCCATCGGATTTGCCTAGCGCATCCCCATTTGTGGTGCACAGTCATCGACTTGCCCAGCGTGAGTGAACACGTGGCCGAAATGGTCAATAGGGGCGAAATCTCTGATCGCGTTAACGCAGTCGGCGCAGACGTGTTCAACGACCCTTGGCCGCATGGCGCCGACTCAATTTTGTTGTCTCACTTTGTGGAGATCTTTGATCCATTGACCATTCAATCCCTCTACCGTTGCGTCTTTGATTACTTGCCGCCCGGCGGGCGAGTGATGATATGGACCTTGACGGCACCTTTAAGGGGCGAAATCAGCCTGCAGGCGGTAAAGTCATCGGTCTATTTTTTGACCACAACTGGCGGGGGAGGCATGACTTACTCGACGGAAGAGCACGAAGGTTGGTTGAAATCGGCCGGCTTAAGGGTCGAACGTATTGAGACATGCAACTCAATGTCGCATAATCTAATAGTTGCAACAAAAAGTACAGTTACCGAGCGGAGAAGTGCATGAATTAGAAGGTTATGGAATGATTTGTCTCTCCCCCAAGATTTTAGATCCACCGACGTTTACCCGGAGGGAAGACTGTGCAGGCTTCTGGTTCCCACGTCAATGGCAGCAAGAATGTGTGCCGCCTGGCCGGTCCTAAGAAGCTGCGCGGCCGGCATCGGTGGCCCTAAGCGAAGCATTGCAATTTCATCGCGAAATCCTGGCGCGTGCGGCACAACCCAGATTGCTGACGGCTACAGGAAGCTGGATCCAAAATCTACTTCAGTTGTATAACCTTATTCGTCGAGCTCTGCCCTGCGAGTTTGAATGAGCGGCGGCGAACCGCCAGCTGGCTTATGCCGGCCGCACCGCAAAAACGTCCTTGGCAGTCGGAGTGGATTGTGAACACCACAAGTGGGACTTCAACTCGGGCCAACGAGATCGAAGATGCCTATCCGCTCTCGCTGATGCAGCAAGGCATGCTTTTTCATAGTTTGTGTGGAGCGGGAACGGGCGTTTATGTCGAGCAAGTGCTCTGTGAGCTGCAGGAGGCTGTTGACGAGGCCGCATTGCGGCGGGCTTGGGCGGCGGTGATCGGCCGCCATCCGGTTTTGCGGACGGATTTTCGTTGGGTGGGTATCGTGGGACCACAGCAAGTGGTGCACGCAAAAGTCAGCTTGCCTTGGGAACAGCAGGACTGGCGTGGAATCGCTGACGCCGAGCAGAAGAGGCGGGTCGCTGATTCCCTAGAGAAGGATCGTCGCCGCGGGTTCGACATGGCGTGTGCGCCGCTACTGCGTTTGGCGCTGCTGCGCTGTTGCGATAAAAAAAACCTTTTGATTTGGACATTTCACCACGCCTTGTTGGACGGTAGATCATTCGTACATGTCCTCCGCGAAGTATTCGCGCATTACGATGCTTTGCGGGCTGGCGCGGAATTTAGACCAGATGCGCGCCGCCCGTATAGGGACTATATCAGTTGGCTACGAAAACAAGATTTCTCGCAGGCGGAAGGTTTTTGGAAGCGCGCTCTGGAGGGCTTTATAGCGCCCACACTCCTGAGGATTCACGACGAGCCAAGCAAGGTCCAGAAGAGCAAAGGCGGCCATGGCGTTCACGAAATTCGACTTTCCAGCGAGACCACATCCACCCTTCAGTCGTTCGCCCGGGAGAACGGGCTGACCCTGAATACGATAATGATGGGTGCATGGTCGCTGTTGCTTAGCCGATACAGCAACGAAGCCGACGTGGTGTTTGGGGCTACCCGAGCTTGCCGCCGAAGCACGATCGACGGCGCGGGCGCAATGATTGGCATGTTCATCAATAGCCTGCCGGTGCGCGTCCGCGTGAGCCCAGAGGCAGCCTTAATTCCTTGGCTGAAGGAATTGCGCGAGCAATGGGTAAGAATGCGCGAGCACGAACACACGCCGCTTGAAAAAGTGCAGGGTTGGAGCGACCTGCCAGCGGGAAGCTCTTTATTTGAAACGATCCTGGTGTTTGAAAACGCTGATTTGAACACCCTGTTGCGAATGCAGGGCGGCTCCTGGTTAAACCGCCAGTTTCGTCTCTTTGAGCAAGTAAATTATCCCATCGTTTTGGCAGTATATGGCGGCAGCGAACTGCAACTGAAAATCGGATACGACCGCAGCCGATTTGGTGACGATACCGCTGGCCGGATGGTTGTCCATCTTCGGACGTTGCTCGAGGCTATGATTGCGGCACCGTGCCAGCGGCTTTGTGATTTGCCGCTGCTGAGCCCCGCCGAACGAAGCCAGGCGCTGGTGGATTGGAACCAGACCGAAAAGCATTACCCCAAAAATATCTGTGTCCAGTACCTATTTGAAGCACAGGTAGAAAAGACGCCAAATGCGATAGCGGTAACATTTGATGAACGACATCTTACATACCGCGACCTCAACAATCGCGCGAATCACCTAGCCCATTACCTACGGGAATTGGGAGTCGGCCCCGAGGTGCTGGTGGGTCTCTGCGCGGACCGATCGCTGGAACTGATTGTTGGGCTCTTCGGCATCTTGAAAGCTGGGGGTGCCTACGTGCCTATCGACCCAGATTACCCGGCGGGGCGTACCGCATCTATCCTCAAGGAGGCCAACCCGCCCGTTGTGCTCACTCAGCAGAGCCTGACTCAGACGTTGCCTCTGCTTGAAGGCGCCAGGATCGTCTGCCTTGATTGCCCCGCGTGGGGTGCTTCCGTTCAGAATATCGCCAATCTCGATCACACCGCCACTGACGAGAACCTTGCCTATCTAATCTACACTTCAGGATCTACAACCAAACCGAAAGGGGTTATGATTTCGCATCGCGCAATCATGAATGTAATGTTGTGGATGCAATCGGCGTTCCCTCTGAACGAAAGGGACCGCGTTTTACAGAATATTTCGATCAGCTTCGATCCTTCATTACTGGAAATTTTGGCACCGCTAATTGCTGGCGGAAGACTGGTGTTGGCCCAACCGGGAGGGCATCGAGACCCGGCGTATTTGGTGCGTACCATCGTTCAGCATGGGATCACCGTTCTCCATGCTGTGCCGTCGATGCTGGGCGCTCTGCTCGAAACGACCGAACTCCACGCTTGCAGCAGCTTGCGGCATGTCTTTACCGGGGGGGAGGGATTAACCCAGGATGTCGTCCGGCGTTTTTTTGAAGTCGCCAAGGCGGAACTGCACTACTTGTACGGGCCAACTGAAGTCGCGATCACCTCGGTTTATTTCACAATTCCGCGCGACTACCGCAATGAAATCATCCCTATCGGTCGCCCACTGCCCAATACCCAAGCGTATGTTCTGGATGGTCACGGACAGCTCGCACCCCTAGGCGTAACTGGCGAGTTGTATCTTGGCGGCGTTCAGGTGGGCCGTGGCTATTACAAGCAGCCAGAGTTGACGAGGGACCGATTTATTCCCGACCCGTTCAAGAAGGGGACAGGGGCGCAATTATTCAAGACCGGTGACCTGGTTCGCCGTTTGCCGGACGGCAATCTTCAGTTCCTTGGCCGTAAGGATAGACAGGTGAAGATTCGCGGCTACCGCATTGAGCTGGGTGAGATTGAATCGATCATGAGCCGTCATCCGGCCGTGAAGGAGGCCGTGGTAGCGGTGCGGGAAATTACGCCAGCGGATAAGAGACTTGTGGCCTATATTAGGCCTGCTCTTTCGTCTCCTACCCTGGTCAGCGAAATTCGAACTATGTTGGCGAAGCAACTGCCGTCCTACATGATCCCGTCGGCCTTCGTGTTCCTGGACGCTTTTCCTGTGCTCCCCAACGGCAAACTGGACAACAAGGGATTAGTACAGCTCAACCCGGAATCATTCGAATCCGATGAGCTTGACTTGTATTTACCGCCACGCACGCCCACGGAGAAAATATTGGCCAGCATCTGGTGCGAAGTTCTTAATGTGGAGAAAGTCGGCGTGCACGACAACTTCTTCGACTTGGGTGGGCATTCATTGCTGATCATCCGTCTGGGCAATAGGATCACCCAAGCATTTAGCGTCAACATCAGTGTTCCAGAGCTCTTCTCTGATGCAACAGTGGCAAAGCTTGCAAAGGTCATTAAGGGCTATCAAGAACGCAACGTAGTTCAGTTGCGGCAAGGCAAGGCGGAACCACCGGTGTATTTCATTTATGCCGGACCAGATGAACTACGCCTCTCGCAGGCGATGGGTGAGAGACATCCTGTCTTCGGCATCCAAGTGACTTGGCCCGCCGCATGGCGTGACGCGCTTGAAAAAAATAAGACATCCGCATTCCCAAGTATGGAGCAGCTGGTGGCTCCATACGTGGCCGCACTCAGCTCCCATAACAAGTCTTCGTCTTGCGTATTGGCAGGGCACTCTTTTGGAGGGTTAATGGCATTTGAGGCGGCTCATCAATTCCAACTGCAAGGTGGCAATGTGGATGCGGTGATCCTATTCGATACGTGGGCCAAGTTTCCGCGTTTGCGCGAAGTCGCATGGCACAAATGGCAACACGAATGGAGCCAATCTCATAAGGGGGCTATCAACAAAGCAACTTTCATAATGAATTGGAAATTGATCAACTCATGGCATTTTATCCGTAAAGAAGCGATGAAAAAATTTACTGCGCTGTTGTCGGCACTAAACAGACGTAAACGCTCCAGCGCTCTCGACGAGCAGCTCCACTTTGATGAGCTGGCCGACCGATTGTACAAAAATGCTTATAAGTTCTACCGCCTGCGCCACCTAAACACCCAAGGGATCCTTTTTTTTGCGGAACCGCCAAGCCAAGAGTACCGCCGCAGCCTCGACGAAAGCCTAGGCTGGAACAGCCTTTTTACAGGAGGGCTAGAAATCGTTCGCGTAGCCGGAGATCATATGTTTCGCCAAAGCCATCAGGAGCTGGCTCAAAAAATGAACGATGTGCTAAAGCGATTTAGTGCGGGCGAAGGGTGAGACCAGAGCTGACGGCAAGAGGGACGATAGAAGTCAGGAAAGTGAAATGGACCCGCGAAGCGGGACCACTCAGACGGCTTGTTTAGTTGGAATCTGAGCCGCTCTATCTCCTTCCTATCATGCGGCCAAGGTTTGCGTCTGCTGCTGTTGCTGTGGGCATGTGGTCAACGCGCCAGCGTTGTCCATCATGTCCACAGCCCTCGCACTAAGGGCGCCGGTGACGCCCTCGCGCCAGACAGCCATCGGCGTGCGGCCGCCCAGGGCCTGATGGGGGCGTCTCGTGTTGTAAAAGATCATCCATGAAGAAATTCCGGCCCTGGCCTCGCGGCCGTCGGCATAGCCCTTCAAGTAGATATCCTCGTGTTTCAGCGAGCGCCACAAGCGCTCCACGAAGACGT
This sequence comes from Pyrinomonadaceae bacterium, assembly GCA_035545035.1. Classification (GTDB taxonomy): domain Bacteria; phylum Acidobacteriota; class Blastocatellia; order Pyrinomonadales; family Pyrinomonadaceae; genus UBA11740. The sequence continues at coordinate 7,533 of DASZZL010000106.1, forward strand.
TGTCCATCCAGCGGCCGCGGCCATCCATCGAAATCTTGATTCCGTGCCGATCGAGGACGCCAGTGAAGACGGTGCTGGTGAATTGGCTGCCCTGGTCGGTGTTGAAAATCTCAGGCTTGCCGAAACGCGCCAGCGCCTCTTCGAGCGCCTCGACGCAGAACGAGGTGTCCATCGTGTTCGACACTCACGATGGTGGCAGAAAAGCGGGAGGCGTCCATCCCATAACACCAAACTGGCGGTCGCCAAGATCGTGAAGAGCGGACGGCGACAGCGCTCGCAGATGTTCGCTGAGCTGCAGAGTCATTACCTGTTTGAAGATCGCTTTGGGCGACCAGGCAAGGGCAACGATAAAGGCAAGGTGGAAGGTCTGGTCGGCTATGTCCGGCGCAATTTCATGACGCCGTTGCCGGTGGCAGAGAGTTTTGATGCGTTCAACGCCCGGCTCGTCGATGCCTGCACCAAGCGGCGTCAGGCGATCTTACGCGGCCACAGGACGACAATCGCCGAGCGGATGCAGGCGGACCTGGCGGCATTCATGAAGTTGCCGCCGGCGCCCTATGACGCCTGTGACAAAGTCAACACCCGGGTCTCATCCTTGTCGCTCGTGCGCTACAAGAATAACGATTACTCGGCGCCGACCCGCTACGGCCATCAAGAGGTTCTGGCGAAGGGATATGTCGACCGGGTTGAGATCGTCCGCCGTGATGCGACGATCGCCGTGCATCCGCGCAGCTACGAGACGGCCGATTTCATCTACAACCCCCTGCATTATTTGGCGTTGCTGGAACAAAAGACCAAGGCGCTCGATCAAGCGGCGCCTCTGGACAATTGGCGACTTGCGGACTGTGTTCATCGGCTGCGGCGACTCATGGAAGCGCGGATGGGGACGGCCGGACGGCGCGAGTTCATCCAGGTGCTGCGGTTGATGGAGGACTTCCATCAGCACCAGGTCGAGCAGGCTGTAAGCGAAGCGCTGCGGCTCGGCGCGATCAGCTTCGATGCAGTGAAGATGCTGCTGCTGGCCAGACTGGAGAACCGGCCGGCCCGGCTCGATCTGACGTTCTACCCTTATCTGCCGGCCACGACCGTCGGGGCAACCGATCCGCGCGCCTATCTCGGGCTTATCACCAATTCGGCCTCTACGGCTCTCACCGCAGGAGCACGGGCATGAGCGCGTCACAGGAGACCCCAATCCCGGCGATCGTCGCGCCCCAGGTGCTGCTCGGCAATCATCTCAAGGCCTTGAAGCTTCCCACATTCGCGCGTGAGTATGAGAAGGTCGCCATGGAATCGGCGCAGGACCGCGCCGATTACCCGCGCTATCTGCTGCGCCTGTGCGAACTCGAGCGCATCGACCGCGAGCGCCGCAACGTGGAGCGGCGCATTCGGCTGGCGCGTTTCCCCCAGACCAAGAGCTTCGACACGTTCGACTTCGCCGCCCAGCCGTCGCTAAACAAGGCGCTGGTTCTGGAACTGATGCGCTGCGAGTGGATCGAGAGGCGCCAGAACTGCATTGCACTCGGGCCATCCGGCACCGGCAAAACGCACACGGCGTTGGGGCTGGGATTAGCTGCCTGCCAGAAGGGCTACAGCGTCGCCTTCACGACCGCGGCCGCCCTCGTGCATGAACTCATGGAAGCGCGCGACGAACGCCGCTGCGCGCGCTGCAAAAGCACCTCAACACAGGCAAGCTGCTGATCGTCGACGAGCTGGGCTATGTGCCGTTCACGGCTGTCGGCTCCGAACTGCTCTTCGAGGTGTTCAGCCAGCGCTATGAACGTGGCGCCACGCTGGTCACCAGCAATCTGCCGTTCGATGAATGGTCTTCCATATTCGGCTCCGAACGGCTCACCGGCGCCTTGCTCGACCGGCTCACCCATCATGTCCACATCCTGGAGATGAACGGCGAAAGCTATCGGCTCGCCACCAGCAAGAAGGCACAGCGGCGATCGGCTCAGGGGCAAAGCCAAAACCCGAAAACGCAAAGCGAAGGAGACCCCGCCACC
>DASZZL010000107.1:0-11642 GCA_035545035.1 Pyrinomonadaceae bacterium
CGCAATCGGTAATCTGATTCGCGACCGGACAACGATTGTCATTGCCCATCGCTTGTCAACGGTAAGGCGTGCGGACCTAATCGTCGTCATGGAACGCGGTCAAATCAGCGAGCGAGGCACTCATGCCGAACTGTTGGCTCAAGGTGGGCAGTATCAGCGGCTTTATGAGATGCAGTTTGCAGATGAAGAAGAGGAGATGTCGGTGGTCAGTAGTCAGTAGTCCGTAATAGTTGCTGGACAGTCACCGCGGTGACGCTTGACAAACAACGGTCACTCGCGTGGCTTCACAGAGGAGGACGAGATGGAAAGGACGAACTTTGAAAATCTGCGCGTCTATCGCCTCTCGGAGAAGCTAGCAGACGAGGTTTGGAACATTGCTCTTACCTGGGACTACTTTGCAAAGGACACGGTTGGCAAGCAATTGGTACGCGCGGCCGACAGCATCGGAGCCAATATCGCAGAAGGGAGCGGACGGGGTCGCTATTTGGACAACAAGCGCTTTGTCAGGATAGCGAGAGGATCTTTGAATGAGACTAAGCATTGGCTTCGTAGAGCATACAAGCGCACACTCCTTGCGAAGAAGCAAATTGATCGTCTGAAACCACTAATCGACGACCTGGGACCAATGCTAAACGCCTACTTGAGATCCATCGGCCCCGCAGAAGGCTCTAAAACGAAGGCTCATTGAGACTGCCTCGGTACGACTGACGACTGACTACTGACCAAGAACTAGCCTATGAAATCAATGACTGGATTTGGCCGTGGTGGTTTCAGCGGCGCAGACTTCAGCGTCACGGTAGAGATTAAGACCGTCAACAACCGCTATCTCGACGTCCACCTGCGTCTGGCTCAGGAACTGTCGGCGGTCGAGATGATTATCCGGCGGCGCGTCGGCGCGCGTCTTTCGCGCGGCCGAGTCGACCTCAGCATCAATCTCGACCGTACGGGCGCGACTACATACGAAGTCAACCGGCCTTTGGTCGACGGTTACGTCAAAGCCCTGCGCGAAATCAAGGAGCAGTTCGGTCTGGCGGGCGAACTCGATGTGAACTCGATCGCGCGCGTGCCGGGCGCGCTGATGGCGGCCCAAGACAGTCTTGATGAAGGGAATATGGCGGGCGTGGAGAGCGCGCTCGATCAGGCCCTCGACAATTTGGAGCACATGCGCGAAAGCGAGGGCGCCGCGCTGGCTACCGAGATGCGTGTTCGAGTAGCGAAGATCGAAGCTGAAGTTCCGATCATCGAAGCCGCCGCGGCCGGATTGGCAGACGCTTACCGTCAGCGTCTGCAAAAACGCATTACAGAAATGATCGCCCGTGGAAATCAGGCGGTCGAAATCGACCCGGGTCGGCTGGCTCAGGAAGTCGCCTATCTTGCCGACCGCAGCGACATCAGCGAAGAGCTGGCGCGTCTGAGCAGTCACCTGGAACAGTTTCGCTCGGCGCTCAGCTCCGAAGACGAAGTTGGCAAGCGCCTCGACTTTCTTTTGCAGGAATTGAATCGCGAAGCCAACACCGTCCTGTCGAAATCGACGGAAGTTGGGATCAAAGATTCGGCGCTTGCGATCAAAGCTGAGGTTGAGAAACTGCGAGAACAAGTGCAAAATGTTGAATGAGCTGACGAAAGCAACGGATTCCGAAAGTTCGAACGCGACCAGCGGTCGCGGAATGCTGATCGTGGTCAGTTCGCCGTCGGGCGGCGGCAAGGGTACTTTGATTGATCGCGTTTTGAAGACAGTGCCCGGCGTCAGCTACTCGATTTCTTACACGACGCGCGCGCCACGCCCCGGCGAACGGAACGGTCGGGAATACTTCTTTGTTTCTGCTGCGGAATTCGAAGCAATGATCGGCCGTAGCGAATTGCTCGAATCGGCAGACGTTTACGGCTATCTTTACGGCACCAGTCGCGCTCAGGTCGAAAAGGAACGCGCCGCCGGACACGACATCATCCTGGAGATCGACGTTCAGGGCGCTGAGAGTATTCGTCAACTGGGTGCTGATGCAGTAACGGTTTTCATTCTGCCGCCGTCGTTCGAGTTGCTGCGTCAGAGATTAGTCGCGCGCGGCACTGATTCTCCACCGGATCTCGAACGGCGTTTGCGCGGGGCGCCAGCCGAGGTCGAGCAGTACAAGGATTTTCAGTACGTGATTCTCAACGACGACATTAACCGCGCCTCGGCCCAACTGGCGTCGGTAATTTACGCCGAGCGCGGCCGGCGCGAGCGACAGGAAGCGAGATTGAAAGATGCGCTGGCAGATTTCGCGGCGGCACAGACCCGTTCGCGATAGCGGTACAGAACCCCGACCTGTCGGGGTAGCAGGCGGGTAACGCAGTTGGGGCATTAGCCCGAGCGTGAGGGAGGGCTCATGTCGGTACCACCTGCGGTAGCGGGTGGGTCGTTCGAAGGATTGAGACTAGTAGAATTCGGAAGGACTCAAAAACATAGCATGGCGACTAAACATGAAGAAGTTAACGAATCAGAACCACAATCACAGGAAATTGATTCTAAATACCGGCTGATTATCCTGGCCGCGAAGCGCAGCAAACAGCTTCAGCGGGGTGCCCGTCCGCGCATTGACATCGACGCCGTCAAACACAAGCCCACCCGAATCGCCCTCGAGGAAGTTATTCGCGGAGCTATTCACTTTCACATTACGACTGACGACGACGAAACGCAGGAAGAAGCATGAAACGCGAGCCTTAAAGAATCTGTTGAGGCCTAACGCCGTGCTTTCTTGCTAAACGACGAAAACGTAAGCACGGGAGAGATTTGCGCGGAGCCCGACCGAAAATAACCGGTTGACTTCTGACAACACGCCTGATAGTCTCCGCTCGCTTCTTTCAGGTTGAGTTAAGAGGCTGCCTCAGAGCCTGCGATTCGCCGCATACTCCCAACGACAGCCCACAACTCGTTAATAGGACGGCCTCGGAACCTGAGAACGTCGTGTTCTCAGGTTCCGGTCACTCCACACAAAGGAGATCAAACATGCAAATCCAAGACGCTACAGGTGCCCTTTCAAAGCTGTTCGGAAAGATCAAGCCTCAGGAGACAGAAATCGAGTCCGTACACCAGGCCACGCTTGACATAGCACAACTCCCAAAAGTGATCGCTGATCCCAAGGCGGTCGTAAAAGCTTTGGGCGTTGCTGTGTCGGGCGAATCCCAGATTCAGGTGACGGTGAAGCAAAGAGCGCAACGTAAAGCTGCGGCTCGCAGAAGGATTATCATCATCATAATCCATTACAGCAACTGCGACGCTGACATAATTATTTTCGCCTAGTCTGCCTCAAAATGATTTATGGTGGGCGTCCTTTGGAGGTCAGCGATTCAGACACCCCAGACGCTGAGGAGTTAGTGTGCCCGTGGACCAGCGTTCGCCATGAAAGGGAGCCGGATTCGACTAGATGAATGCTGCCACCGGGAATTGAAGGTTCGAGCTCAAGAAAACCAGTCGTGAGGCTGATTGCGATCACATCCCTTTGTAATCAGGACCGCCGCCGCCTTCGGGCGTGACCCAGTTGATAATCTGATACGGATCCATGATGTCGCACGTCTTGCAGTGGACGCAGTTCGAAAAATTAATCTGCAAGCGGCGCGGCCCGTCGCCGTCTGCGACCATTTCGTAAACCGCCGCCGGGCAAAAGCGCTGGCAGGGATTGCCGTACTCCTCAGCACAACGCGTCGCGCAAACATTCTTGTCGAGTACGTGGAGGTGCGCCGGCTGGTCTTCGTCGTGTGCGACGCCCGCATGGTAAACGTCCGTGACTTTGTTGAAAGTAAGCGCGCCGTCAAAGCGCAAATCTTTGTACCGCTGGGCTGAATCGTCACCCTTATAGCCGTAAGCTGAAAGCTTCTGCACAGCTTCGTGCCCGGCTTCCTGATGATCGCGATCAAAAATTCCCCAGGCGCGTCCGCCCGTGATGAACTGCAATCCGGCGTTCGCCATTCCCAGCCAGCGGCCGTGACGAAAGCCGGCGTGAAAGTTACGATAACGCCGCAGCTCAGGCGTTATCCAACTCTCTTTCACGCGCTGCTCGTAACTTTCTAATTTGTCTGCGGAAAAATCATTGCTCACCAGCGCGTCGAAGATTGTTTCTGCGGCCAGCATTCCGCTCTTAATCGCGGTGTGGATTCCCTTCAGACGCGCGCCGTTCAGGAAACCAGCGCTGTCGCCCACCAGCAGCACACCGTCCGCGTAAAGTTGCGGCACCGCGTGCAGGCCTCCGGTCGCGATCGCCTTCGCGCCGTAGCGAATCATCTTGCCGCCGTCCAGAAGCTTTGCGACGAATGGATGCGTCTTGAACCGCTGAAACTCCGCATGTGGATCGATCAAGGGATCGCGATAATCAAGCCCGGTAACGTAGCCGAGATTCAAGATCCGATTTTGCATTCCGTAGATCCAGCCGCCGCCGTACGTCCACTGATCGGATGGAAAGCCGAGCGTGTGCGTGACGCGCCCCGCCGGATAACGATCGTCCGGCAGTTCCCAAAGCTCTTTTACGCCGAGACTGTAAATCTGTGGCTCGCGTCCTTTGTCCAGGCCGAGTCGCTGAATCAGCTTCTTCGTCAGAGAGCCGCGCACACCTTCGCCGAGCACCGTGACTTTCGCAAACAGCTCGACGCCCGGTTCGAAGTTGTCTTTCGGCTTCCCTTCCGCGTCGATTCCTTTATCGCCGGTGCGCACGCCGAGCACGCGATCACTATCGTCGTAAAGCATCTCAGCGCCGGGAAATTCGGGGAAGATGTTGACGCCGGCCGCTTCGCACTGCTCGCCCAGCCAGGCGGTCAGACGATTCAGCGAGACGATGTAATAACCGTGATTCTTGAGCGGCGGCGGCGTGATCGGGGCGCGAATGGCGTGCTTTTTCGTTAAATAGAGAAAGTGATCTTCCTTAACCGGCGTTTCGAGCGGCGCGCCTCGATCCACAAAATCAGGAATCAGTTCAGCAAGTCCGCGTGGATCCATGACCGCGCCCGAAAGTATGTGCGCGCCCACGGACGCGCCCTTTTCGATCACCGCAATTTGACTGTCGCCGAGCGACTTCCCTTCCCGCTCCCCGTTTGCGACGCCGTCATTGTGGTTGGCCACCAGACGCGCCAGATGCAGAGCCCCACTCAGGTTAGCCGGCCCGGCGCCAACGAACACAACGTCCATCTCCATACTTTCGCGTTCCATCAGTCGATCGTCTGCTACTGCCAAAGAAAATGAATGACCATTCAGTTTCGAGAGTATAGCAGACCCGGCGTCAGGTCTCGAAAGTGTGCGCGCCGTTTTGAAAGCTAAACTTCTCTTGCGTGATCCGTTGATGTAAACTTGACGTCCGCTGCTTCAATCGAAATCATGAGACCTGGTCAGTTACGAAAAGCCTTTGCTGCTTTCGCCGTCGCCACGCTGATGTTGGCGTCGCTTGCGCTGGCGTTTACGAAGGGTCGGTCCGCGTTCAGCAAGCGCACGCCCGCAGTGACTACGACGCGCTCGGATCAGATGCCGCGCCTGGTTTTGTGGGCGTGGGAGCGGCCCGTAGATTTGCGTTTCATCGATCCGCGCGAAACTGGAGTGGCTTTCCTCGCACGCACGATTCAACTTCGCGCGGATGAAGTCGTCGTGCGGCCGCGGCTTCAGCCTTTGGACTTGTCCGAAGGAACCAGGGTCATCGCCGTAGCCCGCGTTGAGACAGACTCAAAGAGCAAACCTGATCTTTCGAATCAACAGCGCGACGAGTTGGCCGCGGCAATCGTCGAGATGGCGCAGCTTCCGAATGTCTCGAGCATTCAAATCGATTTTGACGCGACACGATCTGAGCGAGGCTTCTATCATGAAGTAATTGTCGACGTCCGCAGACGCGTGCCAGAAACGGTCGGATTATCGATTACGGCGCTTGCGTCCTGGTGCTCGGACGACGACTGGATTTCCGATCTTCCGATTGACGAGGCCGTACCAATGCTGTTTCGCATGGGTCCCGATCGACGCCAGATTCGCAACCGACTGGCATCCGGCGAAGAGTTTCCTGCTCGGCCATGCCGCAATAGCTATGGCATCTCAACGGACGAACCGTTGCAGAATCTTTCGGCCACGAAGCGGCTCTATGTCTTTAACCCAGACGCGTGGACCGAAAGATCGGTGCGCGCAATTACGGATTCGAGAAAATGATTCACAAACTTTCTTGCAGAGCACTGATTGCCTTTGCGCTCATCGCTTCGACTTCGCTGTTGCTCCCCCAACGGAGTCAGGCGTGCGGCCCATTCTTTACCGACGCAATTTTCGTTTACACAAAGCATCCTGATTTTCCGCTGGAGCGCTTCGCAAAGGGACAACTGGGCGTGCTGCGCCCAAGCTACGCGCGCTCTTATCTCTTCGCCGCTTATCGGAATCTGACAAATGCTGCGTTCAGCGATGCCGAAGCAGCGGCGCTTAAGAGTCTCTGGGAAGACCGGCTAAACAATGCCGGGGAATCCAACGACGACGCGTGGATCAAGAAGTGGCTCGACGCGCGCAGCAAAGTACCGGGCCTCAGCGCGCCGCCTCAGATTCATGCGTTCCACAATCGCGAAAAGCCGCACGAGTACGAAAGCTATCTCAACTGTCAGCAGGATGCTTTCGAAAACGCCGCGGCGACGCTGAGTGAGCGCATCAAGCGGTTCGGCGCTGACAGTGCGGGTATAAAGAGTTGGGTGGGCGCGCAGGATTTGGTTTTTGCCAATTGCTCCGAAGGCAGACACATTCCCGCCGACGCCTCCGCCGAAGCCCCGGACCTGCCGCCGCTGCTCCGCGCTGACAGAGCCTACCAAATCGCGGCAGCCAACTTTTACGCCGGCGGCTTTGACGAAGCGAAGCAGCAGTTTGACGCCATCGCGCGCGATGCCGCGTCGCCCTGGCATGAAAAGGCCGGCTATCTCGCGGCCCGCTCGCTGTTGCGCAAAGGAAGCTTCGCCGAGAAGGAAGAGGACGGTCGTCCCGCGATGGCCGAGGCTGAAACGCGGCTCAACGCGGTTGTCAACGACCAGTCAGTCGCTTCGTCGCATCACGCCGCGAAACGACTCTTGAACCTTGTCCGTTTGCGCCTCCATCCGGAAGAGACAATTCATGAACTTGCGCACACGATCATTAAGAAAGACGCGAGCGCGGATTTCAAACAGGCTGTCTGGGATTACACCGCGCTGTTCGACAAGTTCGTGGGCGACGAAGAGGATACGACCAAGCATTCGGTTCCGGCCGGTATAAAATCCGATGAATTGACAGACTGGCTTCTCACTTTTCAGGACAAGTCTGCGGATGCGGCAACTCATTCACTCGAGCGATGGGAAAAGACTCATGCCCTGCCGTGGCTGGTTGCGGCGATGACAAAGGCAAGCGGACAGCAAACAGGCCTCGATGCGCTATTGAGCGCCGCGGCGCGCGTGGATCACAGTGCTCCGGCTTTTCCGTCGCTCGCCTTCCATAACGTCCGACTGCTGATTGAAAGCAAACGCGTCGCCGCCGCACGGTCCGCGCTCGACAAGATTCTCTCCGAAGATCGCTCCCGGCTGCCCGCCTCCGCCGCGAATCAACTACTCGGGCAACGCATGATGTTGGCGCAGAATCTCCAAGAGTTTCTGCAAACCGCGCAGCGAGCGCCCGCTGGCTTTAGCGACGACAGCGACGGCCGCGAGATTCCCGAAGATGAAAAAGATATCGACTCGACAACGAAGGGCTCAAAGCTGTTCTTCGATCTGGATTCGACGAACATCTTTAACAAAGCGATGCCGGTAGCCGCCATGAAAAACGCGGCCTTAAGCACAACACTCGCCACTAATTTGCGACGAGAGGTCACACAGGCCGCGTTCATGCGCGCCGCACTGCTCGACGACCGAGAGAGCGCGATGCCGGTCGCAAAGCTCCTCGGCGAAACCTATCCGGAGACAAAAAGCTTCCTGGCTTCATACCAAAGTGCCGCGACGCCTGAAGCCAGACGTTTCGCCGCCTCTTATCTCTCGTTGAAGTTTCCGGGCCTGCGGCCTTACGTCACTGCCGGAGTCGGTCGGACGACGGATGTGAACGAGATCGACAGTTATCGCGACAACTACTGGTGCGCCTTGCCGCCGACATCAATGACCGGCGCTGCGTGGCAAGGCGAAGAAGAAAATAAACCAAAGGCCGCGCCCATCGTGCCACCCGAGTTTCTGAAGCCGTCTCAAGCACTGGCTTTGCGGCAGGCGGCCGCCCTGCAAGAGCTGGGCACGGCACCCAACTATCTCTGCCGGATCGCAATTGAATGGGCCGAGAAGAATCCGACGGATGCGCGCGCGCCGGAAGCGTTGCACCTGGCCGTGAGATCTACGCGCTATGGTTGCACTGACAAAGAAACCGGGCGCTGGTCTAAAGCCGCTTATGATCTGCTCCACCGTCGTTATCCAAACACCACGTGGGCCAAGAACACGAAGTATTGGTTCAAAGGTTGAAGAGCGTGACCGACAAAAAGCACACAAATAACTTAATCAACGAAACCAGTCCATACCTTCTTCAACACGCTCACAATCCGGTTAATTGGTATCCGTGGGGTGACGAGGCGCTAGCCAAAGCGCGCGCCGACAACAAACCAGTTCTGCTGAGCATCGGGTACTCGGCATGTCATTGGTGTCATGTCATGGAGCACGAATCGTTCGAGAACGAAGAGATCGCCAAGCTGATGAACGAAAACTTTGTGAACATCAAAGTCGATCGGGAAGAGCGTCCGGATCTCGATCAGATTTACATGAACGCGGTGCAGATGATGACCGGACACGGCGGCTGGCCGATGACGGTGTTTCTCACACCCGAAGGCGTGCCGTTTTATGGCGGAACGTATTTTCCGCCCGAAGACCGCTATAACATGGCCGGATTCCCGCGCGTACTCCTCAGTGTCTCGGAAGCTTTTCGCTCACAGCAGGATCAGGTGGCACACACGGCGACGACAATGTTGGGCGAGTTGAGACGGGTGGGAATTGCTGAGCCCTCGCGCGAGATGATGACGACTGAACTTCTCAACTCAACCTATCGCCGCATTGCCAACAACTACGATCGGACCAACGGGGGCTTTGGGGGCTCGCCCAAATTTCCGCCGGCTATGGTGCTTGAGTTCTTCCTGCATATGCATCATCGAACCGGCGCGAGCGATGCGCTGGAGATGATCGAACATACCTGCCACCAGATGGCCGCTGGCGGAATCTATGATCAGCTCGGCGGCGGTTTTCATCGATACTCGGTTGACGCGCATTGGCTGGTTCCCCACTTCGAAAAAATGCTTTACGACAATGCGTTGCTTTCGCGCCTCTATTTGCATCTTTACCAGGTGACAAAGGATCAGTTCTTCCGGCGCGTCGTTGAAGCGACGCTTGATTACGTCGTTCGCGAGATGACCGATGAAGGCGGTGGTTTCTATTCAACCCAGGACGCTGATTCAGAGGGTGACGAAGGGAAGTTCTTCGTTTGGTCCCGCCAGGAAACCCTCGACGCCCTGGGAAGCGAGGACGGCAACCTGTTTTGTGACTATTTCAATGTCACTGAAACCGGCAACTTTGAAGGCCAGAATATTCTGCACATCACTGCTACCCCCGAAGACGTCGCGAGCCGCCATGATGTCTCGCTCGATCAGTTGCGCTCTGTCATAGAGGTCGGTCGCAAAAAGCTTTTCGCGCTACGCGAGCAGCGCATCAAGCCCGCGCGGGACGAAAAGATTCTCACGGCGTGGAACGGGCTGATGCTGGCGAGCTTTGCGGAAGCGTCGGCGATTCTTGAACGCCCCGATTATCGCAAGGCAGCGGAAGCGAATGCACAGTTTCTCCTGACGCATCTACGCCGAGATAACTTGCTGCTGCGAACCTGCAAAGACGGAGAGGCAAAACTGAATGCTTATCTTGAAGACTATGCTTGTCTGATCGACGGTTTGGTTTGTCTTTACGAAGCCACCGGTGAGTTCGGCTGGCTCAAATCCAGCGTCGAGCTTACTGACAAGATGATCGATCAGTTCTGGGACGACGAGCAGGGCGCCTTCTTCTTCACCGGAACGAGTCACGAGCAGTTGATCGTCCGCTCGAAAGACTTTCTCGACAATGCGACGCCATCGGGAAACTCCGTCGCGGCGCTAGCGCTGTTGAAGTTGAGTTCACTCACCGGCAACGCCGACTATCGTCGCCGCGCTACGACGGTACTGCGACTGATTGCTGATCAGGTCGGACGCTATCCGTCGGCCTTCGGTTGGGCGTTATGCGCGTTCGATTTCTATCTTTCATCGCCGAAGGAAATTGCCATAGTTGGAGCGGCCGACGGTGCCGGAGTTAACGACTTACTTCGGGTTCTCTGGCAGGCCTATCTGCCAAATCGTGTCATTGCCTACGCCACGAAAGCCGCAGATCAGGCCGCTGCGCTCATTCCATTTCTCCGCGGACGTACCGACGCAAGACTGCCCACTGCCTTTATCTGCTACGACGGAACCTGCCAAATCCCGGTGACCCAGCCCGCTGACTTCGCCCTCCAACTCGAGGCTCGGTCGTGATTTTCAACCACCTTTGACGCCTTTTTCTGCGGTCGTCCCCGAACCAAAGCCAAGAAATCCGTTGACTATTAGGGCCTAAGCTCGCTATTCTGGGGACGGTCAACGTTGTTGGCCATCGTCTAGTCATCGCCAACACTCGACCGCCACGGATCAAGTATTGTCTTCAGGATTGTCCTCGAGCATTTACAGCAGTTTGAGCTAACCGAACCCGCCCGGATCAGTTGATGTCAAAAATAAACTGGAAGAGCCTGCTGCTAATCACCGGCGTCGCGGTCATCGGCACAGGATTGCTCGTCCTCGGTGTCTTATGGACGGTGCGACTGCCGATCCTCGGCTGGAGCGGCTTGATGGCCTTTGCCGCGCTGCTCGTCCTGACTTTGGTTTCCAGCCGATTCACGGTTCCGGTCACCAATGTTGACGGCATTAGCCAGACGCACAAGTCGGTTGCCGACGCGTTCATCTTTCTCGCCGTAATGATGTACGCGCTGGCACCCGCGAACAACCTGGGACCGCCGATCGTCCTCGCGGCTTTAGTGGGTTTCGCCTCGTCGGTTTATTTCGTCGAGCGCTGGCCGTCTCTGTTCGCCGTTGGCACCTCGATCATCTCGACTTTTGCTGCCTCGTTGGTGTATCGGGCAATGGTCCTGGCGCTCGCCGGCGGTATGCTGGATGCCAACGAACGCGGGCTAGTCCTCGACCTGCTTCTGTTCCCTCTCTGCGTTTTCGGCGTTGTTCAATATGCATTGAGTACTTTCGGCGCAGTAGCCTTCAATTCTTTCTGTGCCGGCAAGCCGCGACTCGTCGTATCGCATGAGAGTTTTATCTGGACGCTGATCACGCAGGTTGGCAACGTGACGGCAGCGGCCCTGTTCTATGCTGCCATACACGGAGCCGGCGTTCCCTTCTTCTTTGTCGGCGTTTTGATTGTGGCGCTGGTCCATCTGTTGTATCGCTTCAACGAAAAGCGCCTGCGCGAAGTGACTCGCGCCCAGGCGGAAAAAGTTCGTTACGTTGAAGAGATCGCCGACCTGCACATGAACACGATCGAGTCGCTGGCGATTGCCATCGACGCAAAAGACCAGACGACCCACGGCCACGTTCGCCGGACCCAGATCTATGCCACAGAGATGG
>DASZZL010000108.1:0-17748 GCA_035545035.1 Pyrinomonadaceae bacterium
TACTAATGAATTGGCTCTCGCTGCCTAATAGCCAGTGAGCGTCTCGCCGCAAGTTGCTCATGCGCGCGGAGTGAGATGTCACTTAGATGAGCTGGCCCGCTGTTTCGGTCCGTGGCAGTGGGCGAGATCAAGTCGGACTAGTCGGCGCTGAGGTCTTGCTGTTTCACTTACTCAACGTTCGACAAAACCCGGGCGGTCACAAACCGTACGGAAAGAGAAGCAGATAAGCATGTAGAGTCCTTCGGCGTTGGCTTTTGGATCCGGGTTCGATTCCCGGCGCCTCCACCAATCCATTGCCGATTTGCGATTGCCGATTGCCGATTTAACTGGTCAACACAAGGAACACACCAATCGGCAATTGGAGATTGGCAACTGGCAATGAACGACCTTCCCATCGGCATCTTCGACAGCGGCGTTGGTGGACTGACCGTCTATCGAGCGCTGCACGAACATCTGCCGAACGAGCACTTCGTCTATCTCGGCGACACGGCGCGCGTCCCTTACGGAACAAAATCACTGGCGACGGTTGAAAGGTACGCGGTTGAGAATGCGCAGTTCCTCGCCGCGCACGGCATCAAGTTGCTGGTGGTCGCTTGCAACACTGCGTCGGCGCTGGCGCTACCTGCGATTCGTCGGGCGCTGAATATCGATGTGGTTGGCGTGATTGGACCAGGCGCACGCGCGGCGGTCGTAGGCTCGAGCGGGAAGAGAATCGGCGTTGTCGCCACCGAATCAACAGTGCAGAGCGGCGCTTACACGAAAGCGATCGAGAAAGCCGATCCAAACGCGGGCGTGATTGAACGCGCCTGTCCGCTCTTCGTGCCTTTGGCGGAAGAGGGTTGGGCGGACGAAGAAGTTGCCCGCACGGTAGCCGAAACTTATCTGAAAGACCTGCGTTCGAGTATCGACACGTTGGTTCTTGGTTGTACTCATTATCCGATTCTGAAGAGTGTGATTCAGGAGACTGTCGGCGAGCAGGTTGAGCTGATCGATTCGGGCGAAGCTACAGCGCGGGAAGTGAAGTCGCTATTACAAGAAAAGGACCTGGCCCGAGCCACGCCGGAAACCAGTGCGCGTGAGCGTCAACTGTGCGATGATTTGGATCACTTCTATGTGACTGACGCCGCGGCGCGGTTCGCGCGCGTCGCGGAAAGATTCCTGGGGAGCAAGCCGGCTCGATTAGAGGCGGTTGAGGTTTGGGGACACGATGTACTAACGCCCTCACCCTAACCCTCTCCCAATGGGAGAGGGAATTAACGCAGGCTTCCAGCCTGCAACGAACGTTATGAGTTTTCTACGCACTGACGGTCGCGCTGCTGATGAACTGCGCGCGGTTCGAATCACGCCCGGCTTTCTGGCGAACGCCGAAGGTTCCGCGCTGATCGAGATGGGAAACACGCGCGTAATCTGCGCCGCTTCCGTCGAAGAAAAACTGCCGCCGCACCTGCGCGGCCAGCGCACGGAAGGCTGGGTCACGGCAGAGTACGCGATGCTGCCGCGTTCCACGCACACGCGCACGGCGCGCGAGATTGGCCGCGGTGGGCCATCGGGACGGACGCACGAGATTCAGAGATTGATTGGCCGCAGTCTGCGCGCTATTTCTAATCGCAGCGTGCTCGGCGACCGCACGATTACGCTTGACTGTGATGTCTTGCAAGCCGACGGCGGCACTCGCACCGCGGCCATCACCGGCGCGTATGTCGCATTTGCCATCGCCTGTCGACGGTTGTTGCAGGAACGCAAAATCAAGAAGTCGCCCATCATCAGCGAAGTTGCCGCCGTTAGCGTCGGGATCGTTGACGGAACACCTCTGCTTGATCTGAAATATGACGAAGACTCGAGCGCCGAAGTGGACATGAACGTCGTTTGCACCGGAGATGGCCGCTTCATCGAAGTCCAGGGCACGGCTGAAGGTTCGCCGTTCACGCGCGAACAAATGGACGAGTTGCTGGAGCTTGGGCGCAAAGGAATCGAGCAGATAATTCGCCTGCAAAGACAAGCTATCGAGCAAGCGAGAGAGTAGCGCCCGGATTGCGATTCAGAAGTGAGAGACAACAGGGCGAAGACGCCGGGCATCTGAGAGAATCAATGAAGGTTCGACCGACAACAGGGAGATTAATGGTACGACTAACAGCTCTTTTTCTGCTTGCTCTTTTGGCGACGGGCACGCAGGGGTTCGCTACCGGCGCGACGGTGCAGGAGCAAACCTATAGCAGCGGCAAGGTTGACTACGTCGTTTCGCTTCCGTCGCCGATTTGGCGTTTAGTCGGCGAGCCAGACCAGATTCACCAGCACACGGAATTCATCTACGGCGATCGCAACGACGGCTTTCTGCGCATTCGCAAAGAGTCGCTGCCGGAAGGAACGACCATCAAAGAGTTTGCGCACCAGGATCTGGATCAGAAAGAGCGTTTCCTGCCGGGCTACATCGGCGGCGGAAAAGAAGAGACGTTCTCTGGCCGTTTGAGCGGCGTCACCATCTCGTTTGAATACACGCAGGCCGGCAAGCCCATGGCCGGACGCACCTACTATCTGCAAGGTGGCAGCCACACGATCTATGCGCTGCGCTTCACCGGCATGCGCGATAAGCTGGCGCGCATTCGCAATCAAACCGACCTGATCGCTCGCAGTTTTAAGTTGAAGTAGGTTTCTCTTCCAGCCTGGAGCCAGAAGCGGCCGTGACAATGCGTGCCGCTTTTTGATTTTGAGACGTGACCTCGGCCCTTTCTGCCGGCAACCCCACGCCGACGCCTCTCATCTTTACCGTAACTTTTTGCACGTCTCCCGTAATAAACATTAGGGCTCCCCGGATCGCGGCTTGGCCGCGAGAGAATTCAAACGATCGACTCGACAGCCATCGCGAGAAGCTTTGGCTGCATCAATGCAGTTGACAACTTGCAAGCTCTCTTTCTTTTCACGTTCTATCCCCAGAGCAAACGGGAACAAGAGGCTGAGGTTGGGTCTCTAACCAGCGGAACAATCAACTTCACGCGACGACCCGGACCGTGGCGTGCTCTCTCGGAATGTGTGCGAAGGAGGAGACGATGCGTCGAAAGTTCTTTCTCAAATCCCTTTTAGTCATAGCCGTTTCAGCCGCCGCAATCATGGGCTTGGCATCGTTAAGAAGTTCAGGCGGAGTCGTCTCGGCGCAAAATGGAGTAACGCAGGGCTCGCTTCAGGTTCTCGATCCGAACGGGAAACCAAAAGCCGTGTGTCCGCTCAAGCACACCGATGCGAAAGTGGAGATCAGCGGATTTCTCTCTCGCGTGATGGTCACGCAGGAGTTTGAAAATCCGTTCAATGAAAAGATCGAAGCGGTCTACACGTTTCCGCTGCCGCAAAACGCCGCGGTCGACGACATGACCATGATTGTCGGCGATCGCACCGTGCGCGGAAAGATCCTGCGACGCGAAGAAGCTGAGGCCGTCTATGAAGCCGCGAAAACCAACGGGCAGAGGGCAAGTTTGCTGAATCAGGAGCGGCCAAACATCTTCACCCAATCGGTCGCCAACATTCTTCCCGGCGAACAAATCAAGATCACGATCAGCTATATCGAAACTTTGAAATACGAAGACGGTTCGTATGAATTCGTGTTCCCGATGGTGGTTGGGCCGCGTTACGTTCCCGGCTCGGCGACGGGCGCCCAAGGAAATTCTAATGGCAACGGTTTCGCGCCCGACACGGATCGCGTGCCCGACGCCTCGCGCATCACGCCTCAGCCCGTGCCTGAAGGCATGCGAGTTGGACACGACATTTCGCTGGATGTCACGCTGGATGCGGGAGTACCGATCGATGCGCTGAGTTCCAAAACTCACGAGGTTAACGTCGAACGTCCCGACGACCGGCGCGCCCGTGTCACGCTGAAGGACCAGGCAACCATTCCCAACAAGGATTTCGTTCTTCGTTACGATGTCGCGGGAAAGAAGATTGAAGATGCTCTGCTGACGCACTCTTCAGACAGAGGTGGCTTCTTCACTCTCATTCTTCAACCGCCTGAGCGAGTGACTGCCGAAGATGTCACGCCGAAGGAACTCGTGTTCGTGCTCGACACTTCGGGATCGATGTCCGGCTTTCCGATCGAAAAAGCCAAAGAGACGATGAAGCTCGCGTTAGACAATCTCTATCCGTACGACACCTTTAACTTAATAACCTTCTCTGGAGACGAACACATTCTGTTTCCTGAGCCAGTGCCGGCGACGAAAGAAAATCTGCAGAAGGCGCAAGCATTCCTCGAATCTCGGCAAGGCGGCGGTGGTACGGAAATGATGAAAGCGATCAAGGCTTCGATGGACCCGTCTGACGCTTCTGATCACGTGCGCATCGTCTGCTTCATGACCGATGGTTACGTCGGCAACGACATGGAAATCATCGGCGAAGTTCAGAAGCATCCGAATGCACGCGTGTTTGCGTTCGGCATCGGCGGCAGCGTGAATCGCTTCCTGCTCGACGGCATGGCGAAGTATGGCCGCGGCGAAGTTGAATACGTAGCGCTGACCGATGACGGCTCAGCCGCCGCGCGGCGCTTTCACGAACGTGTGCGAAATCCCTTGCTGACGGATATTTCGATCGACTGGAATGGACTGCCGGTGGCGGATGTCTATCCCAAAACCATTCCCGATCTGTTCGGCGCCAAGCCCGTGATTCTGACTGGGCGTTACACCGGCAATGGTCGAGCCACAATTCGCTTGAAAGGAAAAATGTCAGGCCGAGATTTCGTGCGCGAGATCCCGGTTGATTTTTCCAAATCGGAATCGCAGCACGATGTGCTGTCGACCCTTTGGGCGCGGACGCGAGTTGACGATTTGATGAGCCAGGACTTCAAAGGCGCGCAGCAGGGCAACGTGAAGGAAGATGTGAAACAAGCCGTCACGCAACTCGGGCTCGATTATCGTTTGATGACTCAGTTCACTTCGTTCGTGGCGGTCGAAGAAATGATCGTCACCGATGGCGGCCAGCCACGGCGGATCGATGTGCCGGTCGAGGTGCCGGAGGGCGTGAACCGTGCGGCGGTATTTGGTCATGAAGGCGAGGTTTCCACCGGCAATTTTAGCGCCAACTATGGACGAAGCGTACAGCCATTGGCACTTCTGTCTCGAGCCCCTGCGTCAGCATCCGCGCAAACCGTGACGGTTACCAGTTCGGGATCCAGCTCAGCTAAAGCAAAACGCGCCGCGGGCGGCGGCGGCACTGGTACCGGCCAGGCCAGTGGTGCTGGCGTAGGACCGGCTGCTCCTCCCTCGTCAGGCCCTGCCAACGGTGCATTCTCGATTGATGGCATGAGGGAAGCGGATGCCAGGAGGGCTCTGACGCCGGAAGAACAGAAGCGCGCGCAGCTACAATCAAAGTTTCATCCGTCGGTGCTTGCGGTCATCGATCGTTTGAAAGACAGCAAACTCAGTCCGGGTTCGGATGAAGCCAAGTTCATTCGCAACGGTAAGGCCGAGATTCAAATCTGGCTGACTGAGAAATCAGATGAGACTTTGGCAAAGTTGAAAGAACTTGGCTTTGAAGTCGTGCTTGATCCGAAGACGGCGAAGCTGGTAATTGGTCGTCTGCCAATAGAGAAGCTGGCGGCGCTCGCGGAGTTGAAATCGGTGCGGTATGTTGCTCCCCAGATGGCGAGCAACTGAGGGTACGGAACCGCTCGGTACAGAACCGCTTGCGGTAGCAAGCGGGTACACGTTGTTTAGTTCTCAACCCTCGCATTGCACCCGGTCGCTACCGCTCCCGGTTCTGTACCAGCTTCTAGCCGCTCGCTACCGCGAGCGGTTCCGCACCGCGTACAATGCTGCCGGATGAACCTGGAGCTGGCACGCGGACTCTCGATTCGCAAATCACCAATCAACGGTAAAGGTTGTTTCGCGACGATTCGTTTTCGGGGCGGTCGCAAGATCGCTGAATACACCGGCGAACGCATTCCCGATCTCGAAGCCCAACGCCGCGCGCATCGAGCAAAGCTGCGCATCTGCGACATTGACGGCCGCTGGAGTCTGGATGGAAGCCGCGGCGGCAACGGCACGCATTACATCAATCACTCCTGCGAACCGAACGCTTACATGAAAACCATCTGCGGCCACGTTTTGTTTTTTGCTTTGCGCGACATTCGGCCGGGCGAAGAGATCACGGTCGATTATGAAGACACTCTCCATCCGGACTCAAAACGTTGCCGGTGCGGCGTGAAGAGTTGTCGCGGGACGATCAATAATAGCCAGACTCGGTAGCCTGATCTCAGATCTCTGACTTCTGACCTCTGAAATATGATTGTTCACCTCGTCGACGGCACATACGAACTCTTTCGTCACTTCTACGGCATCCGGCGCTTTAAGAAGACCGATCCGCCGTACGGCGCGGTGTCGGGCGTGCTCCATACCGTTGTGAAGATGATCGAGGACGGCGCGACGCACATCGGAGTCGCGACTGATCACGTCATCGAGTCGTTCCGCAATGAGCTATGGCCCGACTACAAGACCGGCGCAGGCGTCGAGCCGGTTCTGTTCGCGCAGTTCCATCCGCTCGAAGACGCGCTGGCCGCGATGGGTGTCGTCGTCTGGCCGATGATCGAGTTCGAGGCTGACGATGCGCTCGCGTCCGCGGCTCACCTCGCGGCGAAGGACAAGCAGGTGGAGAAGGTGTGCATCTGGACACCGGACAAAGACCTCGCGCAATGCGTCGTCGGCGAGCGCGTGGTGCAAGTGGATCGCAGAAGCGGCCAGATTCGAGATGCCGACGCTATCCGCGCCAAGTTTGGTGTCGCGCCCGAGTTCATCCCGGACTATCTCGCGCTGGTGGGTGACGCGGCTGATGGCTTTCCTGGCATAACAGGCTTAGGGCCCAAGACATCCGCGACCCTCATCAACCGGCACGGCCACATCGAACAGTTTCCCGTCGGGATTTTGAAAGAGGACAACGTCGAGCGCGCGCTGCTCTTCAAGCAGCTCGCAATTCTGCGCATCGACGCGCCGCTTTTCAAGAATGTCGATGAGTTGCGCTGGAAAGGACCGACATCGTCGTTTGCGGCAGTCGCTAAAAAGATCGGTGACGCGCGCCTGGCGACGCGGGTAAGGGATCTTCACGCCATAGGCCTGAGAGAAAGTAGCCAGGGGTAAGCGGGAGCGCGCCACCCCTGAATCACAGTTAGTAGTTACCAACGCGCCGCAGGCGCGGGCCGGAGGACATTAGACGTCGCGTAGCGACAGTTGATTTCAATCGTCGCTGACGCGACGAGATTGTTATTGTTGTTCCGATCCCGGCGTTGAAACGCCGGGCTAAAGTCAGCCGACGCTACGCGCCGTGCTAAGCTAGAGGAACCAATGAAGCCGCTGGAAAAATGGATGCGTTGGACGCTGCTCGGAACGGCTGTCTATAACGTCTTCGGCGTTTTGATCTTCATTCCTCTTCTTACTATTGGCCGCAAGCTGATCGGCTTGCCGGGCGCGCATCCTTTCTACCTGTGGCTGGTGACGATCTGGATCGGCAGTTTCGGCGTTCTCTATATCTGGGTAGCAGTGACGGCGCGCTCGGAGCGTGCGTTCCTGATGATCGCGGCTATCGGAAAGTTCGGGCTCTGGAGTCTGATGCTCATCTATTGGTGGAAGGGCGACTTTCCTGTTGTCGCACCCCTGGTTGCTACTGGTGACCTGGTCAGCGCACTCTTGTTTACGCGGTGGCTTTGGAAGACGCGGGGTTCGAACCAGTAGTTTCAGGTTTCAAGTTCAGTGCCCGGAGCCGGTCGCATCCACCACCCCAAGCGGGCTGCCCGCTTGGGGACCCCGGTCCGCTCCCGGTTCCGTACCAAGAACATCCGCAGATTTCGCAGAACAACTGAAAAAAATCATGCGATATATGAAAAACGTAAACGCGCTGTTGATGTCGTTGTTGATGGCAACTCTGCTGACGGCAAGTTGCAAAGGGAACACGCGCGAAAAAAGCAAACTGCGCGACACGCCGCTAGCCGCTAACGACGCCAGTACTATTTCCGCTACGGGCTACATGACCGCGCCACGTTCCGGTCACACGGCGATATTGTTACCAAACGGCCAGGTTCTGATTGCGGGCGGCATGGAGCGTAACGGAGTCTTTTTCAACAGCGCCGAGCTTTATGATCCGGCAACTGGAAGATTCACCGCTGCTAATCGAAATATGAGCACGCAACGTGTCGGACATAGCGCAACGCTGCTGCCGAGCGGCAAAGTTCTCATTGCCGGGGGCTGGAGCGGCGCAGGCCTGCTTGCGAGCGCCGAACTTTACGATCCAGGCACAGGCGTGTTTACTCCCACCGGCAAAATGTCCAGCGCGCGCGGCGACTTTACCGCAACATTGCTTTCAAATGGCAAGGTGTTAGTGGCCGGCGGTGAAAACAGCGGCGCGCTTTCGAGAGCTGAAATTTATGATCCTGCAACTGGAGTGTTCACCCTCACGGGCAACATGAACGCGGGGCGCACGATGCACACCGCCGTTCTCTTGTCCGATGGCAAAGTGTTAGTCGCTGGTGGCGGTGAGTATCAACATCCGTTGGCTACCGCCGAACTATACAATCCGGCCAACGGAACTTTTACAATCACCGGCAACATGACAGTCCCACGTTATAAACAGGCGGCGATCTTGCTCACGGATGGGAATGTTCTCGTTGTTGGCGGATCAGATGGTCGCGATTGGCAGGGGCGATACGCTAACGCGGAAATATATGATCCAGCAAAAGGTGCTTTTTCAGCTATCGGCAACATGAACACGGCTCGTTTCAAATTGCCGAACGCAGTTGCCTTGCTGAAGAATGGCAAAGTCCTGATTGCTGGTGGTGGTGAACAGGTAGAAATTTATGATCCCGCGTCAAAGAGGTTTCGCGTAGCCACAGGTCGGATGGATGCGGCAAGATTTTACTCGACGGCGACCTTGCTGACCGACGGTCGAGTTCTGGTCGCCGGCGGATACGATGATCATAGTGTAGCGAGTGCCAGGGCGTGGATGTATAAAACCTAAGGCAACAATCTCAGGTTTCACGTTTTCCAGATGAAGCAAGAGCATCCGCAGATTACGCAGAACAATCATCCCATCAATCTCAAGGAGAGGAATATGAACGAGTTTGATTACGCGAAGTCAGCGCTCAGATAAAGGACTAGCGATTAACTGGCCAATAAGAGGGATATGTCGTTTATTATGGAGCCGACAATCGACGGAGGAATCTCATGAAGAAGCTCGTTCTCGGTTTCGTTGTCGCGGTTGCATTCGCATTCGTCCCGCACGTTTCACAGGGCGCCCAAAACCAGGAACTCCAGCACTGGGAGCAACAGGCGCGGAACGTCACGATCATCCGCGACGACTGGGGCATCGCGCACATCTCCGGCAAGACAGATGCCGATGCGGTGTTCGGCGCCATCTACGCACAGGCCGAAGACGATTTCAATCGCGTGGAGACGAACTACATCAACTCCATGGGACGGCTGGCGGAAGCCGAGGGCGAGGCGGCGGTGTGGCGCGATCTGCGCATGAAGCTCTTCATCTCTCCCGAAGCGATGAAGGCACAGTACGAGGCGAGCCCGGCGTGGTTGAAGGCGTTGATGAACGCCTGGTCCGACGGTCTGAACTTTTATCTTGCCAGGCATCCCGAGGTGAAGCCGAGGGTCATCAAGCACTTCGAACCCTGGATGGCGCTGACCTTCAGCGAGGGCAGCATCGGCGGAGACATCGAGACGGTGAACCTGAACCAGTTGCAGGCTTTCTATGGAAACGGTCCGGCGGCAGTCGCGTCGAATGATGAACCCGACCTGCTCAAGGAGCCGGCAGGATCGAACGGCATCGCTATCTCGCCGTCGAACTCGGTCGCGCACCACGCGCTGCTCCTGATCAATCCGCACACGTCTTTCTTCTTTAGATCTGAGTTGCAAATGACCAGCCTGGAAGGGCTGAATGCCTACGGCGCGGTGACGTGGGGACAGTTCTTTATCTACCAGGGGTTCAACGAGCGTGCCGGTTGGATGCACACGTCCAGCGCCGTTGACGCCATCGATGAGTATCTCGAACGGGTGGTGAAGAAGGGCGATCGGTTCTATTACAAGTACGGCGACGAAGAGCGTCCCGTCACGGCGTCCGTGATCACGGTGCCCTACAAGACAGACAAGGGTATGGCCGAGAAAACGTTCAACGTCTATCGCACCCAGCACGGGCCCATCGTCCGCGCGGTGAACGGCAAGTGGGTAAGCATTCGTCTGATGCAGGAACCTGTGAAGGCGCTGACGCAGTCGTACACGCGCACCAAGGCGAAGGACTACAAGGCGTTCAAGCAGACGATGGAGCTGCACGCGGACTCGTCAAACAACACGATCTTCGCGGATGCTGATGGGAACATCGCGTATTTCCACGGCAACTTTATTCCCAGGCGCGATCCGAAATTCGACTGGACTCGGCCTGTTGACGGCAGCGATCCGGCAACGGACTGGCACGGCCTGCTGTCCGTGGACGAGTCACCGCTCCTGCTGAACCCTGGCAGCGGCTGGCTCTATAACAGCAACAACTCGCCGTGGTCGGCGGCGGGTCCGAGCAGCCCGAAGAAAACCGACTACCCCGTGTATGTCGATTCGGGCGTTGAGTCCGCGCGTGGACTACATGCGATCAGAGTCCTACAGAATAAGAAGGATTTCACGCTCGACTCGCTGATCGCAGCGGCTTACGACAGTTATCTAACGTGGTTTGAGAAGCCGGTTCCCGCGCTGGTCAAGGCTTGGAACCAGACGCCCGCGACCAATCCTCTCAAAGCGAAATTGTCCGACCAGATCGCGCTCCTGCGCGCGTGGGACCTGCGTTGGTCGGCAACGTCAGTTCCGACGTCGCTCGCAGTGTTCTGGGCTGAGGACATTCAGCGGAGCGTGGGCGCCGAGGCCAGACGTGCGGGCATGTCCGTCCCCGACTATATCGCCGGCAAGGCGACTGCGGAGCAACTGCTGAAATCGCTATCAGCAGCATCTGACAAACTCGCAGCCGACTTCGGGACGTGGAAGACGCCCTGGGGCGATATCAATCGCTTCCAGCGCCTCACCGACGACATCGTGCATCCGTTCAGCGACGCGGGACCAAGCATTCCTGTTGGCTTCACCTCTGCTATCTGGGGCTCATTGGCCTCGTTCGGCGCGCGCAGCTTCCGCGGGTCAAAGAAGATTTACGGGACCAGCGGCAACAGCTTTGTGGCCGTCGTTGAGTTCGGAAAAACTGTGCGGGCAAAGGCAGTAACAGCCGGCGGAGAGAGCGGCAATCCATCGTCGCCGCACTTCAACGACCAGGCCAAACGATACAGCACGGGCAACCTGAGGGAAGTGTATTTCTACCGTTCGCAACTCAAGGGACACACGGAGCGGGAGTACCATCCGGGAAACTAGAATGAATGCGCGGTTTCCCGCGATTGTCAGTCTCGCCCAAGCCTGGAGCAGTCTCAGAAACAAGGCGGAGGACCTCGTCGAACTACACGTCAAGCGATCCCAAGAGCAGGCAAATAGTTAAAACTAACTTCGGCTGCAAGCGTCTAATGGTTGGCTCGTTCTTCAGAGCAGGAGGCCAACCAATGAATTACCAACTGTTCCTTTTGACACTTGCGATTCTGTGTGTAGTTCCGCTGGCGAATGCTCAAAACAAGGCCGGCATCGCCAACCCCGCGATTGACATGCAGGGCTACCTCCGCGTTTCGGCGGAAGCTGCCAAGCATCGGGAAGCACGCCGGCTGTCTGAAGAAGACTTTATCCGGATGAGCAGCGAGCCCGGAACAGTCATACTGGACGCCCGGAGCAAGCAGAAATTTGATGAACTCCACGTCAGAGGGGCGATCAATTTGAGTTTTCCCGACATCGCGGTTGAGAGTCTCAAACGTACGTTCCCCGACAAAACCACACGAATTCTGATTTACTGCAACAACAACTTCCAGGGTGAAGAGAAGGCGTTCCCGACCAAGATGCCGACCGCCTCGCTCAACTTGTCTACCTACATCGCCCTTTACACTTACGGCTACATGAATGTCTATGAGCTGGGGCCGCTCATCGACGTGAAGACTTCCAAACTACAATTGTTGTCAACTTCACTCGACAGGTAACACGCCCGATTAACGAGTAGACCAGAGCACGCGTATTGAAGTCAGTACCACCTGCGTAAGCAGGTGGGTCGGGCTGTCAAAAGGCAAATTGAGTGTTTGACCCACCCGCTAACCCCGACAGGTCGGGGGTGGTACGGACCTTCTTGATCGTCAGTCAACGACTCATCGCGTTGAAAGGTTCAAGCTCAGGCGATTTTGCGTTAAACTCTGCACGCATTCCGCTGTCACATAGTAATCGCTGACAAATTCCTTTTGGGAGGCTTTCATGCAACTTCGTCTGTCCCGTCTCGCCCGCCTGGTGGGCGCGTTCGTTTTGTTGTTCGCCCTGTTGTGTTCCATTGCCGCACAAACCGTGCCGCCCGCCAACGATCCGCCCCTGCTGGGTTTTGATCGCGCGTCCACGGCGGCAGAACGCGCGCTCGAAGCGCGCTTCGACGCGTCGCTCCATCCGGAAGACCTGCGCGCGTGGATGAAGCGTCTGTCCGCGCGTCCGCATCACCTGGGATCGCCCTACGGAAAAGAGAATGCGGAGTTCATCGCGTCGCAGTTCCGCGCGTGGGGCTTCGACACTCAGATCGAAGAGTTCAGCGTGCTGTTCCCAACACCAAAGACGCGCGTGGTCGAATTGATCGCGCCGGAAAAATTCACGGCGCGCTTGACCGAGCCGGCGATCCCAGAAGATGCGACCTCGAATCAGGCCGCCGAGCAGTTGCCTGTCTATAACGCTTACTCGGTGGATGGCGAAGTGACCGCGCCGCTCGTCTATGTGAACTACGGCGTGCCGCGTGACTATGACGAGTTGGCTGAGCGCGGCATCGACGTGAAAGGCAAGATCGTGATCGCGCGCTATGGTGGTTCGTGGCGCGGCATCAAGCCAAAGGTCGCCGCCGAGCATGGCGCAATCGGTTGTCTCATCTATTCCGACCCGCGTAACGATGGCTACTATCAGGGCGATGTTTATCCGAAAGGCCCCTGGCGCAACGAGCAAGGCGCACAGCGCGGCTCAGTCTCCGACATGCCGCTCTTCCCCGGCGATCCGCTGACGCCCGGCGTCGGCGCGACCGCGGATGCCAAGCGGCTCGATATCAAGAATGCCCCGACTCTCACGAAGATTCCCGTGTTGCCGCTCTCCTACAGCGACGCGCAGCCGCTCTTGCGCGCACTCACGGGCCCACTCGCTCCCGAAGGCTGGCGCGGTGCGCTGCCCCTGACCTATCACATCGGTCCCGGCCCCGCGACCGTCCATCTCAAAGTCGAATTCAACTGGGACCGCGCGACCGCGCGCGACGTGATCGCGAAACTGCGCGGCTCTGAGCGCCCCGACGAGTGGGTTATCCGCGGCAACCATCACGACGCCTGGGTCAACGGCGCGGACGATCCGCTCAGCGGGCAGGTGGCGATGATGGCGGAGGCGCGCGGATTAGGCGAGTTGACGAATACCGGCTGGAAGCCGAAGCGCACCATCGTCTACTGCGCCTGGGATGGCGAGGAGCCGGGACTGCTCGGCTCGACCGAATGGGTCGAGACGCACGCCGACCTGCTCAGCAAGAACGCCGTGGTTTACATCAACTCCGACTCGAACGCGCGCGGGTTCCTCGGCGTCTCCGGCTCGCACACGATTGAGAAGTTCATCAACGAAGTGGCGCGCGATGTTACCGATCCCGAAAAGAAGATTTCTGTCCTGGAGCGCGCTCGGGCCGCGCAGATTCTCAACGGCAGTCCGGAAGCCAGACGTGAGGCTCGCGACCGCGCCGACCTGCGCATTGGCGCGCTCGGTTCCGGCTCAGACTACACGGTCTTCCTGGACCACAGTGGCATCGCCTCGCTCAACCTTGGTTACGGCGGCGAAGGCGAGACCGGCGGCGTCTATCACTCGGTCTACGATTCGTTCGATCACTACACGCGCTTTGGCGATCCGGACTTTGCGTACGGCATCGCGCTGGCGCAGACCGGTGGCCGCGCGGTGTTACGTTTTGCCAACGCCGACGTGCTGCCTTATGCGTTCACCAACTTCGCTGACTCAGTCGGGATTTATGTCCGCGAAGTCGGCAGACTCGCCGACGACATGCGCGAAGAAACGAAAGAGAAGAATCGCCGCATCGCTGACAAAACTTTCGTCGCGGTTTTCGATCCGACGGAGACTTACGTTGTCCCAACGCCCGATGCGCCGGTGCCATACTTGAATTTCGCACCGCTGCAAAATGCGTTCGCACGCTTGCAGGAGAGCGCGCAGAAGTATGACGCCAAGTTTGACGCCAACGCGCGCGCCCAGGCCGATCAGGCTCGCAAGCTTACACCGCAGGCGCAGCAGGAGCTTGACCAGGCTTTGATGCAGACCGAGCGAGCAATGCTGCGCGAGGCTGGCCTGCCGCGCCGCCCGTGGTTCAAGCACCAGATTTATGCGCCCGGGTTCTATACCGGCTACGGTGTCAAAACTCTGCCCGCCATCCGCGAGGCCATCGAGCAACGCAACTGGCCGGAGGCGGAACAGCAAATCAACCTCGTCGCCGAAACTATCACCCAGATCGCCGCCGCGATCGATCGCGCGACGGCGCAGATGAAGTAGAGGATTCATGGCCATCGAAAGTTCGTTTGTCGCACTGGCGCATTCGGTTGTACAAGAACTTCTGTCACCGCCGCTGCGTGTCGTTCGCGGCGCCCCCTTGCTCTACGAGATTAGGGTGAACAACAATCTCGAAGTATTGAGCAGGACCGCGTGCGCAAACCTAGGCGCGGAGCGTCAGCGTTCCAGACCGACCTCTGCGTGTTCGAAGACAAGTCGGAGGAGGTCACTATCCCTCGCGTTGTCATCGAATTCAAGACCCACATCTCAACGCACGATGTGCTGACATAAAGCGCCAAAGCGTCAAAGCACAAGCAGATCTATCCGTACCTTCGCTACGGAATAGTTGCTTCTGCCGAAACGATCGTTCCAGGTCGGGTGTTCACTCACAACGAGGGGTTGGATTTCTTTGCTTCAGTGTCTGGGCTCGCTGACAACGAGCTCCCCGAGTTCATGGCGTCGCTTTTGTCAGCTGAGATCAAGACCTCAAAGTGCTTAGAAGGTATTGCTTTCGGTGCAGTTCGAACGAGGCTCTTTCGTAGTGAGATACAGGTAGGCCAGGATGGGCTCTGACCTTCGTTGCAGCGGACTGTCTAAACGTTTACGAACACAGATTGCCGTCTGTGCCACTACAATCTCGGCAACGCAAAACTGAATTTCGATCCGCGACCGACTTCCGATTCGACTGCGACTGAGCCGCCGTGTTGCTCAACAACTTCTTTCACGAAAGCTAATCCGAGACCGGTAGACTCTTCGTCTTTCTCCTGTCCGTCACGCACGACGCGATAAAACTTTTCCCAGACGCGGTCGATTGATTCGGGCGGCACGCCATAGCCGTGGTCTTCGACGACAACGCGCACGGCGTCGGCTTCCAGCACGGCCGAAACGGTAACCGCAGTGCGTTCAGGGCTGTATTTGATGGAATTTTCCAGTAGCTTGGTGAGCGCTTGAGTAATCAAACTCTTGTCCGCAGCGACGGGCGGGATTTGTCCGTTGGTTTGCTCGACCAGGCGAATCCGTTTTTTCTTGGCGGCCGATTGCATGGTCGCGATTGTCTCGCGAACGAGTTCGTCGAGTCTTAAAGCGATTTTCGTCACTTCTTTTCTGTCGGCGCTTTCAAGCTGAGTGACCGATAGAAACGTATCGATCATCCGCGACATGCGCTGCGACTCGTTCGAGATGATTTGCAGGAACTCGCGCGACTCTTCCGGAATCTTGTCGTCAAGAACCAGCAGCTCGGCAAAGCCGTTAATGCTGGTAAGCGGTGTGCGCAGCTCATGCGACATCAAGGAAATCATGTCGCTCTTGAGTTGCTCGAACTGTTTCATGCGCGTTACGTCGCGCGCCCGGATGACGAAGCAGAGCGGATTGCCTGCCGCGCCGTTTCCGTTTGCGCCATTTCCATTGCGCTCCGTGGCGAGCGCGATTCTCAATTCGAGAATCTGATCGCGGTCGGCAAACTTGAGTTCCCGTTCGTACGCTTCTCCAGATTGCAGCACGCGGCGCACGGCAATCGAAGGCTCGTCGAAAACGCCCGAGCGAAACCGATCCAGCAAGCCGAACAGATCCGCCTTTTGAGCTTCGAACTCATTCATTCGCGCCGCCCAGAGCATAACCGGATTGACGTAGGCGAGTGTGCCGTCGAGGTACGCGATGGCATAGCCATCCGCCGCTTCGGCCAGGACCTGCGCGCCGAAGCGATGTTCAGTCAAGATTCCACTGATAACATCGAACGCCTGGAGACGATGGCCGGAAGAGCGCGCCGAGATGAATGCCGGCAGGTTGCTGTCTAACTTTTTCTTGCGTGCGTCTTCGCGCTGCAGGTTGCGCGCCAGTTGTCCGCCGACTGCTGAGAGCAAGCCTCGATCGCTTTGGTCGAAGTCTTCGCGCAGTCTCAACAACAACGCGCCGACTGTTCGTCCTTCATGCCTGAGCGGTATTGCGACGCTTTCCAGTGCGTCGATTTCGCCCGCCCGAACTCGGGCAATCTCGCCAGTCTCAACGGCGCGATCGCAGACTTGAATCAGCTTTCGCCAGAGCGTATTGCGACTTGTATCGAGGGAACCGCTGGGGCCTGCACGCAAGCGAGCGCACGGCACCAATTCTCCGTTTTCATTTTGTTGGCAGATGACCGATTCTTCCAGCGGCAGAATTGTTTGCAGCAGTTTGAGACCGCTCATCAGCCGGGCCTGGGCCTGACTTGTTTCCAGAATGTCCGTTCTCGCAGCAGTCTCAGCGAGATGATCGGTAAGCACGGAGTCGATCAGCCAGAGCCTATAGAGTTGAACCACGAAGGTTGCGGCCATCGCACCGAGAGCCATCGGCGCAAACAGAATGTCGATCTTGAAATACTTTGAAGTCAGCAAGCTCGCGCCGCACATCGCCAGAAAGCCGAGACCGAGCACGAGAAAAGATCGGCGCGCGCCGGCACGACTGACAAAGAAACCTGCGCTCGTGCTTATCGCAACGATGAACAGCAAGCCCAGCCACGGTTGAGGTGATTGCAGGGGAACTTCGCCACGGCCTACGTCGACCACGAAGGCCGATTGCAGAGAATCAATCAGCCCCATGCGCCAAAAGGCACAGGTCACCAACCCGGCCGAAAAGGCCAGGGCGACAGAGATGACGAGGGATTTCCAAGTAAAAGTCTTCAAGTCTTCGGGTTGGCGCGAGGCCGTACGCCTTTGGGGAAAGCGGGCTCGGCATGTGAGGAGCGCGGCCCGCGCTGACGAGGTATTATACACTGACTGGCAATGTTGTACGCAACTAAAAGGCGCGAAAAGTAAGGCGTTTTGACGCGGAATTAGCTAGCCAGAGCAAGAATAGCTTGCTCGACTTCGGATTCTTCGGCTTCTGCGACGGTGCGCAGGTCCACGAGAACGCGATCCTCGACAATCCTGGCAATCACCGGAGGCGTCGAGTGACGCAGGGCGACTTCGAGCTGATTCGCTGTCAGGTTCCCGTGCGTCAGTGAAATCAAGACGGTCCGCAAGTGAGCAGTCGGTGCTGCCCCGCCGCCAACCGCAGATTCACCTTCGATCACTTAGAGTTGAATCCCGGAATTGATCGGGCGGCGCAGACGCTCGACAAACCGGTCAGCGCGCGCTTTGATTTC
>DASZZL010000109.1:0-16546 GCA_035545035.1 Pyrinomonadaceae bacterium
TCAGCATGGAGGAGTGCAGCCCGCGCTGACGAGGTATTATACTATGCCTGACGGTGTTTTACACAAGGAAAGGGCGGAAAAGTAAGGCTTCTTGCCGCGGAATTAGTTCGCCAGAGCGAGAATAGCTTGCTCAACCTCGGATTCTTCGGCTTCTGCGACGGTGCGCAGATCCACGAGAACGCGATCCTCGACGATCCTGGCAATGACCGGAGGCGTCGAGTGACGCAGGGCGGCTTCGACCTGATTCGATGTTAGGTTCCCATGCGTCACTGAAATCAAGACGGTCCGCAAGTTAGCCGTCGGCGCGGCTCCGCCGCCAACAGCAGATTCACCTTCGATCACTTCGAGCTGAATCCCTGAATCGATCCGGCGGCGCAGACGCTCGACAAACCGGTCAGCGCGCGCTTTGATTTCCGCTGCGGACGTTGCGATCAAGCGTTGCGCCGGAACCTCATCGGCTGAAACACCGCGGGCGTACGCGTCGAGCGTCGCTTCGAGCGCGGCAATCCGGAGCTTGTCAGCTCGCAGCGCGCGATAGAGAGGATGACTTCGCATCTTTTCGATGACCGCAGCGCGGCCAACGAGCAAACCTGCCTGCGGCCCACCGAGCAGCTTGTCGCCACTGAACGAAATCACATCGGCGCCCTCTTCGATCGATTCATGGATTACAGGCTCACCGGTAATTCCACAGTCGCTGAGATCGACCAGAGCGCCAGAGCCGGCATCTTCATATAACAGCCGTCCGGCTTCGTGCGCGAGATCGGCGAGATCGCGCAGCCGCGGCGTCTTGGTAAAACCGACGATGCGATAGTTCGAAGTATGCACGCGCATGATCAGGCGCGTCTTTTCTGAAATCGCCTTTCGATAGTCGGAAAGTTTCGTGCGGTTCGTGGTTCCAACTTCGATCATGCGCGTTCCGGACTGGGCCATCACTTCAGGCACGCGGAAGTCGCCGCCAATTTCTACCAACTCACCGCGCGAAACGATCGTTTCGCCATCGCGAGCCAAAGTTGTCAGAACCAGCAGCGCCGCGGCCGCGCAGTTGTTTACGACCAGCGCCGCCTCAGCTCCGGTCACTTGGGCAAGTAGATCTTCAGCCCGCTCGCCACGTCGCCCGCGCTCGCCGGTTGCCAGATCGTATTCAAGCGAACAATAGCCGGCGGCTACTTCGGCGACGGCACGGCGCGCCGCATCGGACAACGGCGCGCGGCCCAGGTTCGTGTGCAGAATGACACCCGTCGCATTGATGACGCGCCGGAGACCCGAATTGGTCTCGGCCTGGTGAGCCTTCACTAAACGTCGCTCAGCTTCTTCGAGGAAGGCTGCCCGTGACAACTCCTCATTCTGGCCCGCATCTTCCAAACGGGCGGGCGCTGCAATGATCTCCTGTCGTAATTCTTCAGTCACTTTGCGGACGAGATCGCGCAGATGTTCGAGGCCAACTGCGTCCTGCAGCGATCTGGCGGTAGCCGTCCTCAAGAGCGAGTCGATTGAAGGCAGAGACCTCAGCAGGTAGTTTGCAGCCTGTGTTTTGGCAGCCATGATAAGTTCCCGAGCCGCTACTGGAATCAGCGGAACGCTCGAAGAATATGCTGTTTTCTCGAATTTAGGCAATCTGGCGGGTGCGTAAAACGCTGTTGACAGGGAGTGAAGTCAGCCCCTACACTTGAATCAGATCGGCGGCGACCCCGCGCCGCATCGCCCACACGAGGTTCGCATTTGCCAGTTGATGATAACAAGCTAGCCCGGCGCGCCCAGGAGCGCCGTGAAAAGAACAAGACGGGCATCTATGACAATGAACCGACGATCGAAGACCGTCTGGCGCGGCTCGAAGAAGACATCCGGCGATTGAAGATTGAGTTCGACGTTTACTTCAACGGAGGCAGCAAGCGAGCGCCGTACGACACTAAGATGCGAGTTGAATCGCACCTTAAACGCCTGGGTGATGATCGCTCGCTCAATTTCGCGCAGCGTTACCACTACAATTCACTGGCAACCAGGTACGCTTCGTTTCGCGAGATGTGGCGGCGCACAATGCAGGGGCGCGAAGAAGGGCGCGATGCCGCGACAGTCGCCCGCATGTCTGCCAGGGACACGGCAACGCCATTCACGCGTTCAGAGTTTTCCTGCGCTGATGTTCGTCACGATGTGCAGACAGTCAAAGGTGTTTACGACGCGCTGATTGAAGCCAAGCGAAGCTGCGGAGAACCTATTCGCGATCTCTCCTTTGCGAGATTCCACCGCCTGATTATGGAAAGAACCGAAACCATGAAAGAGAAGATTGGTTCGGATCGAGTTGTCTTTTCCGTTGACGTCGATGGCGGGCACGTAAGTTTCAAAGCCAAAGCTGACAAGTAGCATGGACTTCGGTCTGTGATCCTCTTACAAGTCACAGACTGAAGTCTATGCTACAAGAAAAAAGCGATCTCGTTTCCGAGATCGCTTTTTCGTTTTCGCGTCTTCCGGGCTCACGACCGGAAGCGGCCAGTGGCTTTGCTTCAAAGAGCAAGCCGGGGAGACCTAAGCCTTTGTCACTTTTTCGGCCTGTGGTCCTTTCGGGCCCTGCGTCACTTCAAACTCGACTTCCTGACCCTCTTCGAGAGTCTTAAAGCCGTCGCCTTGAATGGCGCTGTAGTGAACAAAGATATCCGACGAGCCTGGCTGCTCAATGAAGCCATAACCCTTCGAGTTGTTAAACCACTTGACCTTACCGGTTATTCTAGACATACAAACGAATCCTCCTAACGATTCGGTAGAACGGGACTAGTGACACAGAGTCTGTGGTTTCCCGCAACACGGACTGAAGTCTGTGCCACTTAGCCAACAGGTTAATGCTGTGAGCCGGACGCGCTTTCAAAATGGGGCGCTATACGGAAACACACAACGAAAAAAACGCCCGCTGGATCGCACACGTTGCACGATCAGCGAACGCAACTTACGGGGAAAAACCAAAACTCATTTCTCTTGTGGCGCTTGCAAATCGAGATGCGAAGGCAGGTGGAAAAGCCAACCCCGGCACTGATTGAAACGACGGCGCATGCTAAACGATGCTGTTTTGGCCTGTCAAGCGAAAAGATCTGGGGCCGGCCTTATAACCAGCGCCGGCCCAAATCACGCCAAATCCGCACCCTTTAGCTGATCTTCTTGATGCTGTTGATGAGCTTCTCGTAGTCGGCTGAGTTCTTCTCGTATAGGTTTGGCGCGGCGAACGACAGGATGATCACCGGCTTCTTGGCAGAAAGCACATCGACGCTCCAGGCGATCGTGTTTCCGTCTACTTCACCGGTTCCGCTCTCGCCATAGTGCGGCATGCCGTTGTGCGTGTCCGTCGTCGGCTTGCCAACCGTCTTGATGTTCTTGATCGTCTTGCTGAGTTCCTTGTCGAGATCCTTAACGGCATCATCGAAACTGTTTTCGTCAGGCACCCAGAAGACGACTTGCAGCCCGCCATCCGCAGAAGAGACGGTCATGTTGTCGCCACTCGGGGCCGCCTTCCAGCCGTTCGGCACCTCGAACTGAACGCCGCCTTCTTTATGAGTGAAGACGTTGGGATCCTGAGCTGAGTCCGACGCCTTGGTCGTCTCAGTCTTGGCCGGCTGCGCTTTCTTATCGGCAGCGGTGTTAGTTGTGGGCTTGTCAGCCGCGCCGCCACACGCAAGCGCCAACGCTGCACCCAGCGTTAGAGAAAGAATCAGTTTTAGTTTTTTCAAGTTGTTATCCTCCGGATGAATGGTAGAGTTGTAAAACTGCTTTGGAATTGACGAAATTAGTTTAGTCCTGCCGCGCGGGCACGCATTGAAGCGGGCGCGTTCTTGATATCGAGTTCTTTCAAGATGTAGCCAGCGCCGCCAAACTTATCCGCGATGAACAGCACATAACGAATATCGACGGCGATGGAGCGTCCTTTCGCGTCGTTGTAGAAGAAGTCGTTGCCGAGTCCTTCGTAGTTGCCGTCGAAGATGATGCCCACCTGCTCGCCACGGCCGTTCATGATCGGTGAACCCGAATTGCCGCCGATGATGTCGGTGGTCGAAAGAAAGTTCACTGGAACATTTTGTCCGTCCGGCGTTGCGTAGGGACCAAAGTCGCGCGCGCGATAAAGCTGTTTGAGTTTCACCGGCACGTCAAACGGTTCGCGGCCGGTGTCTTTCTCGATCACGCCAGAAAGATTTGTAAACGGCTGATAGATTGCCGCGTCGTGTGGGACATAGCCCTTCACATCGCCATAGGTGAATCGCAGCGTGCGGTTCGCATCCGGATAGGGACTAGCACCCCACGCGGGCTGCCCGCGCGGGGACCCCGCATTGCTGACGTGCATTTCGCTCATGCCCGTGACCAGCAGCGGCCGCCATCGCGACACGGTCGCGCTAAAGGCAAGCTGGCTGGTGCCGATCTCCGCAGCAAGGTCACCGACCTCGTCGGCAAAATCGATCAACGGCTCGTGTAGCTCCTTCAATTGTGCCGGCGTTTTTTCGAATAACTCGTTGACCGATTCCGTGGTGGCGAAGTTTTTACCTTCCGTGAGCGTGCGCGCGAAATCCTCTTCAGCGCGAACGCGAGCATCGGCCTGCAGTTTTCCAAATAGCTTTTCAACCGCGTCGATTTTTTGACCGGCCGGAAGGTCGGCGGCTTTGCGCAACAGGAAAGCAAACATGTCGCGCTCGACCGCGGCGTTCCGATCGGCAAAAATCTCGGGCAAGGCTCCGCGCGCGCGCAAGGCGGTCATGACGAGTTTTGAATTACGATCGGCTTGCGGTTTCTCCTTCTCTGCCGCGACCGTTTTGACGAGCGAAAGAATTTGAAAAACGTCGCTCAGCCCAGCCAACTGCTGAACTACGAGATCTCGCTGCCCGGTCAGCGTCAATTCGTCGTACGCCTTCCGCAGCGATGGCAGTACTTCTCCGTACTTCTTCTGACGCTCCGGCTTCCCGTTGACCCAGCGCGTGAAGGCCACCTCGTCGGCGCGTTTTTGCTCGACAATTCCGGCGCGCTGCATCGCGAGAACGGAACCCTCGAGGTCCTTCAGAGTGTTACTAATCTCAAAGATGCGGCTTTGCAACTGGATTTGAAGCTCTCGTTTATTCTTCCCGGCATTTTGCAGTTCTTCGATCCGTTTGTTGAAGATGTCGATCGAAAAAGGCATGATCACGTTCTGGTTATAAGCGACGGAGTAACTCTCGCGATAACGCTTCGTCAAGCCTGGATAACCCATGACCATCACGAAATCGTTTTCCTTGACGCCGCCCATCGAAATCGAAAGAAACTTCTTCGGCTTGTACGCCACGTTGGTGGCTGCGTACTGGGCCGGCTTGCCGTCCGATCCGACATAGGCGCGCATGAAAGTGAAGTCGCCATCGTGGCGCGGCCACTCGAAGTTGTCGGGATCGCCTCCAAAGAAACCGATGTTCTTTGGCGGCGCATAGACGATGCGCACATCGCGCAGGGTTAGATAAGTGAATAGGTAATACGAGAGCCCTTCGTTCAGCGGGAGCACGTTGGCGGTGATCCCTTCGGCGGGTTTTGCATTCGCCGCCGCCAGCGCGCGCGTCTTGGTAAGAATTGCGGCGGCGCGGTCTTGCGGCGACGTGGCGTCAGTAACTCCGCTCAGAACGTCGCCCGTGACGTCTTTCAGTTCCTGTGTGATCTGAACGGTGTAACCTTTCGCCGGCAATTCCTCGCTGTGATTGTGCGCGAGATAGCCGTTCGTGGCGTAATCCTTCGAAGAATCGGAAGCCGCGACCAGCGCATCGAACGCGACGTGATGATTCGTCAGCATCAAACCATCAGGCGAAAGAAACTCGCCGGTGCCGCCATCGACGATTACCACTGCGTCCTTGATGCTGGGACCATTCGGATTGTAAATGTCGGTGATCGGAATCTTCAGTCCGCGTTGTTGCAGTTTCTTCAAGGGAAGCTGACTGAGCGTGTCCGGCAGGAACATGCCTTCGTCGCTCAGGACGGGAATCGGCACCAGACTGACAAAGATCAAAACGGCGAGCAGCAGCACAGTCGCGCGCGAATACGTCGAGGTCATGAAAGCTTCTTCCTTCGTTGTTGGGCGAGATTGAAATGCGGGAGGGATGTTATCAGAAGCCCTTCGCAGTCAAAAAGCGAAGGGCAGTGAATGAGATCTTGCACAGCAGGACTCTGTTAGTTCTCTGCACCCGGCAAATACTGCTTTGGATTCACGGGCTGGTTGTTGATGCGCACTTCGTAATGCAGGTGCGGGCCGGTCGAACGACCGGTCGAGCCCACCAGCCCGATCGTTTGTCCGCGCAGCACAGCATCGCCAACGCGAACGTCGATCTTCGACAAGTGGCCATAACGGGTAGACAATCCATTGCCGTGATCGACATAGACGACGTTGCCGTAACCGCGTTGCCATCCGGCCACGGTCACTTTGCCGGTGGCAGTAACCTGGACCGGTGTGCCGTAGGCTGCATCGATGTCCTGGCCATCGTGATATTCGTAACGACGTCCGCCGAACGGATTCCGTCGTCCACCAACGCCGCTTTCAAGCTTTCCCATCACGGGCCAAATTGACGGCGTCATGCCGTGTCGGCGCAGGAAATCTTCGTACGTGTGCAGGTCGCGCTCCAGTCGCGCCGTCTTTGACTCTAACGCTGCCAATGCCGCGGCGCTGTCAACCGGATGCGCCGGACCACCCTGGCCGTGCACGGTCTGTGGTTCTTTCTGAACGCCGGACGCTTCAGCCAGCTTGCGCGAAGTGTCTTCGACGGCGTCAACGCGATTGTTCAGGTTTTGCAGCTCCTGCCGTTGCTTATCGTTCTCTGCTCGCAGGCGTGAGTTCTCGTGCTCGATGCCGATGTGCTTGGCCTGCTGCGTCAGTCCATAAAAACCGTAAAGCAATCCGCAGGTAACAGCGAACAACACGACGGCCGAGACTTTCAGCCAACGCTTATGTACGCGGATGCGACGGATATGGGCTCGGGAACGTGAAGTGCGGGCAACTATGAAAGCATAAAAACGGTCGTCTCGGGTCATCATTCTGCTCCTGTCGATCTATCCACGCGCGTTTGTAAAACGGGGGCCGCATGAACGACCGCGAAAGTAACAGACGCCGACGAAGGCGACTGAAAAACCAAATTTTGCGAGTTCTTAAATTAAGAACCTGCTAGAAGATCTCACCCTGCTTGAAGATTAGCAGCTGATATCGCTCTGAATCGCCGGGTAGCACTGTTGCACCTATATTCAGATTCGGATCCTGGATGCTGCTAGAGCGCGAACCCTATCATACGAGGCTGGAGAAGGCAAACGGCAAGAACGGGCCAATTTGCCGAGAGTTGCTAAAGATTTTCTAAATGGTTGGGTTACGGCGAGTTTGCTCGTCAAAAATCTTCTGCTTCGTGTTTGCGGCGTGAGCGATCGCGGAAAATAGCGAGCGCGATCATTACTATCACCACCACGAAAGCAATCACGATGGCGAACTTGATGAGCGCGAGCAGGACCGCGGTGACAACAGACTAGAAAAAGAAAGCCCCCGTGGTGCGCGGGGCTTTCTCGTCCAAGCGCGATCCTACTCGTGCGCGTGAGCGTACACGTACTGGCTCCGTGCTTCCATCCGTGGAATAAGCTTCGCCTTGCGTTGCTGACACCACACTGAACACAATTACCCGTCCACGGACGGTGCTTACCTTCCTTGATTAGCCGGGTTTCCCCGTTCCCGCCTTAAGCCGGTCGCGCGCTGCTGGATCTTCCGGGATAGGCACCTTTTGCCCGTGAATCTCGTTGAGCAAGGCCCAAGCGTAATCGCAGACGCGGTACTGGTAGCGCTGGTATTCGGCGTAACCTTCGGATCCCCAAACGGGCGCCGGCCGCTTGTCGCTCAGAAGTGCGGTAAGCGGTCTCTCGGCTGCCTGTCCCTCGGCGATGATAGCCTTGGCGGCTTCTTCCCAACTCAGGTGCGGCAATCCCCAGGTGTTGAAGTATTTCGATGTTCGCAAGGCGTCGACCAGAATGTTTACGCGCAGGTCGGGTTTCAATTGCCCAAATTGCTCCGGGCCGATCTTGCGCAACGCCAACAGTCCGAAGAGAGATGAGCGATCAGCCTTAGTGATCAGCGGGGCCAGGGTGCCGGCGGCGTCTTTGCCGCGCGCGACCATCTCGGCAAAAGCGAGCGAGTTGAAAGGCTCAACTCCTTTCTGGGAATCGGTCTCCAACTCTCGAGCCAGGCGCGGAACGTCCATCGATTTCAGTTCCTGTGTGCGCGCTTGTCGTTTTTTCTCTGCTTCCTGCAAGACTGCTGTTCTCTTGTCGACTATTTCCTGTTTCTCAACGCGACTCCCGCCCGGGCTTGTCGCTTGGCCGGCTTGCTGCTGACAACCGGTGACAAAAACCAGCGCTGCCGACAATAGCAGCATCGGCGAAGTATTTTGTATTCGCATTTGTTCTCCTCCTTTCTACGGCAATGGACTCATTCCGGGGAATGAGTTTTTTCCAAGTCCTGGCGCGTCGTTGTTCCACTCAACAACCGCTTTGTTAAAAGCGCTTTGCATCCAGGTAACGCCAATCTCGTTGAAAGGCGCACCCGTATTGCCAGAGGTGTCGACGATGAAAAGCCAGTATTCGTAGCCAAGCAGCCGGTTATTGCAACTGGCGCCCGAGTCAATGCACACGGGAACACTGACGGCGTCGAACCAACTGTTGTTGGGCCAGCCGGAAGGCCGATCTCTTAGCGTTGCCGTCGCGGTGTTGCTTCCGGTAGTCAAGTTGCCGTTGAAAGTGGCATCGTTGTTGCGGCCATAGTATCCCCAGACCCTTCCGAAAAGCCGATCGACGGCCCATCCGTTTTGAGTTGCGTCCGCGTCGCCGGTGACCATGCGGTTTGCTTGCTCGGCAAACGGCTGGAGGTACGATCCGTCATCGCGATTAATAATGCGGACGATCTGGACGTAACAGATCGTGTTGCAGGTGCAGGTTGCTCCGCACGTGGCCGGGTTGAAGTTAAAGTCCACCTGGTTGGTTATTCCCTGCTGGTTGTGAGGCGTTCCGGTGAAAGTGAAGGTGCCACAGGGAAGCGTTGGCGTCCCGCAGGCTACTGCGAGGAGTGCCACCAAGACGAAGCCGGGAATCAACTTCAGTAGCCGGTTCCGGTTACGACGCTTCGGCAATAACCGCGGCGGCACGTCGCCTGGCATCGTTTTATTGGGAAGAGAGGGTTCGTTTTCAGGCATGAAATAATCCTCCTTTTGGTAAAGAAGAGGCAGAGGGAGAAAACAAACGCGATCGTCAGTTTAAGCGCCTGAAAAGTGAGCGAGCGATATTTGAGATCCAGTCCTCTGCGTGTACTGCCAAGTTCCGGGTTTTCAACCCCGAAACAGTTAACTGTGAAAGGCTGATTGGGACATGCTTTCAGCACAAAAGACGGGCATGTGAGAATCAGCCGTGCCGAACGGCGGAACACTATTCCGAACTGAAGTGAAAGTCAACGCTGAGACGCTAAGGTAATACACAGGGGTGGAGGGCCGTCGCCAGACGTCTTCGATTTCGGATACCGAATTCGGATCACGGACCGTGACACAACATGGGCAGCAAGCAGTAGGCAGACAGCAGGCGCAGCGCGGCAAATAGATCGGTCACGAAGCAGGCGCGCGAGACCGGAGGCAGAAAGGAGAGGAACCGAGTACTTACAAATCTTCTGCTTCGTGTTTACGCCGCGAGCGATCTCGGAAAATAGCGAGCGCGATCATTACTATCAACACCACGAAAGCAATCACGATGGCGAACTTGATGAGCGCGAGCAGGAAGCCGACCATGACGATCAATTGCCTGAGCAGCGCCACGACCAGAAGAATGAGCGCGAGGACGGCGCCGCCGCGAGCGAATGCTGTTAGGATTGCCATAAGACCTCAGTAAGCAGTAAGCAGTAGCAAAAGAGCGCCGGCAAGATGCCAGCGAACCGCACGCACGGATGCGTGCGCTCCACGCTACTTAAAACGCGCCGAGCCAATTTGACGCTGGCGCACGTGCGTCGGAAACTCGCCGGTTCCGAATCGCGCCGATGTCGCGGGCCAGCTCGCTACTACCGAAGGCGGCGGATTGCCGGTATCAAACGCGCGCATTTCTTCGCGGCGGCGATGACGCTTCAAATAATCAAACAGAATATAAGCCCCGAGAGCCACCAGCGCGACGGGCAACATCTTGCGCACCGGAAACTGTATAGCGAGCAATGTGTGCGACAAGAACAGCAACCCCAGCGCTACGAGAATCAACCCCCACGCGACCGGATTGCCGTACAGTTGTCGCGCGATCGCGTCTTCCTCAGCGTCCGGCGCCAAGCCGGCGCGCGTCAGTTGCGCCGTGCGGCAAGCATCGACGGCCGCGAACAGCCAGGTGCCGATTACGCCGAGAACAAAGAATGTCAAGCCGTCCGTAACCACGGCCATCTGGAAAAAGCTGGCAAAGATTGCGAAGTGAACCAGCGCCTTGGACGTCTGTCCGTTATAAGCCGCGCCGAGGCCGGGAACGAAACACGATAGCAGCGTGGCGACGAACGGCGACGTCTTGCGGCGAATAACGTTCGCGTCGGACCCACGTGACTGTTGGTAACGCAGCATCTCGACGC
Source organism: Pyrinomonadaceae bacterium (assembly GCA_035545035.1). Classification (GTDB taxonomy): domain Bacteria; phylum Acidobacteriota; class Blastocatellia; order Pyrinomonadales; family Pyrinomonadaceae; genus UBA11740. Next base: position 10,586 of record DASZZL010000109.1, read on the forward strand.
CCGCGACGATACAATCCTGGCAGAAGGGGAATCCGCGGATGCGATGGTCGCACGCGGGACACAAAGGCCGCGCGCACTGGTTGCATTGCACGACCGCCGGGTTCTTAGTGTGATAAGCGCAATTCATTAATAAGTCTCAGGTCTTAAGTCTCAAGTAAACTGCGCCCTTGCTTACGCGCGGGCTACTGCACCGAATCAACTACGCGCGGGCTACTGACCCGAACCGGCCTCAACGCTTTTTCGGTTGCGAGCTGTCACCCTTCGGTTTCGCGTCGCTCTGCGAGCGCTGCGGCGCGCTGTTTTGATTCGATGAATTCTGATTCTGGTTCGCATCATTTCCTTTTCCTGAACTTTCGTCTCCGCTCATCAGATCGTTGACGCTGCCCGCCAGTTGCTTCACCCCGTTGGCAGAGCTCTTCGTCGCATTGCCTGCGGTCCGCTCGGCCAGTTGCAAGCTCGCGTGATAAATTCCGCCCACTGAGCCGTCAGTCGAGACGGTATTCGTCAGGACGAACACCGAAACCAATAACATCGTGGCCACAGTGGCAAGTTGCGGCGAGACGATTGGATCGAGCGCGCCGCGCAGCCATTCGATCAAGCGAGCTGTTGCCGGCGCGCGTACTAGTTGCGGCAGAACATTTCCGATTGTGCTTTGCAGGATGCGGGCCTCGAGACCGGCAGGCACGGGCAGCTCTTCCTGAATGTATGTGTAGCAGGCGCCGATTGCGCGGACGACCGCGCCTGGCAATTCGCTGCAATCAGCGCACAACGCGGCATGACGCTCCCAGCGGTGATAAAGCGGCGCCAGCAGGAATCCATCGAGATAATCGGTCAGATGTTCTTCGAAATCCGCGCACCTGATCGCCGTTTGCGGCATCGTGCTAATGAGAATGCGAGCCTCAAGTTCAGCGCCCGCCAGCGGAGCCTCGGTCGACGAGCAGGCCTGCAGCGTGTTCTTTACTTCACCCAGCAGATCGTGACAGACCGGGCAGCGCATCGCGTGTTCGGCGAATTCCTGGTTCGCGTGCACCTCGAGCGTGCCGTCGAGATAGTCTGTCAGTTGATCTTCAAATTCGTGGCAAAGCATTGTGTTCCGTCTTTCCTGCCTTCTGCCTCCTGCCGTCTGCCTACTGCTCTTAGGCCTCCACTACTCGCATACGACGAAGAATCTTCGCAAGTTCAATGCGGCCGCGATTGATCCGCGACTTGACCGTGCCTTCGGGTATCTTCAGCAGGTCAACAATCTCGTGATAGCTCAGTTCTTCAATGTCGCGAAGGATGACGCAGGTGCGCAGATCGGCCGAAAGCTTGTCGATTCCGGCCTGGACTCGCGCGCCCAGTTCGTAGCGTTCCATCTCTCTCTGGACCGAGGAGCCCGCCGCCCGCAGGTGATATTTGTGGTCTTCAAGGTCGTCCGCGGCGGTGTCTTGCGGCGCGCGCTGGCGTTTGCGGTAATCGTCGATCACCAGGTTGCGCGCCAGGCGCATCAGCCAGTTTTGCAAATCGCCCTGCTTCGGATCGTATTGGTTCAGCGATCGATAGACGCGAATGAAAACTTCCTGAGTCAGATCTTCCGCAGCGTCGGCGCGCGAGGTGAAACGGTAAGCGAGGTTGTAAATCCTGCGGGTAAAGGTTTGGACAATTTCTTCCCAGGCCGCACCATCGCCCGCGCGGCACCTTCTGACCAATTCGGCCCCTTCGTTGGTTGCCAAGCTTTTCGCGGCTCCCACTTGTGGCATCTCCGATTTCGCTCGTGTTGTTGGCGTCAAAGGGCCTGCGCTAGCTGCCCGACACGAGCGTCTTACGTGCAGGCGAGAAGCAAAGTTCCGTCAACGCCGGTCTTCGTATCGATCGTGAGCCCTCCCTCACAGTCGGGCTTCTGACACGTTCTTGCGCGGCAACAGTAAACTGTTGTAGCCTTGCTGCGCCACCCCATATCTTGTGGTTGCAGTTCTAAGTTCGTCAAGCTTGCCCCGCGCCATTCTTTTTCGAAGAGCTTTGGGAAAGTATCGAAAATATCTGGAGTTTGCTGCGCTGCTGATCCTGGCGGTCGGGATTATTTGGTGGTTTGGCCGGCGGCTCGACTGGGGGCAAGTCAAACTCGCCGTACAGAAATCAGACTGGCGTCTAATCATTCTGGCCTGCGGAGTTATTCTGCTGGGTTATTTGTGGCGGGCAATCCGCTGGCGCGCGTTCCTGGCGCCCTTGACGAACGCAAGCCTGCGCGAAGTCTGGATCGCCACGACGGTTGGCTTCGGCGCCGTGCTGTTAATCGGCCGTGCGGGTGAAGTCGTGCGACCGGTCGTTTTGGCGATGCGCGACAAACGCGTCAGACCGGCGGCGTCTTTTGTCACGATCATCGTTGAGCGTCTGTACGACAGCATGACTGTCGTCTTGTTCTTCGCGGTCAACTTGCTGTGGTTTAGACCAACGCCAGAGACGGCGTCAGACTTTGGCCGCGCGCGGATAGTCGGTTTGCTGTTCCTGGGTCTTATTGTTTTGGGAATCGCGGTGTTGATTTGGTTCAGACGGCGTTCGCAGACCGTAATCAAATGGCTCGATCAGAGAATCGGCGCCGAATCGCGATTCAGAAGCAGAGCAAAGCGCGCGTTGTTGAGTACGCTCGAGCAGCTTGCTACAGCTTTGAGCGTTTTGTCCAACATCCGCCAGTTGGCAATTAGCATTGGCTGGTCTCTCCTGCTTTGGTCTTCAGTCGCGGTCGCAAACCTGCTTGTGTGTCGGGCGTTCGGATTACGATTCGGCATGTCGCAGGTTTTATTCGTGCTGGGCTTTTCAATGGTGGGGTCGGCCGTTCCAACTCCCGGTGGCGCAGCCGGCGCTTTTCATGCCGCCACCGGAGCGGCGCTGGTGCTGCTCGGCGTTGGGCGCGAACAGGCGGCCGCCGTGGCGATCGTTTTGCACCTGGTTGATTTCGGCCCCGCGGCTCTGTTTGGTTTGTTCTATTTTCTGCGCGGCGAAGTGAATCTGGCGCGCCTGCGAACTCTTACTTCTGCAACCGCCGTCGAGCATGCGGTGGAAGACGAAAAGGTGGCGTTGGCTTGAAGAGCGCCATTGCAAAAAGAACCTTAGGAAAACAAAGCGAGAGTGAGGATCAGAGTTTATGAAGTGTCCCTTCTGCGGTTTTCTTGAAGACAAAGTGGTTGATTCGCGCGAATCGCGGGAAGGCGACGCGATTCGCCGTCGGCGCGAGTGCTTGAAGTGCGAGCGGCGCTTTACGTCTTACGAACGAATCGATCACATTGCGTACATGGTAACCAAGAAAGACGAAAGCCGGGAGGCTTTCGACCGCAATAAAGTGATGGCCGGTCTCCTGCGCGCGTGTGAGAAGCGGCCAATTCCTCCCGCGAAACTGGACAGCATCGTGAACGCCGTCGAAAAATATGTTCAGGAGTCTCCTGAGCGCGAGCGTCCCACGACCAAGATTGGTGAATTGATCATGCGGCGTTTGAAGGAACTCGATAAGGTCGCCTACGTGCGTTTTGCCTCGGTCTATCTCGAATTTGCGGACGTTTCTGAGTTCATGGACGAGCTAAAGAATTTGGTGCGAGCCCGGGCGAGTGGACCGCTGAAGAAGGCATAGCTCCTGGTCAGTGGCGCCGATTTGGCCGAGGTGACGCTTTGAATCTGCTCACGTTCTTTGGCTTGTTTTCAGTTACGGCGATGCTGGTCTGCTATGCACTGGAGAATCGCAGCCGGTGGTTCATCCTGGCGTTTGCTGGGGCCTGCGCATTGGCGTCGGCTTATGGATTTCTTCAGGGCGCGTGGCCCTTCGGATTGGTTGAAGCTATTTGGACCCTCGTGGCTGTGCGCCGCTGGCAGGTTGCGCGACGGCACTGAAGACCGAGGTTTCTTATGACTAGAAGCGTAGGCGCGGCGGGTCTCGAGCGAATCGAGCTTCAGCGACTGACCGAACGGATCGGGCAGCTTTTCTCGGTCCTACAGGAAGCAGCCGAGGCGCAACTTCCCGCAACTGCCGGCGCGTGGTGTCCGCCCGTCGATCTTTGCGAGACTGCCAAAGCGATTTACGTTCGCATCGAACTGCCTGGAGTTAGCGCCGCCCAGATCAAGATAGGATTGAACAGCAGCAAGCTGCGCATCTACGGAGAGAAAAAGAAACGGCAAACACGCCAGCGCATCGTGTCGCACCTGTGTTCCGAGCGCACCTATGGAAATTTTAATCGCGTCGTGCCGTTGCGCTGGACGATTAGCGTGAAAGATGCGACGGCCGAATTGTCAAAGGGCCTGCTCGTAATTCGGCTGCCAAAGATACAGGATCGACGCGGATCGGAATTTGAGGTTCCAATCACCGAAGGGGAGTCAAGCGAACAGGCCCAGGAATAAAACCGACATGCCTAACAAAACCGGCGACGACGTTAAGGAAGCTCTGGAACCGACGGAAGTCGAGCAGCAACTGCAAATCCCCGGCGAGTTGCCGCTGCTGCCGCTGCGCGACATCGTGATCTATCCGTTCATGATCGTGCCGCTGTTCGTTTCGCGCGAGAGATCGATCCGCGCCGTTGATGAAGCGCTGGGCGAGCATCGCATGATCCTGCTCGTTTGCCAGAAGGATTTGGACAAAGAAGAGCCGCAACAAAACGATCTCTACGGCGTGGGAACCGTGGCCGTAATTATGCGCATGCTGAAGCTCCCGGACGGGCGGATTCGCATTCTGGTCCAGGGCATCTCGCGGGCAAAGATCGAAGAGATCCACTCTGGCGGCGAGTTCTTGCGTGCGCGATTGCAGGTAGTCGAGGAAGTGCTGGCGCCCGAGCGTTCCCTCGAAGTCGAAGCTTTGGTGCGCAACGTGCGCGGCTCGATGGAGAAGGCAGCGAACCTCGGCAAAAACATCTCGCCGGAAGTGATGGCGATTATTGCCAACCTCGATGATGCCGGCCGGCTCGCCGACCTTTCTGCTTCTAACCTGGAATTAAAAGTTGAGGATGCCCAGTCAGTGCTCGAGATCGCGGACACGACTGCGCGCGTCCGCCGAGTGAATGAACTGCTGAACAAAGAGATCGAGGTGCTCACCGTCCAGCAGGAAATCAACACGCAGGCCCGCGCCGATATCGATCGATCGCAGCGCGAGTTTTATCTGCGACAACAGATGAAGGCCATTCAAACCGAACTCGGCGAAGGCAACGAACTGGCCGAAGACGTTCAGCAGTTACGGGAAAAGATCGAAGCCGCCAAAATGCCAAAGCCGGCGGAAGAGGAAGCACTGCGGCAACTGAAGAAGCTGGAACGCATGCATCCCGACGCGGCTGAGACGGCGACACTGCGCAACTGGATGGAGATCATCACGGATCTGCCGTGGTCGAAGTCTTCAAAGGACAATCTCGACTTGCACAAGGCCCAGCGCATTCTGGATGAGGATCATTACGGCCTCGAGAAAGTTAAAGAGCGGATCATCGAAGCGCTGGCCGTGCGCAAACTGAAAGAGAAGCCGAAGGGCCCGATTCTTTGCCTGGTTGGTCCGCCCGGCGTGGGCAAGACCAGCCTGGGTCGCTCGGTTGCGCGGGCGCTGGGCCGCAAGTTTATGCGGCTCAGTCTTGGCGGCGTGCATGACGAAGCCGAGATTCGCGGACATCGCCGCACGTACGTCGGTGCGATGCCCGGCCGCATCATCCAGTCGATTTCGCAGGCCGGGACGAATAACCCACTAATCATGCTCGACGAGATCGACAAAGTGGGCGCGGATTTTCGCGGCGATCCGTCGTCGGCTCTGTTGGAAGTTCTCGATCCTGAACAGAACAACAGCTTTCGCGATAATTATCTCGGCCTCACGTTCGACTTGTCGAACGTAATCTTCATGACGACCGCGAATATTCTCGACACTGTGCAGTCGGCTTTGCGCGATCGCATGGAAGTACTCCGGCTGTCTGGTTACACGGAGGAAGAAAAGCTGGAAATAGCGCGCCGGCATTTGCTGCCAAAACAGAT
>DASZZL010000110.1:0-9798 GCA_035545035.1 Pyrinomonadaceae bacterium
TAATATCCGTTAGTCGCTTGGTTCTTGTTAGTTTTGGCTTGGATCTGTCCTTTCGGATGGGTAGCGACCCAGTCATGGGCATTTCGATCAGGTATCCAGAGTGGCCCGTCGTCAGCGGCGATCAACGTGGCCGGAACAATATCCAGACAGACACCTTTCGCGGCTACCGCCCGCACGGAACGGCCTTGTCGCGTTATCTCCTTGTAATACTTCAGGAGAATCGCCTCAGTCCAGGCAAGAACTAGTTCTGGTGGCGTTGGCTTCCAGCGATCGATATCGACAATCCAGATTACATCGACATCATTGATGTCATTTATTGCAGTATCCCGCGCATAAGAACCCGATAGAAATGTATCTTTGTGAGCGTCCTTAGACTCCTTATCTGTTCGCAGCTGTTGCCTGACTTTCTCGTGTGCGGCTTTCGCGTCCGCTACATCGGCATCGTTCGGCTCTATCAAGGAGACCAGAGCTTTGAAATCTGCGGCTAGCTCCACGGCTAGATTTCCTCTCCTGGGAGCGCTGGTAGTCGGTCCAGTGGCGTTAGGTCGAGGCCGTAATTCCTGGCAACTGAGGCTAAGAAGTCTCCGCACGCAGGACATTCGGGATCTCGTTCGAGATAAATTCCGTACCAACGGTGAATCGTCATCTCGTCGCTGCTCTCACTCAATGGTGGCAAGCTCGCGTATTGCGTGCCCGGTTCTGGCCGGTTTAGCCAGAGATACCACGGCGCATCGAAATCACGGGTCAAGCTGTTTAGCGAGCTCTGCTTATCTAATAGGAGTTCGAGAAGAGCTAGCTTTGCTACCATGTTTGCGATTGGAAGAACATCCAGCGACAGCCCTGGCTCTATAGCAACCGGTCGATCAGAATACGCGATCGCGTCAGCGTCAGAATTTGTAGAAACCTCAACGTCAGCCGCCTCGTTGGGCATAGCTGCCACGAAACACTGGTGGCACGGAGAGCTTTTCGGCCGGACGCGAAGAACTTGACCACCATATGCTCGGCGAAAGGCTCCGCCGTAAATCGCAGTAATTCCGGCGTCAATGCACAGCTGGTTGATCAGCAGCTTGCTGGGACGATTGTCGGTTGCACAAATAACTACGTCCGCTTTCACCACGAGGTCCTTAATGGTCTCCTGATTCTCGTAGGATACGGCAACCGGATAAGTCGAAACCTCGGCCTCGGGATTTTTTTCATGTATTAGGTCACAGACGACATTCACTTTAAAACGCCCAACCTGTGAGATGCCCCCGGGATGACGAACGACATTTCCCACCGAAAGTCTGTCGCGATCTACGAGGACAAAACGCCCGACGCCACACTTTGCCAACTCAACTGCAGCGTGGGCACCTCCGGTTCCCACACCGATGAAAAGGACAGTCTTATCCTGCAGGATTGTTGACTCAAGGATGCCGGAACGTCGTGTTGCCAATTCGGGCTGAACATCAGCAAAACAAACATCAATGGATTCCTTGGTGCCATCCAGAAGTCGCCAACCAAAGGCGTTATGAGATGAACCATCTGGAGCAACGAAGATTGGCGCTTCGTTGTTGGAATGATGTACCGGTGTGAGGGTAATCCACAGTTGGGCTTCCTTAGGCGGATTGACACGATCGCCGAGGAGGAGGACAGCTTTTTGAAGAGAAGTTGAGGGCTGTACGCCGAGATCTGATTGAGTCAATGCGTCGCCATCGTCCCATGAGCTTAGAACAATGGGTAAACGTCGATCCTGCGTGATCTGAGCCCAGCGGTGTCGTAGCCAATCACTCGACAAAGTCACCACCGCGAACATGTCAGCGTCGTCGGCGGTGATGTTTAATGCACGAGGAGTTTGTGTCCCCTCCACAACCGCCTCAATGGTTCGCTTCGTTTTGTTGTAAACTAACTTAGTCCGGCCAGGTTTGCGTTCCGCGATAGATTTCATCGCCTCTTGAATCATCTGCTGCTGTCGTGGGTCGTTTGTGCTCATACTGTTTCTGCCATCGTTGATACGAATTCAGTTAAAGGGCGGCCTGTTGCGAGGTGCTGCTCGTACGCTTCAACCCAAATTAGTCCTTTGAGAAAAACCTTCTGCAGCGTGATGCCGGAATGCCACCGTGCATCCCGCCAATGACATATCTGCACGTAACCATTAGCGTCCGGCGACAGCGTGTGCATTTGATGCGAGACGCCGAGCGACGAGAGCAAGTTGCCGTCGGAGGCCCACAACGGGTACGGGCTAGTCACGTACATCGGTGGGCGTTGGTTTGGGTATCCCGATGGAATAGGAATGTGCAATTTGTATTGGCGTCCAGAGTTTGCGGATGCCATTCCTGATGCCCAATAAGTGTCGGAGGACCTGTCATGATAAACGCTGAATTGATCAAAACCCTCTCGCTGAAGAATCTGGTGCTCTAACACGAGCCTCGTGCGCTGATCATCGTTCCACATATGGGACTCCTCTCATGTTTGCCTGTGCGGCCTGAAGAATTTCCAAGACACCCGGAATGTCGGGAGCGATCAGTCCGGATGGGACGTTGTGAGTTTCGGTTGAGCCATCCGCGCGATTGATGCGATGTACTTCCAGAACAGGTATCGGCCAAGCCGAGCCCAACGCGAAGGCCAAGTGATGCGGTTCTTTTAGTTCAACAACGAGGATACAGCCAAAGCCGGTCGTGTGTTGCTCTACCGGGCTGCCGGTCGCCTCTTGCAGAGCTTCCGCGAGCTGCGCAAGCGTTCTTTCCCGTGTAATTGAATCAACGTCCGATGTCGGCTCAATCGCTGGGGACTTCGTTTCCGAACCAATACGGATTCGCTGCAACGATATTTTCTCCCACGCGTGAAGATCCTGCTCCGGAAGTATTTTTCGGGCTATAAGACTCTGGCGAATAGGACTCAGTCCCGGCAGTACCTTGACACGCAATGGCGATGGAGCGCTACCTCCGCTCGACAAATTGTAAATCCATGGATGGATTCTGATAATCCCGTCTTTTCGGCTGTCGTCCAGCGTCACGATAATCTCCGTCATGTTCGTAAACTGGTTGCGGCCTGCGATGCTGATTATCCGCCGCCGATCGCCGCTGCTCGGTGATGAAAGACCGAGTCTGTGGTGTGAGTGCCAGTCGCCAAAGTAGCGAAGGGCCCAATCCGAGGCCATCATTTCGCTCAGCTGGCGAAGGTAAGCCACGTCGAGCCGGAAATGAGCGTGGTTCCGCTGCGCTGCTGGTCCTGCTTTGGTAGCGAGAAGGACCGTGGGAACATCGTGCCACCGACCAAACAGATCGCCCCCAGTCTCTATTGACCACGCCGAGGCATCGGCGGCGATCGCGCGCAACTCGGATTCCCATGTCACTAAGAAACCGCGCGGAGGTTGCGGCTTGAGTCGTCGACTGATAAACCGGCCGAGGCGCTGAATCAACGTATCGGACTTTGCCGCTGCACGCAGTGAACGGAGGATCGCAATTAGCTGCGGACGCTCCTCGATCCAGTCCCGCAGATCAGCTGTCAGTCGAGAATCCGCCGCAGCAACCTCTTCAGCCGGAATCTCAAGGACGCTTGAGATTTTTTTCTTGAGATCGGCGCTCGGCAGCCGACGGCCTGCCTCAATGTCAGCAACGTATGCAGGCGTCACCCCGATTTCCCGCCCAAGCTGGCGGAGAGACCATTTGCGAGCAACTCGCTTCCCTTTGATGAGTTTCGCCAGATCTGACATTGAGGGTTATTGGCATCGTATGCATACGCTGTCAAATGCCTTTTGCGTCATCTATCTACAGCGGGGCCTTATGGACGAGCTTTGGAGAAAGGCGAGGTGTATTATGCGGGAGGGGCATTCGCTGCGCAGGAGGGACAAAGAAAATCAAAAAAGTTCTTGCGTGTGAGCTGGTGTTGTAGTTAACTACAACACCTACATGAGCCGCCTACGCTATCCGAATTGGAAAACGCAACGAAACGACGACGAGCTACGGCGTGCCAAGGAACGAAGTGAACTAAGCGGGATCGCAAACCTCTCTCGGAAGGGCGGGCGCGGACACAGGGATGAGTCGTGAATGGAACGATAGTCAGCCGATTTATCGCCAGCTTCGCGATCGTGGCGTCCATATGATTCTCGACGGCGTGCTCAAAGAAGGCGATTCGCTGCCATCGGTGCGCAATGTCGCGGCCGAGTTTCGGGTCAATCCGCTCACGGTTCTCAAGGCCTATCAACAATTGGTCGACGAGCAGCTGGTCGAGATGAAGCGAGGACTGGGCATGTTCGTCAGAACTGGCGCACGCGATCTGTTGCTGAAGGGCGAGCGTCAAAAATTTCTCGCCGAAGAATGGCCCAGGGTCGCGGAAAAGATCCGGCGGCTTGGTCTGACCCAGAAAGAACTCGATGCCGCCGCCGCCAAGCGCGGTTCCATGGCAAAGCGGAGGGAACGCTAATCGTTATGGCAACGATAGAAGCACGCGGTCTCCGCAAAAGTTTTGGAACAACCGTCGCGCTGGACAACGTCGATCTCCGTGTCGAAGAGGGCCGCATCCTCGGACTCATCGGTCCGAACGGCGCCGGCAAGACGACCGCGCTCAATGCGATTCTTGGGCTCACCTCATACGACGGACAGTTGTCCGTGCTCGGTCGCGATCCGTGGAACGCGCGCGAAGAGCTGATGCGCGACGTCTCTTTCATTGCCGATGTCGCGGTGCTGCCGCGTTGGATCCACGTTTCGCAGCTGCTCGATTACGTCGCCGGTGTGCATCCGCGATTCGATCGCGTGAAGGCGGAAAGTTTTCTGGCGAAGACGATCATCAAGCGCACGAGCAAGGTGCGGCAATTGTCGAAGGGCATGGTGGCCCAGCTGCACCTCGCTTTGGTCATGGCGATTAACGCGAAATTGCTGGTGCTGGACGAGCCGACGCTTGGCCTGGACATCCTGTATCGCAAACAGTTTTACGATTCGCTGCTGAACGATTACTTCGATGGCAAGCGCACCATCGTGGTGACGACACATCAGGTGGAAGAGATCCAGGACGTCCTGACCGACCTCATGTTCATCAACCACGGCCGCATCGTGCTCGAGTGCAGCATGGAAGAATTCGAAGCGCGCTATGCGGAAGTGATGGTGCATCCGGACCATGTCGCCGGAGCGCGGTCGCTCAATCCGATGCACGAGCGTCAGGTGTTTGGCCGCAGCGTCATGTTGTTCGAAAATGTCGATCGTGGCCAACTCGCCGCATTGGGCGAAGTCCGTACACCGAGCATCGCCGATTTGTTCGTTGCCGTGATGGGCCCGCCTTCGCACAAGGCTACGGCGCGGCAGGCAGGTGAGGGAGGGAAACTAGATGAATAGCCCATCGAATACCGTACCGGAATCGCCGATCAGTTCCGGGGTCAGCGACCCCGGCTACAAGACTGCGGCGACTCGTCCGATGTACTGGTCGGTGTGGCGCGAGTTGTGGGAGAACCGCTCGATTTATATCGCGCCGCTGATCGTCGCCGCTGTCCAGGTGTTCGGTTTCGCGATCAGCACGATTGGTTTGGCGGAGCGTAGGCGTGCGGTCTTGTTGCTCGACCCGGCGCACCAGCGGGCCGGAATCGAGGCGCCATACGACATCGCGGCGATGATGATGATCTTCATCGTGTTCATCATTGGCGTGTTCTATTGCCTGGACGCGCTGCACGGGGAACGTCGCGATCGCAGCATCCTGTTTTGGAAATCGCTGCCGGTTTCGGATCTCACCACCGTGCTCTCGAAGATAACCATCCCGCTGGTGATTTTGCCGCTGATCGCTTTCGCATTCATCGTTTGCGTGCAGGTGATCATGCTGCTGATGAGCAGTGTAAATCTGCTGATGCATGGAATGAGTCCGGCGACGACATGGGCGAACTTCCCGGTGTTTCAGAATTGGTTGGTGTTGTTCTATGGCTTTGTCGTGCTGGCGCTCTGGCATGCGCCCATCTACGGCTGGCTCTTGCTCGTTTCAGGTTGGGCGCGTCGCGCGACATTTCTTTGGGCGGTGTTGCCATTTATTGTCATCCAAATTTTCGAGAAGATTACCTTCGGCACTTCGTATTTTGGTTCGTTGATTCGAGACCGATTGATGGGATTCGCGCCGCACGCCTTTGGTTTTCACGGACAGGGCCACCCCACGATCGACTCGCTGGTCCAGCTCACTCCGGGAAGATACCTGAGCAGCGCGGGTCTCTGGTTCGGCCTGGTGGTCGCGGTGGCATTCGTGGCCGCCGCGATTCGATTACGCCGTTATCGCGGACCGCTCTGATCAACTTGCACGCCTAAGGAGAAAAAACCCATGCACCCAACCGACAAAGACGCGCGCATCGCAGGCGCGGTATATCTGTCACTCGTCCTGAGTGCCCCGTTTAGTCTGCTCTATGTTCCCGGTAAACTTATTGTAACTGGCAACGCCACCGCGACCGCAAACAACATTCTGGCTCACGAGACAATGTTCCGTCTCGGCATCGTCGGTGAACTGTTCGGTTCCGTCATTTTTATCTTACTTGGCTTGGCTCTTTATCGCCTGCTCAACGGGGTGAACAGAATGTGGGCGCTGACGATGCTGGCATTGGTTCTGGTTTCCGCCGCCGTTGGTTTTTTGAACGTGCTGAATTATGTCGCTGCGCTGAACCTCTTCCGCGGCGCCGATTTCCTCGCCCCATTTGAAAAGCCGCAGCGCGACGCTCTGGCTTACCTGTTCATCCGCTTGCATAGCCAGGGACAATTCATGAACGAGATCTTCTGGGGTCTTTGGCTCTTGCCCTTTGGGCTGCTGGTCTACCGCTCCGGTTTTCTCCCGCGCTTTCTCGGCGTCTGGCTAATGCTCGCCTGCTTCGGCTGGCTGGTCCTCAGCCTTATCGCATTACTATTCCCGCCTTACTACGAAGCGGCTTTTCGGATTGCGCAACCGGTCATGTTTGCAGAGCTCGCGATCATGCTGTGGCTTCTGATCAAAGGCGCGAAGGTGCCAGTTCCTCAAACGGGTTCCATCGCGCCGTCGAGTAGCCCCGCAAGTGCCTAACGAGATACAAGAGTATGAGCACAGCTGTAATGACGAAACGGATTGCAGAAGCGTCGCCGCGTTTCAAGGCCAGGATGGCTGGCGTCTCCTATTTGCTCGGAAGCCTGACGTCAGTTTTTGGCCAAATGGTCGTTCTTGGCATGCTCGTTGTCCCCGGCAGCGCAACCGCGACAGCGGCCAGCATCCTCTCGCACGAGTCTCTATTTCGGCTAGGATTCGTGGCTTCGCTCATGACTGTGCCGTTCCATCTCATTTGGGCGGTTCTCTTCTATGGTCTCTTTAAGCCGGTCAATAGGAGCATCTCGTTACTCGCTGGGTTCGTCATGCTCATGGGATGCGCGATGTGGGCCCTTAGCAGTCTTTTTCACCTCGCCCCCTTGCTTGTCCTGCAAGGCAAGAGCTCCTTGAGCGCATTTGCGCCTGAACAGTTGCAGGCTCTGGCGCTCATGCTTGTCAAATTGAATGCGCAGGCCTACGACATCGGCCTGGTGTTTTTCGGATTCTGGTGTGTCCTGATTGGCTACCTCATTTTCAGGTCAACCTTCCTGCCTCGAATTATTGGTGTGCTGGAGGTGCTTGCCGGCTTGGGTTACCTGACCCTTCTGTGGCGGCCGCTCGCACACTATCTGTATCCCTACAACCTCGCGCTCGCCGGCCCCGGGGAAATATCACTGATGCTATGGCTGCTCGTGAAGGGCGTAAACGAACAACGATGGAAGGAGCAAGCCTCGTTAGGCATATGAAAATGAAACGAATACTAAAGTGGACTGCACGCGCGCTTTTGTTCGCCTTAATTTTGGCGTTCCTGGTCGGGTTTATCGCTTACTGGAGATCGACTAACGATTGCGATCGCAAGACTGCTTTGGTCAATCCGATGAAAGCCATTCGTTTTTGCGAGTATGGTTCACCTGACGTTCTCAAGTTTGAAGACGTTGAAAAGCCTGTTCCGAATGATGATCAAGTCTTGATTAAAGTTCGGGCGGCATCTCTCAATGCATTTGATGCGTACGTGATCCGCGATTCGTGGCTTGGTCGCTTGATCTTCGGGTTGCGCAAACCAAGAGATACGCGCCTTGGACAGGACATCGCCGGCCAGGTGGAAGCGGTCGGCAAAAACGTGACGCAATTCAAACCGGGCGACGAAGTGTTCGGCATCTCTCGCGGCGCGCTGGCCGAGTATGCATGCACTTTGGAACGAGCATTGGCCTCGAAGCCGCCGAACGTCTCCTTTGAGCAAGCCGCCTCTCTCCCGCTGGCCGGACTTACTGCGCTGCAGGGCATCCGCGAGGGAAAGATTCAGCCCGGGCAGAAGGTTTTGATCAACGGCGCGACCGGAGGTGTAGGAACATTCGCCGTGCAGATCGCCAAATCGCTTGGCGCAGAGGTCACGGCTGTTTGCAGCACACGGAATGTCGATCTTGTCCGATCGATCGGCGCCGATCACGTCATCGATTACACAAAAGAGGATTTCACCAAGAGCGACCAGCGTTACGACGTGATCTTCGATAACGTTGCCAACCATTCCTTCTCCGAACGCCGTCGCGTGTTAAATCCCAAAGGCATCTGCGTTTTGGCCGGCATGGGCGGAGCCGGGGCAAAAGAAGGTCAGGCCATGGGACGCGTGGTTGGTATTTTCACAGCGCGTGGATTGTCATCATTCGTCGATCAAAAGTTCGCCCAGTACGTTACCAAGGTGAGCAAACAGGATCTCATCATGCTGGGCGACCTCATACAGGTGGGGAAGCTCAGGCCGGTCATCGAGCGGAGTTACAAATTAAGTGACGCCGCTGAAGCACTCCGCTATCTCGATCAAGGACACGCTCGAGGCAAAGTCGTAATCACTGTGGACTAAGAGGAAAAAATAATGAGCACAAACCTAACAAACGAATCGACTGCAGAATCATCGCCGCGCCGCAAGGGAAGGATTCGGCGTGTCCTCAAACGCGTTTTCTATCTGATCCTCATACTGATCGGAGTCTTCGCTATCTACGCTTGGGTTACTGGCGCGCGGCAGGAACCGATTGAAACAGGAGAACCGCACATGAAAGCAGTTGTCTATACCGACTACGGACCACCGGACGTTCTCGAAATCAGGGACATCAAGAAGCCCGTGCCTAACGACGACCAGGTCTTGGTCAAAGTTCGCGCAACTTCCGTCAATCCATATGACTGGCACTTCATCAGAGGCACGCCCTACATCATGCGCGCCATGATGGTGGGGCTGCGGAAGCCAACGGATCCACGACTGGGCGTTGACTATTCGGGCACGGTAGAAGCGGTCGGCAAGAACGTAACGCAGTTCAAACCCGGTGATGAAGTATTCGGCGGGCGCGGCGGTGCCTTCGCCGAGTACGTGTGTGCTCGCGCGGATCGGTCAATCACGCTGAAGCCGGCCAACGTGAGCTTTGAGCAAGCCGCTTCTGTTTCCATAGCGGGGCTTACCGCGCTGCAAGGCCTTCGCGATGCAGGGCACGTTCAGCCCGGACAAAAGGTTTTGATTAATGGCGCGTCTGGAGGTGTCGGGACGTTCGCGGTGCAGATCGCGAAAACCCTCGGTGCGGATGTGACCGGCGTATGCAGCACCAGGAATCTCGACTTGGTCCGATCGCTTGGCGCAGATCACGTCATCGATTACACGAAAGAGGATTTCACGAAAAGTGATCAGCATTATGACGTGATTCTTGACAACGTCGGCACTCAGCCATTGTCAGGATTCCGGCGCGTCCTGACTCCGAAGGGCATCTGCGTCATGATCGGTGGCGGAGGACCAAACGAAGGTAAATGGGTCGGTCCCATGGCTCGCCC
>DASZZL010000111.1:0-10531 GCA_035545035.1 Pyrinomonadaceae bacterium
ATTTCCGCGAGTGCCTCAGCGTACCTCCCTAAAGTCGAAAGGATGGCCCCGTAAGCCCAATGAGCGTCCGCGCTGTTTGGATTAAGTTCCAAGGCTCGTTTGAGCTGAGCTTCGGCTGCGTTGAAATCCCAGTCGTACCAGAATATGGCGAACCCGAGAGCGGCATGAGCTTCGGCCAGAGTATCGTCGATTTCGACCGCCTTTTGCGCCGCATCTTTCGCTTTCGACGTTCCTTCGGTTGAAGGCATGTCGAACGACAGCGAAAAAGAGCGATATGCGCCAGAGAGTCCGACATACGCGAGCGCGTAAGACGGGTCGATTTCAATCGCTTGTTGGAAATATGAAATACCTTTTTGAACTTCCGGCGGCGTTATTTTGAAAACGTGATAACGTCCCTTGAGATAAAGCTGATAGGCTTCCGTGTTTGCGGTGTAGTTTTTCGCCAGCTTCTGTTCGTCCGGGCCCGACAATGTCAGTCGCAGCTTACTTGAAACGTCGCGCGCAATTTCGCTGGGCAACGAAACAAGGTTTGTCATTGAGCGATTGTAGTCCCCGCTCCACAAAGCCGTTTCCGTGTTCACATCAACCAACTCTATATGCAGCGTCAAATCATTGCCGCGTTGCACCACCCGCCCATTCAAAATCGCTTGCACGTTAAGTTCTTTGCCGACTTGTTGCGGCGGAGCATCTTTGCCCTTGTAGCGAAACACCGAGCTGCGCGCTTTGACCGAAAGCTTGGGCAGTTGCGAGAGACTGGTGATAAGCGATTCGGTCAAGCCGTCGGACAAATATTCAAGCTCGCTGTTGCCGCTGGCGTTGACAAACGGCAGCACGGCGATGGATTCGATGGGCGCATGACGGTTGCCGTAAACCCAGTAGCCCACGCCAATCGCGGCAATAAGCAATGAACCGAGAAGAACGCTGACCAACAAAGCACGGTTCGCTTTCGGCTTGTCTCGAAGCGTTGTTTCAGGATTGGTATTAGTTTCAGCAAACGGCAGCAGAGGGATTGAATTTCGCGTCTCGGCTTTACTCGCCCCGGTTGCGGCTTCGCTCTGTTTGCTCGCGGATGCGAGGCGTTCAAGTTCGGCGGTAAGTTCCGAATGCTTCTGCAAATCCCGCAAGTCAATCTGCAAATCCTTCGCAGTTTGATAACGCTCATCCAGATCTTTGCGCAGAGCTTTACTGACTATCCGTTCCAACTCGGCCGGAATTTCTCTAGAGTAGCGTGCCAATGGCGGCGGCTCGCGCGTGAGGATGGCCGAGGCGGTTGCGGCTGAACTCTCGCCGGCAAAGGGCTGTTGTCCGCTAAGCATTTCGTAAAGCATGACACCGAAACTGAAGATGTCGCTGCGTCCATCAAGCGCTTTCCCTTTCACCTGCTCCGGTGACATATACGGCACCGTGCCCATGATGGCGCCCGGCGTGCTCAAAAGCGCCTCGGTTTCTACCTCGCTTTCCACCACCTGTGACTTGGAGATCACTTTCGACAGCCCAAAGTCCATCACCTTGGCTTGCCCGCGCGAAGTGATCATGATGTTGCCAGGTTTGATGTCGCGATGCACGATTCCATGCGCATGCGCTTCGGCAAGCGCGTCGGCGATCTGTGAGGCAATGGCGAGCGACTCTTTGAGTTCGAGCGCCTTTCGCTTGAGCTTAGCGTCCAGCGTCTCACCTTCAACGTACTGCATGGCGATGAAACTGCGGCCGTCTGCTTCCCCGACTTCATAAACAGAGCAGATGTTCGGATGGTCGAGAGTCGCCGCCGCGCGCGCTTCTCTGACCAGGCGCTTTCGGGCATGTTCATCTGAGATTGTTTCAGATGGTAAAAGCTTTATTGCCACACGGCGGCCAAGCTGCGTGTCTTCCGCAAGATACACTTCACCCATCCCGCCCGCACCGATCTTTTCAATCACTCGGTAGTGTGAAATCGTTTGTCCTATCACTGTCAATCTCACTTTGTTGGAGCGAGCCGGCGGAGTTCGTCGAACCAGTTCATAACAATCCTTACCTGCGCCGAAGAGCTATCATTACGCCGCAGACATCATAAGGAACCGGCCGCTCCCTCGGATCGACTGTCGTAACTTTCACCGGTATTGGAGCGTAGATTGTTCTGATCGTCCCTCGTTCTAGTCACTCACGCTTGACCGGGCCCAGAGTTTCATCCAACCAACCGTTCATCGTGGTCACCAGGAACTCAAATGGTGCGACGTGCCCGCCATCATACAGCACCAATCGCTTCGGCTCAGGCAGCAGTTTGTAGAGCGGTTCAGCCTCGGTTTTCAAGGAAAGGTTCTCGTCATAGCGACCGTGCACCATCAGTTTCGTCGCGCGAATGTGTGAAGCGAAGTTTATTGGATTGGCTTCGGCTATCCACGGCACGTAAGATTTCCGCAGGCCGGCCCCCTGCAAAAGTACGGAAGCGTAGCGGTTCTCGACGGCTGCCAGTATCAGTCCAATGCGAGCGCCGGCACTCGGCCCGTAAAATGCAATTCGGCTTGCATCAAGATCGTTTCTCGTTTCCAGATAATCCAGTCCGCGACGCAGATCGGTAATCCAGTTGACGATCTTTTCGCGGTACTCAACGGTGGTCGGCTCCGGCTCAGCGTCGCCCTCCGGTCTGAGGCGTTCGATGTAGCCTTTAATCACAACTCCAAACGCCGCTCGGCCCGATTTAATGAACGGCGCGAGGCCAGCCTCCATAGAATCTGGCAATGAGCGCAGCCCGTCTTGCACGTCGGAAGCGGGCACGAAGTGAATTACCTGCAAGGGTCTGGGAAAATTCTTTGGCAGGTAAAGGTAGGCGATCGCGCGCTCGCCATCTGCGCCATTGAAAGTGATCTTCTCGCGCAGCCACTCATTAGTCTCTTTCGTCTCGACAATCTGCGGGTCAAGCGGCGTCTTTTCGTAGCGGTAATAGGTAAGCCAGTTATTAAAACTCGCGTCGCTCGAAGGGGTATACACAGGGATTTCTTTTTTAATCTCGATGCGCGTTGCGCCTTGATCGCCCGACGCGTCCGCGAAGTTGAGCGCGCAACGGAAGCCCACTTTGTTTGAACTGTAGAATCCTGGAAAAGCTGCGTAGTTTGCAAACATATATGAAGGCTCGCCCCACGCGCCGCCTTCGGCGATGAAGCCTTGTGATGTCTCGTTGAGAGCCCACTCAGAAACATTTCCGGCCATGTTGTAGGCTCCGCAAGGACTCATCCCAAACTCAGAACTGTCCACGGGCATGGTGCCGTTGTTGTTGAAGTTCGCGTGATAGTCGAGCGTCTCTCCCGGATAGAACACTCCCCAGGGCATGTAATTCACCAGCGCTGAGACGTTTCCATTGCGGGCGGCTTTCTCCCATTGAAAGATTGTCGGAAGCTGCTTGCCTCTGAAGGCAGCATAAGCTGCCGCCTCGTACCAGGTGATGTCCGTGACTGGATAGTCAGGTTTGCCTTCCGGAAAATTCTGGCTCGACCAACTGCGCGGACCTGGCAGTCCGGTGTGGTCTGTGAATTCCTTCATCGCTTCATCCCAGGAAAGCGTCCGGCCATCTTTGATGAAGGGGTACGTCCAGAACTGCTTCTTCAAGTAGCCGCCGGCATTAATAAACTCTTTGTATTCCTGGTTGCTGACTTCATACTTGTCGATGAAATAATCATTGAGCCGCACCCGTGCTTCAGTAGGTCGGGCCCACGCGACTAACCGGTAATCACCGCCCGGAACAAACGCCATGCGATCGGGCATCTTGTCGGCGGCAAACAATTTCTCCTCAACGCGGATCGGCGGAGGCAACACGATAAGGCTTCCGGCGTGCATGATTTCGCCGGATACGGTGCGCTCAGTTTTCGCGTAGCCGTCCTTCTCAATGTAGAGAATGTACTGCCCGCGCGCGATCCGCAAATTGTTTATGGGCGTCGTGCCCACCAGTTGACGGGGCGGAAACTTGCCCGACTCATCCGGCGAGAAACGCTTGAGGTAGACTTGCGCGCCGGCAGGATCCGTTGTCACCGAGATAGTGTTGGAGATCGTCGGCATCAGCCGTGTGATCGTTGGATCATCCGACAGATACTTTTGCGCTGTGACTGCCAGATCGTAAGCTTCGAAATACTTCTGCGCCTGCGCGAGTTGTTCGATACGCGGAACCTGCGCTCTGGCCCATCTTACATTAGCGCGACTCCAAAAAAACCAGCCTGCCACTCCGACGATGATGAAAGCCGCGATCGCGGTTAGCCCTGCTCGGCCTGATGCCCGTTGCCAAAGGTTCCCCAGGCTGCTTTCCCTTCTGGAATCTCGCGTCGTTGTTGCAACGTGGAGGGCCGTACGAGTCAAAGGCTGTTCGGCGGTTTCGACGACCGCCGCTGAACCGCTTGGCGCAACTGATTCATCCCTACTTGCATCTGGCGGCGTGGAGCGTTCGAGCCTCAGTTGAAATTCCAGATCGTCCCTCAGAGTTCGCAGATCAATCAGCAGGTCTTTGGCAGTTTGATAACGCTCATCCGGATCTTTGCGCAGAGCCTTGCTGACTATTCGCTCAAGCTCGACGGGAACACTTCGTGAAAATCGCGCCAGCGGTGGCGGTTCGTGCGTGAGAATCGCCGAAGCAGTTGCCGCTGAACTCTTGCCGGCAAAGGGCTGCTGTCCGCTAAGCATTTCATAGAGCACCACGCCGAAGCTGAAGATGTCACTGCGCCCATCAAGCACTTCGCCGTGGACTTGCTCAGGCGACATGTACGGTAAGGTGCCAAGGATGGCGCCGGGAGTGCTCAACAGCGCTTCCGTCTCAGCTTCGCTTTGGACCACCTCTGCGTGTTGGATTAGTTTCGCCAGGCCGAAGTCCATCACCTTCGCCTGCCCGCGCGCAGTGATGATGATGTTCGAGGGCTTGATGTCGCGGTGGATGATCCCGTGCGAGTGCGCTTCGCAGAGTGCGTCGGCCACCTGCGTTGCGATTGTCAGCGATTCTTTGAGTTCCGGCGGTTTTCGCTTGAGTTTCAAATCAAGCGTCTCGCCTTCAACGTACTGCATCGCGATGAAGCTGCGGCCGTCTGCTTCGCCGACTTCATAAACCGAGCAGATGTGCGGATGATCGAGTGTCGCCGCCGCACGCGCTTCTCTAACGAGGCGCTTCCTGGCGTGGTCATCTGAGATTGTTTCCGGTGGTAAGAGCTTGATTGCCACGCGGCGGCCAAGCTGCGTGTCTTCGGCGAGATAAACTTCACCCATCCCGCCCGCGCCGAGCTGCGAACGGATTTCATAGCGGCCGAGACGAGCGCCAGGCGAAATCGACG
Source organism: Pyrinomonadaceae bacterium (assembly GCA_035545035.1). Lineage (GTDB taxonomy): Bacteria > Acidobacteriota > Blastocatellia > Pyrinomonadales > Pyrinomonadaceae > UBA11740. The sequence goes on from DASZZL010000111.1 coordinate 5,280, forward strand.
TGCCCACTTGCTGACTTTCTTAAAGGTGCTGGCTGCCTGCTGGAAAGGAACCCGTATTTCGAGGGCCCACTCAGATGGAGTGGCAATTGTAGCTGAGCCGGGGTTAACATGCTAGGTGTTTATGTCTAGCAGGCTGCTGAAAAAGTAACTTCTGTGCATGGTCCAACGTAATAGTAGGGAGTAGTACAACCAGGCCAGAAGGAGAAAAGAAAAATGCGCGGAGACGATTTGCAGCAGGCGGGAATGTTCAGTTATCTGTCGCCCGAACAACGAGTGCCGGCGGAGCATCCACTGCGAGCGATCAGGAAGATCGCGGACGCGGTGTTTGTGCAACTGTCGCCGCAGTTCGACCAGATGTATGCGCGGATGGGGCGACCTTCTATCGCGCCGGAGAAGTTGTTGCGGGCCTTGCTGCTGCAGGTGCTCTACAGCGTGCGCAGCGAGCGGCTGCTGATTGAAGAGATATTCGGTTGGCTGAAGTCGGTGGGCTTGCTGCGCAAGCTGCGCCATCGCGGCACCGAAGCGCGTGAACTGGATCTTCATCTTCGCGACGGCCGCTTACAACCTGGTAAGAATGAGAAAGCTGGTGACGGTGTAGGGAGCAGTGTGCCTCGGAGCGCGAAAAGGTCGCTCCCCGAAGCAAAAACGAATCAAAAGCGCATCGCATAGTCATGTAAACTTCGCAAACTAAACCCGAATCGAACTAATCAAACTGAAAATGATCACAGCGAAAGAGAAACTACTCCCAAACACCAGTTTTTCAGCAGCCTGCTAGGTCAGCAGTTGCTACTTGTAGGGATCCAAGTCTCACGCGCAGTCACAGGCCATCTCTCGCGAGCTTGAATTTGAAATCGCATTCCCTTTCCAAAAGATCCTTCCCGTGTCTAGGGCGAACGTATTCGGCGTTGTTACTGCCGTTCAGAATAAATAGGATCTGCTGATTTAACACGGTAACAGGAGGTAGTCATGCATGTACGGCATCAACGCGGTGATCTAAGGTGTGCGAAGCGCAGGAATGGTCCATCGTGCTGGGAGTTTCTCTGGCGAGAAGATGGGACAACGAGGAAGCGTATACGCCGGACCGCCGTAATCGGCACGGGTGAGCAATATCCGACCGAAGACTTAGCCCAAGCGGCAGTGAACGGGCTCAAAATGTGTATCAACGAGGACCGCAATCGCCAACGCGAACAGTCCGTTCTCGTTGGAGACTTGGTCGACCATTATCTCCAGACGGAGCTTTGCGAGAGAGCAGAGTGGTATTCGCAGGCGACGCGGATTATCTATTCTGAGTTTCTGAAGAGATGGATACGACCACATTGGGCCATGACCAACATCCGCGATGTCCGAACCATGGCCGTTGAAAACTGGATCGGGCAGGCATGAACACCAATCGTACACAGGTTAGTGCCACGGGCAGGTCGCGGTGCTCCTAGTCTGCTTCGCGGGTAAACAACTTCCCTTCTCTCATTCCACGTAAACTTAAGACCCTGGCGGGCACTCAAGCCCAACCAAGTTAGAACCCCAGTTCTTAACTCGGCCTCGATACGCGCTTCACGGACCGGCGCCTGAATTCGTCACATTAAAGCGCCCCGAATGAACATCAAAGAACACAGTCAAAGGACGAATGCCTTTCCCCGGTGATCTCCTGCGCTAGTTGAAATAGCCGCCGCCGGCAGCTGAAGCGTCCGCGCACCGGAAACCAACTCAGGGGAAAACACCCTCAGTAGTCAGTCGAGTACAACCAGCCGGTCGCACCTTACATATTTCTGCGTCTTAGAAAGAGACCCCTAGCCCGTCCAATCCCGAGCGGACTGGTGAACTTCCGCTCTGGGTTCTTACCCATTCGGCTCTTCGAAAAACAACTGAGGACGGTTTCGACAGTTCAAGGCACAGATCAAGCCCACCATCAAACTACCTGGGTCAACTCAGCCAGGTAACTAGCGGCCGCGCCGATCGCTAGGGCAACGCGCTGTCGAAGCACCCAAAGCTCCGCTCCGGGGAAATGAACGGCTCATGACCCGTGCCCGTGCGCACCTGCCTCCTAGCCGGCGCAGGGTCGAGTGTTGCCGTTTGACCACACCCGCTCCCAAAAAACCCTGACCTCCCCTACGAGCCTTAACACCTCGCATCTCCTCGTCCTTCTTCGCTGTCTCTGCACCAACTTCTACCAAAACAAAGTACAAATCGGCTTCGCGGACTGCTTGTTTGATCACGAAGATTGCGATTCGAATTCTGGCACGCTCTTTGTGGGCGTCCCTCACGACGACCGCGCGTAGTCGAATCAAAATCGGGAGTTGAACGAACATAGGATGAGGGTATGCAAACAAAAACTGAGAACAAGCCAGCCGCAGCCGTAATTGAAGATCTGTACGCGATGAGCCAAGTCGCGCAAATTCTCCGTTGTAGCCGAAAGAGTGTTTATCGATTGATTTCCAGCGGTCGGTTAGGAGCCGTGCGCTGGGGTCGTAGCTACAGATTCAGACGGGAAGACGTCCAAGAATTTGTCCGCGGCTCCCTCATAAGAGTGCCTAAGAGAGCTGGAGGGCTGCCGCGCAGCTAACTACTTGATAGCAAGCACTTTAGTACTGATTAGTAGTGTCAACTGTCTTCAACTGTCCCACTGTTGCCCTAAGCCTCCTCATTCGTTCACTTAAAGGTCGTTGGATTTAGTAGTTTTCACCATGGTCTTTAAGCGAAATAAAGCGGTGAACAGTACTAATTGGCATTTCCGCGAAGATTCCAGCGCATAGGACAACGTAATGCATACCTCTGATAAGACACTAAAAGAAGTTCTGGACGCTTTGATTGAGCGACAATTCATCCCTCAGTCTCGCTTAGGCCCCATCAAGACGGCACTTAAGCAATACGCGATCATCCTCGGATACAACGAACCCGCCGTGTGTCCCTTGACCGCCTACCATTTACCAGACGAAACGAGAAACCGCTTAATCGAAGAAAGAGCGGTAGGAATTAGGCGTGGGAAATTCTTCTTGGGCCCTCACGCCATTCGGAATCTCAAGAATAATGTGAGCTACGTAATCAGAAGCGCCGTCGACCGGGAAATAATCGGTCAGGTAGCAGGACCACTAGAGAGTTACAAAAACTCTAATAGCATTAAGTCAAAGCAGATTACTTGTCGGCATGAGTGGGCAAAGCCGAGCAAGTATATCCTTGACCCGATACCTCACCCGCTTGAGCAAGAGATCACTGATTATGAAACGTGGAGCACTAAGATCGTAAATCGGGACCGTCCTGAGAATCAAAAGAAACGCGCGGTCACCTTCGCGAACCACCGCGGAACAATACTTCGGGCTGCAGGCTATTTAGTGAAGTACAGAGGGCTACAGGGTGAATCGATCAGCCTATCAACGCTTACAGAACCGGACAATGCGATCAACTTCATAGATTGGTTCATTGAGCAGCAAAGAAGGTTTACGGCCTCTGCGGAACTGAACCTTGCCCGCCTAATTGTCCTTGGAAAGTATTTAAGCATAGTCGAGCGGTCAACCGAGCAGCGGAAGGCTTTGGAGCTGCGGGTTGATGAGTTGAAGAAATATAGAACAACTTTGGGCTTGCCCGAGAAGGTGATTGATAAGAGCAAACGTTGGATCAGTCTGCGAAAACTCGAAAGCGTGGGACTCTCAATCTATCCACTGAATGCGCGGCGAATATCAGAGCTTGGACCGGACGCCCGCCGCAATCTGGAACGAAACAAAGAGGATGGTTACAAAGAGTATCCGAGGTATGCATATAGGGTTCTACAGTCCCTCCTTATGAGACTAATCATCAGGCTACCGCTCAGGCAGAGAAACCTCAGAGAATTGCTCTGGAATCCGGAGACACCGGAACAGGGGCGGAATTTGTATAAGAGAGATGGCAAATGGTACATACGGTTTGTCGCCGGAGAGTTGAAGATATCGCATGTCAAAGGAGAAGTTCATCGTGTGGAACACGAGTTTCCCGATGACATAGTAGATTTGTTGGAAGAGTGGCTTTCACAATGGAGGCCTGTTTTGATTTCGTCTCAAAAAGGTGCTCATGTCGGAAGTGAGCGTGTAGAGTCGGGCCAAGAATTTGTATTTCTTAATTCTGTCGGTGCTCCTTTGACGCAGTATCAAGTCACGTGGGCTTTCGAGAGCGCGACCTATAGGTTCACTGGAGTGGTCATGAATCCGCACATGGTGAGAACAATCTGGGCGACCGAATACATTAAGTCCACAAGAAACTTTATCGACGCGGCCTACATGCTTGGTGATACGGTCGAAACTGTATTGAAGAGTTATGCCAAATTGCTTGATCAAGACTGCGAAAAGCGCGCCAGGGCTTGGCTCTCAAGCACGCTCAAGGACGAGCCGCCGCCTGGGAATGGCAATGGCAGCGTGTCCAACAATAAGCTTATGAAAATGCTTGGCATGTTGAAAGCGAATCTTGCCGACGGAAATTCCGACCAACAACTTCTGCAATCGATGAAGGTTCTCCTGAATGACACTGGGCTTTAAAGCAGGATGGGTTTCAGAACTCCGAGAAGCGGCTTCCGGAACTGCGAGTACCGCGAAAATGCCACACAAATAACACACGACACAAACCCGATATACACTGGATAGGTCACGTCCTTAGATGCTGAGGTGTGGTCAAACGGCAACGCTCCGCCATAGACCAACACTACCTCCCTCCCACAAGAGAACCCTCGCCGAAACTGAGAAGGCTTTTCTTCCATTCTTCCCACCGAATCAGTTCTTTGCGAATTGGGAGCGGGCAGTGGCTACCGCTTCGACGAATGCGTGCTTGCCCGAGGTTGGCGACATAACTTCGAAGGAGAGATGGACCATGAAACGTACTCTTCTTGTCGTAGCGAGTCATCGAGCAGTGCGCCCAGCGGGATGTCGCGCAGCATACCTTACTTGACCAGCAGGTCGTACTCTGGCGATTCAGCAATTTCGTGAGCAACTGCCTGGTCGAGCTTGATGCGCTCTCCGCGTTGCTCGGCGACGACGCCGACGGGCTGAACAGTAATCCGCACGCGCTCATGCTCTTGGAGCGTGTCGAGGGGCTTTAAGGGTTTGAGAACTCCCGACTCATAGATCGCTTCCACGGTGATGCCCATACCGAATCTGCTGAAATCTCCTTCGATCATGGCTGCTTTGTACTTTCCTGCTTTCTAACAGCGAGCTTCATTTTTTCCGCTATTTAGCCCGCCTTCATGAGCGCTACCTTTACTATACGTTTCGAGAGGTTGTGCCAGCAAGAGACTG
>DASZZL010000112.1:0-37722 GCA_035545035.1 Pyrinomonadaceae bacterium
AATCGCCGATCCACGAACTGTTGTCCTGCAGCCCGCCGTAAACGTGGTAAGGCGTGTCCATGTCTACGCTGACGTGATAGAACTGCGAGACCGGGAGGTTGTTGCCTTTCCACCAGCGATTGCCGCCGTCATAGGAATACCAGACGCCGCCGTCATCGCCGGTGATTAGATTGTCGGTGTTGTTCGGATTGATCCAGACGTCGTGAAAGTCGCCGTGCGCGCCGCCGGAGATGTTGCTGAAACTCTGACCGCCGTCGTTGCTCGCAATCAATGATCCGTCAGGCTTGTAGATCTTGTTTTCGTCCTTAGGATCTACAATCAGATTTGCGAAGTAGAATGGACGCCAGATCATGTTCTGACTCCGATCGAGCTGTCTCCAGGTTTTTCCGCCATCGTCTGAACGGTAAAGTCCGTCCTTTGGTATCTCTGCTTCGATAGACGCGTACACGGTACTGGGTTTGGAAGGAGCCACTGCGACGACAATGCGACCCCACGGTTTTGAAGGAAGTCCCTTGGCACCTTTCTCATCGAGCTCGGTCCATGACGCGCCGCCGTCCGTACTCTTGAAGAACCCGCTGCCGCTGAAAGCATTTGGACCCTCACCACCGGAACGGAACGTCCAGCCCTTGCGGCGAAAGTCCCACAAGCCGGCATAAATCGTCTGCGGATTCTGCTTGTCCATCGAAATCATCGAGCAGCCGGTCGAGGCGTTTGGCCCCTTCAAAATCCTGGTCCAGCTCTTACCGCCGTCAGTGGTCTTGTAGAGTCCGCGTTCATCACTGTCGCTCCAGAGCTTGCCGGGCGCGCAGACGTAAACCGTGTTCGTACTGCTGGGATCAACCAGAATCTTCGCTATGCGCTCGGAATCTTTCAATCCCATGTTGGTCCAGTTCTCGCCACCATCGACTGACTTGTAAACGCCGTCACCAATCGAGACACTGTTACGCGTCCACGCCTCGCCGGTGCCGACCCAGATGACCTTTGGATTCTTAGGATCGATGGTGACGGCGCCGATCGATTGAACCGGTTGCTTGTCAAAGATCGGCTTGAAGGTCGAGCCGCCGTTGAGCGATTTCCACACGCCGCCGCTCGCCGCGCCGATATAGACCGTTAGCCGCTGGCCTTCCTGCACCGCATCAAGCGCGGCGATGCGCCCGCTCATCGTTGCCGATCCGATGTTGCGCGCACCGAGCCCGGAAATTGTTTCCGAATCAAACTTGGGCGCGGGCGTCTGCGCGATTGCGGCAGTCGCGGGAACGAAAGCCAGCACCAGTGTCCAAAACCAAAGCCTGGAATTTGTTTTCATCGGAGAATCCTCTTGGATCAGAATGTTCTGTCTTCGGCTGTGAAGCTGCTACGGTTTCTTTGGCGCGCTCGGCATGCTAAATCGGACATCGTCGATCGTCACGTTAGCTTCGATCTTCTCATAGACTATCTTTGCCTTGCCCTGGCTGCCCTTGACGCCCGTCTCGAAAGAGTAGGGCAGGTACCAGCCGGCCACTTCCTTGTAGTCTCCCACCACCGTCTCATACTCGCGTTCGGCGCCGCGCACGATTCGCCTGGTGTCGATTTTGATCGGCACGTAGTAATCGGTATCCAGATAATAGACATAAGTGTCGCCGTCGGGCTTCGTAACCTTCAGTTTAAATGTGTCGGTGCCTTCGAACTTGTCCAGGCCGGCGAACTCTACTTTGTTGCCCTTCTGGCGGTAGTTGACGAGCGGGCCATCGAAATCCGCATCCTCCAGAATCGATTTCATCTCCTCTTCGCCGAGGGCCTCAGCATCTTTCTTTCCGTTCCAGGGTTCGATTTTCCATCCCGTCTTTCCGTCATAGGCGTTGATGCCGATCATGCCCTGTAACGAGAACTCTTCACGCACCAGATTTCCGCGCTTGTTCTCTTGCAAGATCGCCGCTTCGAATCCGCCGCCACCAATAAACTTGCCAGTGCGGCGTAGAGTCTTGACGGTCTGAATTCTTTCCATGCCGCCGACCGTCTTGAGGTAATGCGCAATGATGTCATCGACTGATTGCGCGGAAGCAGGCAGGGCAAACAGTACCAGGGTCGCGATCAAGACAAGAATTCTTCTCACGGTTGTCTCCTTCTTAACAACTTAGGGATCTGAGATTGGCTAATACGAGTCAAACGCTGCTTAGGTTTAGATGAAAACGCGCGCAAATAGACAATTCGCGCGGGATGGCCTGTTTGATTTACACTCGCTAAACCGGAGCCTCGGAAAATAGAGCAGCCGCTACCGCAACCGCAGATATACGCGGATTCTCAGGGACTAGCTATATTAGCTATCAAGGTTATCCAGGACCGCAGATATCATGCAGATCCAGACTCGACCCCTGATCATCGCGCTGCTGGCGGTCGGGCTGTCTCTGCCCGCCGTGATCGGGCAACAGCCGGGCACCGTTAACATTCGACCACGCGTGGTCACCGCTCAGCCGGGAGTTCCGGCTGTCCGGGTTGCCGTCGATCGGAATCGAGTGCCGCTCGGCGACGAAGTGACGTTTACTCTCGCTCCCCCAAGCCTCGTCGGGAATCCGCGTTTCACTGTCACGATCTATTTTGGTGATGGAGCGCAGACTGAAATGCACCAAACTGAGACCGTCCACCTTTATCGCGCTTCCGGCTATTACACCTATTCTGTTTTAGTTAAGCCATCGACGTCACCGTCCGATCCAACGTCGCGAGTGCCAAGTGTGAGACTTTTGGCCAACCCGACAACGGTTGTGACAAAGAGTTCGGTGAACTTCACGGCGCAGCTCTCTCACAGTTATCCAAACGTCCAATACCGTTTTGTGTTTGGGGATGGATCGCAAACGGATTGGCAGGATGCGCCGCAGACTTCGCACGGGTACGCGGCTGCGAAAACGTACCCGGCCTATGTCGACATCGGCGAGCGTAGCAGGGGATTCGTCAAACGGATCGGCGGCAGTCAGCGACAACCGATTCAGGTGACATCTCCGCAAAGCGTCCGCGTCGATCTTGTGGCGAAGCCGGCCTCGGTCAAGACTGGAGACACGGTTAGGTTCGATGCGCAAACTAACTCCAGGGACCCGAAGATCAAATACCGATTTGCCTTTGGCGACGGCGCGATCACTGGATGGCAAGACAGTCCGAGAACGAATCACAAGTATGCAGTTGCCAACGATTATTTTGCCTCGGTCGAAGTTGCGTTGCCGAGCGATCGAAGTATTAAGACTGTAGCTACCAGCAAACCTGCAAAGATTGGCGTGACGGCGGGACCAAATCCAAGACCTTCGCCTTCTCCGAGAGCGTCGCCGATGCGCGTGTCTCCGTCCCCGTCGCCTTCTGGCTCGACGCCGTCGCCGACGCCCAGCGTGTCTCCGTCCCCGTCAACCTTCTGGTGCGTCGCCTTCGCCGGCGCCCAGCGCAAAACGAACCGAAGAAATTGGAAAAGCAAGCCGTGGTGGCCGCCGAAAGCGCCAAAGCTCCAGCCAACGACGTCGAGCGAATCGAACTGTAGTCGCTGCTTAGGAAAGCTGTTAATGTAAGATGGGCTGGCCAAGCCAAGCCATCAAGACATTGACTCAGGGCATCTCACACGGTAGGGTATCTCCGCAATGGTGGAAGAACAGGACATAGACTCAAACTTCCCTGAGATCATAGGGGATTTCGAGAATAAGTGGGTTGCTATCGCTGAGGTGAATGGCAAGGAAACCGTTGTGGGTAGCGGAGATGACGCTACTGAGGCTACCCGCGAGGCTAAAGCCCGAGGTTCTTTTGAGACCTTCCTTTTCAAAGTCCCCTCTTTCCATGTTAGTTATGCTCCCTAAGGCGCGATTCGATCTGAAATCGTCCTTTGTATTTTTCGAGCGTGACTTTGTAGTTATCCAAAAAGCCCACACCTCCTAGAAGTCCTCCGATAGCATCAGAATCCGCAAAGCCCGCTTCGATCTCAACCCTTTCCCCAAAGCCCTGAATTTTGATCTGTATTGTGTGCATGTGGGCCTGAACTGACTGGCCCGCGGCAATCCCTCCAAAATCTTTAATCCAACCGCTTTTCAGATCTATTCCAAGTTCATCCGCAACTGAAGAATGAAATAGTCTGCCCCGGAGTCTACCAGCGAAAGCACTGGCCTCTTATTGGTTCCGTGAAAGAGCGTGACTAGAAGATAAGGTCGGCTTACCCATTTTCTTGACGGGTGCTGCAGATCGGGAATCTTTCTGTATTTGAATTTCATTCTTAGCTCTTAGGCCGATTGCGCCGCTGCTTCAAACTTTTGATTATCGGCCGCGTCAAACAGCGGTAGGTCGCCGTAGATTGGAACCGCCCTAGTCAGCGCTTTGTAAAATCCATCATAGTCGCCATCATCAAAGATTCGCATAAGCATCCGCGTAAAGCAAAATCTCTATGCTTGCAGATTTATTTTGACAGCTAGCCCCCGGCACGATCATCGATCAAAGCCGTGCTGGCAAGATATACTCGCAGCGCGGTATTTCGATCGCAGGTGATTTCAGGCTTCTAACTGAATAAGGCTATGGCCGTTTTGGTGACAGGTGGCGCCGGGTACATAGGCAGCGCAATGGTCGATCTGCTACTCGCGCAGAGAGAAGAAGTGATCGTGCTCGACGACTTGATGCGAGGGCATCGCGGCGCGCTGGACGAGAGTGTGCCCTTCTATCAAGGTGAGACTGGCGATCAGGCGCTGGTGCAGCGAATTTGTCACGAGCACGAAATCGAGTCCTGCATTCACTTTGCGGCGCTCGCCTGCGTCGGCGAATCCGTAGCTCAGCCGAAACTTTATTTAGAGAAGAATGTCGAGCACGGCATTGCTTTGCTCGATTCACTGATGGCCGCGGGTGTGCGGCGATTCGTCTTTTCTTCGACGTGCGCGACGGACGGCGAGCTGAAGGCCGCGCAACGCGAATCTGGGTCTCGAGATATTAACCTTGGCGCGCATCGCGCACGATCTCGAGAAACTGTCGCGCGCGTTCAGTGATCAAATTCTCGTTGCCTTCGCGCAAAGCTTTTGGATCAACCAGGTCAGCGCCGACGCCGAGCGCCATCGCGCCCGCCTTGATGAAATCCGCGGCCGTCTTCAGCGAAACGCCACCGGTGGGTACGAGTTCGATCTGCGGCAGCGGCGCCTTTAGCGCCTTCAAATAACTCGCTCCACCCACAGCTCCCGCCGGAAAAACTTTCACCGCGTCAGCTCCCGCGTTCCATGCGCGCACGACTTCTGTCGGCGTCAAAGCGCCGGGGAACACGGCCACATCATTCTCTCGACAAAAGGTTATCGTGTCCTCGTTAAGCGAGGGACTGACGATGAATTGCGCGCCCGCTTCGACACAAGCGCGCGCCGTCTCTGGATCGAGAACCGTGCCCGCGCCGATCACCGCTTCGCTTCCATAAGTTGCGGCCAGCTTTTCGATGACACCAATCGCGCCGGGCACAGTCATCGTTACTTCCAGAACATTGACTCCGCCCGCTTTGATGGCTTCAACTGCGCGCATTGCCAGATCCGCGGACTCCGCGCGCACGACCGGTATCAAACCGGTGTCGCGGATGCGCTGCATTACGTCGTTCTTATTCATGATTACCGGGCCACGCGCGCGGTGCCGCCTTTCATGACCCTCTCGACTTCGGCCAGCGTCGCCATCGTCGTGTCGCCCGGCGTCGTCATCGCCAGCGCGCCGTGCGCCGCGCCGCATTCGACCGACCACTGCGGGCCGTTATCGCTGAGCAATCCATAGATCAAACCCGAAGCAAAGGAATCGCCGCTGCCGACGCGATCGAAGATTTCCAGATTCTCGCGGGTGGGCGCTTGATAGAATTCGCCGTCGCAGAAGCAGACCGCGCCCCAGTCATTGATGGTCGCGGACTTCGCGTTGCGCAACGTCGTTGCGACGACTTTGAAATTCGGAAACTCGTGGACGGCTCGCTCGATCATTTTCCTGAAGTTTTCGACGTCAAGTTTCGAGTGCTGTTCGTCCAGGCCTTCAACTTCGAATCCGAGCGCGGCGGTGAAATCCTCTTCATTGCCTAACATGACGTCGACCAACGGCCCCAGGTCGCGGTTGACTTCGCGCGCGCGCGTTGGCCCGCCGATGCCTTTCCACAATGACTCGCGGTAGTTGAGATCGTAAGAAACAATCGTGCCGTGCTTTTTCGCTGCGGCCATCGCTTCGCGTGCGACCTGTGGTGTCGTTTCGGACAGAGCACAAAAGAGTCCGCCGGTATGAAACCAGCGCGCACCTTCGCCTCCAAAAATCTTTTCCCAATCAACGTCGCCGGCTTTCAGTTGGGAAACGGCCGTATGTCCGCGATCTGAACAGCCCAAAGCAGCGCGCACGCCAAAGCCGCGCTCAGCGAAATTCAATCCGTTGCGCACGCTGCGGCCGACGCCGTCGTACTTGACCCATTTGATGTGTGATTGATCGACGCCGCCTTGATAGATCAAATCCTGCACCAGCTGCCCCACGGGATTGTCGGCCAGCGCAGTGACAACGCAAGTGTCCATTCCAAAGCAGCGCCGCAGTCCGCGCGCGACGTTGTATTCTCCGCCACCTTCCCAAACCTGAAAGCTGCGCGTCGTGTGAACGCGACCCTCGCCGGGATCGAGGCGCAGCATGACTTCGCCAAGACTCACGAGGTCCCAGCGGCAATTGTCTTTGGATTTAATAGTGAGACTCATGTTCAGAAGTCTATGCCACGTTTCTCAAGTTAGAAAATCTTCCCTGATCGGCGAGAAGATGTCCACCAGAATTACTTCTTCATCCAGCATCGTAGCGCCGTGCCAGGTGCCGGAAGGGAAGTGAAGCACGTCGCCGGCCTGAGCGACGCGCTGCTCGTTGCCAATCGTGAAGAGCACCCGGCCGCGCTCAACCAGGGTCACCTGTTCGTGCGGATGATCGTGCGCCGGCGTGACGACGTGCGGAGCAAAGCGCAGGCGACAGATCATTACCTTCTCGCCGACAATCATTTGTCGCTCGATCCCTGCTTCCAATTGTTCGACCGGGATGCTCGCCCAATCGGTGTGTTGCGGTTCTGGTTTCTGGCCTTTGGCTTCCATCTTTTTCCGACCTAACGTGCTAAGTAAAGCTACCTTCCCATCCAACCACCGTCCACCACCAGCACGTGACCATTCACGTAGTCACTCGCTGCCGAGCAGAGAAACACGGCGGCGCCCGCCAGCTCGGAGGGCTCGCTCCAACGCCCCGCTGGTATGCGTTCGAGTATCTGCCGGTTGCGCGTTTCGTCTTGCTGCAATGCACGCGTATTCTCCGTCCGCATATAACCCGGCGCGATCGCGTTGACGTTGATCCCTTTGGCAGCCCATTCGTTCGCGAGCGCCTGTCAGTTGCGCTGCGCCGCCTTTCGAAGCAGCATACGCCGGTACGGTGATCCCGCCCTGAAAGGAAAGCAGCGAAGCGATGTTGAGAATCTTTCCCCGACCGTGCGCGATCATCTGCCGCCCGGCAAGCTGTGAAAGACGAAAAACGCTGGAAAGATTTACCTCGATCACTGTCTGCCAATCTTCGTCCGAATACTCGAGAGCAGGCGCGCGGCGAATCGTGCCGGCGTTGTTGACGAGAATGTCGAGTTGACCAAAGTGAGCTAGCGTATTCTCAATCAACTGACTCGGCGTTTCTCGATCGCTCAAGTCGCCCGTCAAAGCAAACGCCTTTCGCCCGATAATCGTGACGGCTTCGCACGTTGCATCCGGTGAATGAGTGTTGCCATGACAGACCACGTCTGCGCCTGCTTCTGCCAGCGCTATCGCGATCGCCTGGCCCAATCCGGTAGAAGCGCCGGTGACCAGGGCGACTTGGCCATCGAGTCTGAAGTTGTCGAGGATCATGTCTTAGCCTCGGAGCGAATCAGCTCGCCGCTTTCGGTTTCAGACTAGTGATTACGATTCCGCTGGTGATGCCGACGACCACGCCGACCAGCGCGCCGAGCGCCATGTACTTCAACAAGTTCGATCCGGACACACGCGAGAGCAGCCCAGTGCACCAACCGGCGAACGAACCGAAGACGCTCCCCATGAACCCGAATCCAACGATTGTCCCGACCGAAAGAGGTTTCGCCGCGACTGCATCGACGTAGTCTACGGCCTCTATCCTGGGAACCAGCAGATGAATAATCAGCAGCGCGATCAGATAGGACGATCCCGCGATGAAAAAGGGAATCTTGTAGTTGCCGCCAGTGACCTGCAGGATGTAGCCGACGATGACTGCCATCGTCGCGCCATTGAATGCGCCCGCCATGCCGCCGATCCCGACGACCGATCCAACGGCGCGGCGGGGAAACATGTCTGAAGCCATGGTGAAAATGTTAGCCGACCATCCCTGATGCGCCGCCGCAGCCAAGCCGACCAGACCAACTGCCACCCAAAGATTTTTCACGTTCGAAGCGAACACGATGGGAGTCACCGACAAGGCGCAGACGAGCATCGCAGTCTTACGCGCGCGATTGATACTCCAACCCCGCCTAATGAACATCGAAGACAACCAACCACCACCGATGCTGCCAACGTCGGCGATCACATAGATGGCAATCAGCGGCAATCCGATCGTTGACAGATCCAGTCCATGATTCGTTCTGAGGAATCCCGGAATCCAGTACAAGTAGAACCACCAAATCGGATCAGTCATGTACTTGCCGATAGCGAAAGCCGACGTTTCGCGGCGCGGGATCAATCGCACCCAGGGGATTCTCGTGGCCGGCGGATCCGGCGGATCGGATTGAATGTGATCGAGTTCCGCCTTCGTGATCCGCGGGTGTGCTTGTGGCCGCGCGTAAAGCGGAATCCAGAACGCGAGCCAGACGAGACCAATTGCGCCCGTCAGGATGAATGCCCATTGCCAGCCGAGGTGCAGAGCGATCCACGGAACCGTGAGCGGAGCCACAATCGCGCCGACATTTGACCCGGCATTGAAGATGCCGGTTGCCAAAGCGCGCTCCTTTTTCGGAAACCACTCGGCGGTGGTTTTGATCGCGGCCGGAAAGTTTCCCGCCTCGCCCACTCCGAGCGCGGCTCGGGCCACGCCGAAACCAAAAGCCGACCGAGCGAGAGCGTGACTCATCGCGGCCAGACTCCAAACGGTCAAGGCGGCCGCGTAACCGATTTTGGTGCCGAAGCGATCAATTAAACGGCCGGCCAGCAGCAGCCCCAGCGCGTACGCCGCGTTGAAAGCTGCCACGATGTTGCCATAGTCAATCTCAGTCCAATGAAACGCACCTTGCAAATCCTTCGAGAGAATTCCGATGACTTGACGGTCGATGTAGTTAATCGTGGTCGCAAAAAAGAGGAGGCCGCAGATCGTCCATCTGAGACGGCCAATGCGCGTAACCATCGACGCCGCGGTCGCGCTGACGCTCACGCCAGTTGTGTGTTCTACCGGCGCGCTCTGTTGGTTCATGGTTTCTGGCTTGGAGTAACGGTCTTCGGCTTTAGTGGTTCAAGGTAAATCTTCACCAGAATCATCGCAAAGTCCTTCGCAAAGATCGCGAAGGAAAACCTCTGCGTTCCTCTGCGAAAACCTCTGCGTCCTTTGCGTTTGGAAATCGACTCTCATAACTGCTAAGTGTAGACACGACTCGCTACCTTTCGTTGGGGCTGCTCTGAAGCGAAAAACACAGACACGAGTCTGTACCACTTACTTCCGACTTGCTTCCAATCCACTTCCACCCTGGTCGAATCCGGGTTGCACGTTCACCACGCCGAACTGCCGATCCTCAGTCTCGCGATGCGCCGCCATCATCCAGACAAAGTTGATCGGATGGCCCGGCACGGAAACGTTCGGGTGAAAACCTTTCGGCATGATCACCGCATCGCCGTCGCGAACCACGCCGATGAATTCCGGCTCGTCCGGATTTGTATAAACGAATTGCACGCCGAACGCGGGCGCCGGCATGTCGTAATAGACGTAGAGCTCTTCAAGTATCTCCGCGTGTTCATGCGGCGGCCAACTCGTCCAATGCCCGGGTTCCGAAGTCGTAAAGCCTGCGAGGATGCGTCCCGCTTCGACGTTCTTGCCGAGCGTGATGTTGACCGTGCGCGTGGTTGATGGGCCGCCAGTTTTGAATTTGAGCGAGCTGTCTTTTTCGACGTCCGCGTAACGCACGACCTGCAACGGGTATTTCTTTTCGACTTCCGCGGAACACTCAACCAGGTCAACCGAACTCTCGGTCGTGATCTCGACCTCGGTGTCGCGCGGCAGATAGATGGAATCGTATTGCGCGATCCTGTTCGTCTCACCGGCGGCTTTGATCGTGCATTCACCGGATAGACAAATCAAACCGGTTTCCAGCGAGCCCGTAGAGAATGCTTCGCTCGGCTTCGCCTGGTCCAGAATAATCCGGCCATAGACCAGGTGCTTCATCGAGCTGTTCTCTGGCGTGATCGAGATGATCCGACCCTTGCGATCGTTTGTGTGTCGAAAGATCAGCCGATCCTTTGCTTCCTTCGTTTGCGTACTCATGCCTTAGCCTCTTTTCTTTGTTGCGAGAGCCCTCCCTCACAGTCGGGCTACTGACTCGCGCTTTGCTTACTGCCTCCTGCCTGCAACCAAAGCGTTGCGACGGAAACACATCACAATTCCCAAGCCCGAGGCGCTCACATCTCTAGTGCTGATTGGTATTTGGACGGCGGCTTCGGCGAATCGACTAGAAGGCGAAACTGCCGTAGAAAGCACTGTTCTCGCCCGCTCGTTGCCAGGAATCGCCGACTGCGTCCCCGGCATAGAGCGCCTTGATCGTATAGCCGACTTTGCGTTGTCCTAACGGAACCAGAGGATCGTACCAGACAAGGTTCGGCATGCGGCAGCAGAGATCGTTGGGCATTGCCTCGACGTTGATCGCCGCTTCAGATGAACTCACTTCGTAGGTTTTTCCTTCGTGCTTGAAACTGATCGGGGCGCTGCGCACGGAAATGATTTGGCCGAACGCGTCGGCATATCTGCTCTTGAGGGCGCTGACCATCGCGACCGCCTGTGCATGGCTCGCGGCTTTGTCGATGATCAGCTCAGATCGCCGACCGGCTTGAGCGTTTGAGAGATTATCGTCGGCGCTGACGACGGCAATGGCTCGCAAGCCGCTCAAATCAGTTCCATTCCAACTACCGGAGGTAATGTTCCAGGCCATCAACGCATCGCGGCCGGTCGTCGTGACTTCGCCGTTGAAGTGACACGCTCCCGCGAAGACGCTCGCGGTGCGAACTTCAACGTAGTCGCCTTTCACGCTCGGGTTCTCGGCCCTTGAAGTGAGCGCGATCGCGCCCACGCAAACAAACATGACCAGCGCAATGATCCAGAGTCTTTTCATCTTCGCACCTCCAACAGCACTAAACTCAGTTTACAACGCCTAAGCCTCAAACGCCGAACCATAACAGGAGCGCCCGGCCACGCATGATTCAGGATGAACGGTGCCGCCATCCGGCCCAATCACTTGTTGAGTCATCCGGCACCAGCAATGATTGCTGGCATCCAGATACTGCGACGCTTCTGTCGGCAAAGCATCCATCATAAAGAATTTCTTTGAGCGCAGGGAGCTGCAAAAAGCACTTTGGGGAGCAGCACTCGCGCTGATCTCGCTCCGATCTTCGCGGTTCTGATTAACTGTTTCGTTTGCCATTGTACTTTTCACCTCTGTTTCAACCAGTCACTCCACCAGCTTTCGCCAGGGCACGCCGAACCAATGTCTGAGTCAAAGGAATTTTATAAGCGTTCTTTTCGAGCGGTTTCGCGCCGGCGAGAGCGATCTTCGCCGCATTCATGAGCACCTCGCCACTCATCGTTTTACCAATCAAGGATGCTTCGGCCTTTGGCACGCGCCAGGGAATCGGGGCCACGCCGCCAAGCACCAGGCGCGCTTCACTGATCGTTTTATTTGCTCCCATCGCGACGGCGGCCGCAACCGCAGCGATCGCAAAGTCCATCGAGTCCCGCTCTTTGAATTTCAGATAGGTCGAGTGGGCGGCGAACCTCGAAGCCGGCACGTGGATCTCCGTAATGATCTCGTCGTTCTTAAGGACGTTCTCACGCCGCAGATTTCCGTCAGCAGGCAGCGTGAAAAACTTTTCGAGCTGAACGTTCCGTTTGCCGTCAGGACCGACTACGGAAACACTGCCGCCGAGGGCCACGAGCATCGGCGCCAGATCCGACGGATGGACAATATAAGAAGGACCACCGCCGAGGATCGCGTGATACTTGTTCTCGCCGGTTGCGGCGTAACACTCTGAGCCGCCCTTCTTCAAACACACAACGTCTTCGAGACGAAAGTACCAGCAGCGTGGTCGCTGGCAGAGGTTGCCACCAACCGTACCAAGATTGCGAATCTGCGTTGTAGCAACAGAATGCGCCGCCTCTGAAAGACCTGGAAAATTGCGACGTACCACCGGGTGCTCTTCAAGTTGAGCCAACGTGACCAGCGCGCCGATTCGCAGTCCGCCTTTACCATCTTCTACAATCCTATCGAGCCCCCGAATACCTTTAAGATTAACCACGCGCGTCGGCCGCGTGATGTAATCCTTCATCGTGGTCAGAAGATCCTGCCCGCCCGCAATTGGTCGCGCGGCATCGTCTGCATCATCCGGCGCTGGGGCAGACTTGAGCGCGCTGACGGCTTCGGCGACGGTGTTTGGACTCATCCACTCGAAAGCTTTCATGCGTTCCTCCTCAACAGGCCCATCAGGATCTTGTCCGGCGTGATGGGCAATTCACGCACGCGCACACCACAGGCATTGAAGACTGCATTAGCTAAAGCGCCGAGCGATGGAATGATGCACGCCTCGGCGATCCCGATCACGACTTCGCGTTTATCGTCGTCATCGATGAGCGGAACAAACTCTGGCATTTCCAGAGAGCCCGGCAACTTGTAGTCTATGAATCCCGGATTGAGTTGCAGACCCAACTGGGAGTCCATCACGCGGCCTTCCCAGAAAGCCATGCCCAGCGATTGAATCATGCCGCCGTTAATCTGACTTTCCATCGTGAGACGGTTGAGCGGCAGTCCGCCGTCTTGCACCTGGACCATTTTGATGGGCCGGATTTTGCCTGTCTCTACATCCACTTCAACTTCAGCGAAGCAGACACCATGGACGCCCCGGCCCTGCAGGTCTTGTCGCCATTCACCGTGGGCCGTCACGCCTGCCGCCGGCAGTGCCGCACAGGCTTGTTTCCACGCGAGAGATTTTCCGCCGCCCGTGATGTTGCCGCCGCTAAAGGTAATCTCTTCGAGTTTGGCATTTCCGAGAAGCGGAGCCAGCTTTTCGGCGAGCGCGAGACGAGTCTTGATGGCGGCGTCTTTGACTGAGGGGGACAAAGAAGCTGCGGTCGTTGAGCCTCCTGAAGCATTGGCGCCACCCAGTTTGGAGTTGCCGATCTGTTCGACCACATCGTTTATTTGCAGCCCCAACTCTTCAGCGACGATCGCGCGCGTGAAAGTGCGTGTGCCGGTTCCCAAATCCTGAGTACCCACGGCGACCAACACTGAACCATCGCGCGCCACCGTGACATCAACTTTGCATTGATTGTTGCCGCCGCCACCCCAGGTGCCCGCGGCGCAGCCCATCCCGCGTTTGCGCGGCCCCGTGCCTCCACCGGGCGTTCCATTTCGTTTCTCCCAACTGATTTCGCGAGCACCGCGATCTAACTGACGGTGATAAACTTCGTCGCGCATATTCTTTTTGCGAAACGCGACCGGGTCCATTCCGATCTTGTAAGCGAGTTCATCCATCAACGATTCCATGGCGAAGGACGCCTGGGGATGGCCGGGCGCGCGCATGGCGACTGATGAGTCTTCGTTGGTGTGCAGGGCGTAGACCTCGCGATAAGTTTCGCCCGCGCGATAGACGGCGTAGGGCTGGCCCGCTTGCGATCCCTGGCCCACTCCGCCAAGTCGATACTGCGTGGCCTGCAAGGCGACAAGCGTGCCGTCCTTGTTTGCGCCCGCTTTGATCTTCTGCCACGAGCCGGAACGATTTCCGGCCATCACGAATTCGTCATGGCGTGTGAGCATGAGTTTGACCGGCGTTTTTGTTTCTCTCGAAAGTTTGCAGGCGAGCATTCCCTCAATCCCGATTCCGAATTTCGAACCAAAACCGCCGCCCATGTGCTGAACCGTTGCGGTAACCGCGCTCTGGGGCAGGCCCAAAGTCTCGGCAGCATCACCAGGAATCGTAAATGTCCCTTGCGTCGTCGCGTAAACAGTTGCCGAGTCGCCGCCGGAGTAATCAACGACCATCCCGTGCGTCTCTAAACACGCGTGATGGATTCGCGGCGTAACATATTCGGCTTCAACGATGGCGTCGCAGCCGGCGAGTGCGGCGTCGACTTTTTGCAAATCTCCGCGCTTATCCTTCTGCCGCAGATTATTCTCATCGGGCTTTTGCGGATCCTTCGGCAGCACGCCTGGCGAGTCAGGTTTGATTGCATCTTGTGCGCGCACGACATGCGAGAGGACCTCGTACTCAACGACAATCGCGCGCGCAGCATCCTGCGCGAGTTCTGGAGTTGTAGCAGCTACGGCCGCTACCGGTGAACCGGCAAAACGAAATTCAGTGAGCGGCGCCTGGATGATCGCCTTCACGCCGAGCATCGCTGACGCGGCGCTGGAATCGAACTTCCTTACACGCGCATGAGCGTGCGGGCAGCGGAGAATTCGCCCGTAAAGCATTCCGGGCAACCGCACGTCATAGGTGTAATGCGCAGCGCCCGTCACTTTCAGCGGTCCGTCGACCCGCGTCAGGCGATGATTGAGGAGCGTGTGCTTGTCGTTTGGCCCCCATCCCGGACCCGCAACGTCGTCGACTTCGATCTCAACCATAGTCTCGACGCCATTCACCACGCGGGGTACGCGAATCTTTTTCTTCTTAGGCGGCGCGGGCGACGGTTGTGCTTGTGGCTGCTGTGGCATGACGTTCTCCGTAAAGAATATCGTTAGTTAACCGCGAACTGGTCCGGCTTTGGCCGCGGCCAGGGCAGCCTCAAAGACACGCGGATAGGTTCCGCAGCGACAAAAGTTTCCTTTGCACGCTTCGCGCACTTCGTCGATTGTCGGGTTCGAATTCTTTTTCAGGTAAGCAGAGATAGTTGTCACGAATCCGGGCGTGCAGAAGCCGCACATCAAAGCATCATGTTCGACGAAAGCTTTCTGCACTTCATTCATATTCTCGGGTGAGCCCAGCCCTTCAACCGTCGTCAGTTTCTTGCCCACTGCATCGACCGCCAGTACCAGACAGGAGTACACGGGCTTGCCGTCCATGATCACTGTGCACGCACCGCATGTCCCCATATCGCAAACCAGCTTCGGTCCGGTCACCGCCGGTTCCAGGCGATCGCGCATTGCACTAAGAACGGTCGTGCGCGGCTCGACCGTCACGTTGCGCCTCTGACCGTTGATGTCGAGCCTGATGTTTACAGATCCGCTTATGGGATCGCCTGCCGCATTGACCTTGGGCGTAATGCCACCGGCATCAGGGGCCAGCAGGTGATCGGCCAGCGCCGCGCCGGCTCCGGCAACACCGACGCCTTTCAGAAACTTTCGCCGGCTGGGATCGTAACGCGAGCTTTTCTTCTTTCGCTCGTTGTCTTGATCGTCTGACATCGGTCTTCTCCTTTGCCCGCGGGATGTTCCTTACGCTTGCGGCAAACAAACCTTACGAATGAACTGGATCGGGCTACATGTTAAGTGGAAACCAACTTACCCGCAAGCATTTTCCTGGTTTACTTGGATGATTATCTTCGAGATTTTTAAGGCTGCGGCAATTGCGGCTTTGAAGGGCGGAAGCAAAATGTTTTCGATCTCGCGCGGCGAGGTTTGTGAATCAGTGCGCGCTTCGCCTTCGCGCGCGCCTTTGCCAACGCTATAAACCGCGAAGTGCTTGCCGGTGGATGCGACAGTGAAGTTTTCCTGCAAGCCCTTCACCATTTCGACCCGAAGCGCGCGCAATGGCCGAGCATTCCACTTATTCTGCCGCGATTACCGGATTCCGAAGTGTGCCAAGTTTTTCAATCGTGACTTCAAAAACGTCTCCGGCCTTCAGCAGCACCGGCGGTTTACGAAAGATGCCGACGCCGTCCGGCGTGCCTGTGGCGATCACGTCGCCTGGCTCCAGAGTTATGCCCTGCGAAAGGTAAGAGATCAGATAGGCCACCTTGAAGATCATCTTGCCGGTGTTTGATGACTGCATCACTTCGCCGTTTAGAATCCCTTCGATCTTCAGCGCCTGAACGTCGGCGATCTCATCGCGAGTAGTAATGAACGGGCCGAGGGGCGCAAAAGTATCGAGGCCCTTGCCACGTGTCCATTGCCCGTCGCCGAATTGCAGGTCGCGCGCGCTGACGTCATCAATCATCGTGTAGCCAAAAACGTAATTAAGCGCTTCGGCTTCGCTGACGCGCTTTGCTTTGCGGCCGATGACCACGGCGAGCTCGGCTTCGTAGTCGACCTGAGTACTAATTGTTGGCAAGACGATCGGCGCACCGTGAGCGCTCAAGGAATTCGGAAGTTTGTTGAAGATGAGCGGTGCTTCCGGCGGAGCCGCACCGCCTTCAATGGCATGGTCAACGTAGTTACGCCCGATAGCAATAATCTTGCTTGGATAGACGGCGGGTAAAAAATCGATCGAATCAAGCGGCAGCGCGGTGCCTGGCTGAATATCAGTTAAAAGAGCCTCGATGTCGCGAACGGCTGACTCGCCGCGGTTAATGACATCCTGAGTCCGGTTAGCTTGAAGCAACCAGCTCGGTGGTCCCTGGCCGGACTCTTTGATCGCACGAGCCAGTTTGGCAACATCGTAGACGACATCGCCGAGCAATACGCCGAGCCGTTGCTCAGCCGAGTCACTTGTTTTGAACTGCGCCAGTTTCATCAGTGTCTTTTGCTCCCGGGAGTTGATTCATGATCCGGCGGTCTCTAAACGCCGCCGCTGAAATTCATCAAACGTGACCGCGAGTATAATTACTGCGCCAATAACAATCTGCTGCGTGAACGAGGAAATGTCGAGCAGGTTCGCCCCGTTTGCCAGCACCCCCATAATCAGCGCGCCGATGATCGTTCCGATTACCGTGCCCTGGCCACCGCTCAGCGAGCCGCCGCCGATTACGACCGCCGCGATCACGCGCAGCTCGTAACCTTCACCGGTGGTGGGTTGGCCGGTTATCAAGCGCGCCGATTCGATCGCGCCCGCGAGTCCGGCGAGCGTCCCCAGGATCAAATAGAAGATGATCTGACAATGCGCGACGCGCACGCCGGCGTAGCGCGCGGCCTCGACGTTGCTTCCGATAGCGTAGCAATAACGTCCGAGGCGCGTACTCGACAACACGAAGTGAACTGCCGACGCCACAATCACCACGATCAAAAGCGGTATCGGGATAATGCCAAACAGATTGCCTTCGGCGAGGTAACCAAACTTTGTAGGCAGGCCGACCACGGCTTTGCCGTCGGTTACAAGCAAAGCGATCCCGCGATAGATGCCCATCGCTCCAAGCGTGACAATGAAAGGCGGAATCTTAAGGCTGGTAACCGCGGTCCCGTTCAGCAAGCCGCAAGCTGCGCCCGCCGCCATGCTGGTTACTATTCCCACGAGCGGCGGTGCGCCACCGGCTAACGCGAACGCGCCCGTAACGCCGGCGAGGGCCATCATCGAGCCGATTGAAAGATCGATGCCGCCAGAGACCATCACCATCGTCATGCCCATCGCCATGACCGTAATCACGGCCGTTTGTCGCGCGACGCTCCCAAGGTTTCCGGTCGAAAGAAACTTTGGCGTAAGCACGGCAATGATCACGCACAGCCCAATCAAGCTGGCGAAAGGAATGAAGCGTTTGATCCAGTCGGACATAGCTCTCTATTTGGAGTGCGGTGGCAAGCGTAGCGCGACACCGCTTTGGATTCTCTCAGAGTCCGTGCAGCGGGCAGATATCCAAAGCGCCGTCGCCGCTTCGCTCTGCCGGCGCACTCCAAATTACGCTGCCTGTTGCTTGCCTTCGTCCACCGCGGCGTGCCGCAGGACTTCTTCCTGCGTCGTCTGACGTGCGTCCAGTTCGGCAACCATGCGCCCGCGTCGCATCACCAGAATTCGATTACACATGCCCAGCAGCTCCGGCAGATCGGAAGAAACCATGACAACTGCGGCGCCGGCTTCGGCCAGACGATTGATTACTCGATAAATCTCTGATCGAGCGGCCACGTCCACGCCCCGCGTGGGCTCGTCGAGCAAAAACACCTGCGAGCCTGCGAATAACCATCGCGCCAGCAAAACTTTTTGTTGATTGCCGCCGCTCATGCGAGCGATGGTCTTATTGGGATCAGGCGGACGAATGTGAAGCGCTTCGATATGTTCACAGCTAACTGCTTTCTCGCGCCTGGTGTCTATCCACAAACCCCTGATCAGCGCTCGCAGATTTGCGAGCGTAAGGTTTCTGGCCAGCGGCTGATTCAGACACAGACCGGTGCGTTTTCGATCTTCCGTAAGCAGAGCCAGCCCCCGCGCGACCATCTGATCCGGCGGAGCCATGTGAAGTCGCTCTCCATTCAAAACGATCTCGCCTTCATTGGCCGGGTAAGCGCCAAAAATCGTTTCCACGAGTTCAGTGCGTCCGGCGCCCGCAAGTCCGGCGATCCCGATCACCTCGCCGGCGCGCACCTCGAAACTTACGTCACGAAATTTACCGGCACGCGTGAGATTCGCGACGCGCAGTCGCACGTTACCTTTCCCGGCAGTGCGCGGTGGGAAGATCTCTTTCAATTCGCGCCCCGCCATGTGTCGAATAATCTCAGCGCGCGAAATCTCTCCCCAGGGGCCCGAGTAGACGGCGCGCCCATCGCGCAAGACCGTCAGTCGATCGGCGATGAAATCAAGTTCTTCGAGTCGATGCGAAATGTAGATGATCGCGAGACCACGGCTCTTTAACTCGCGAATCAAGCGAAACAGGTCTTCCACCTCATGCGCCGCAAGCGAAGAAGTAGGCTCGTCCATCACCAGCACCCGCTTCGCTTCAACAGTCGCCCGTGTGATCTCAACCAACTGACGATCGGCCGCGCTCAGACGCTTAACCACCGCGCGCGGGTCGAGCTTGAATCCGTACTCTTTCAGCATACTGAGGGCGCGCGTGTTCATCTCGCGGCGGTTGACTATTCCGAGCGGCGTGAAGCTGAGCGGCTCGCGCCCGAGGAAAATATTCTCTGCCACGGTAAGATCGGGCGCGAGCGACAGCTCCTGGTAAATCATCGCGATGCCGCTTCGCAGCGCGTCTGACGGACGAACGAAATCAACCTCGCGCCCGTCGATTAGAGTCTTGCCGGCATCAGGTTGGTACACGCCGGCGAGGATCTTCATCAGCGTAGATTTGCCGGCCCCATTTTCACCGACGAGCGCGTGCACTTCACCTGCGCGCGCCGACAGGTTCACGTCGGCCAGCACCGTATTCCCGGCGAATGATTTGTTGATGCCGCGCATTTCCAGCGCGGTCTGAGCTTCAGTCATGGCCCCAGATTTGGAGTGCGGTGGCAAGCGTAGCGCGACACTGCTTTGGATTCAGTCGAAATCCTCGCAACGTAAAATGGAAAGCGCCGTCGCCGCTTCGCTCTGCCGGCTCACTCCAAAGTTTCCCTACGGCGACTTGAGCAGTTGCTGCATCTCCGGCGTCTCGATATTATCCATGGTCAAAAGCTTCACTCCGGTGTCGATCACGCGCGGCGGTGTCTGGCCATTAAGCTTTGCGACCATTGCCTTCACGGATTCGTAGCCCATCTTGAACGGATTCTGCAGCACAAGCGAATCGATCGCCCCGGCTTTGAGATCGTCGATCAGGTTAGGACTTGAGTCGAAGCCGACCAAGATCACTTTGCCCGCCAGACCTTTTTGTTTCAGCGCCTGCACGACGCCGACCGTTGATGACTCGTTCGAAGCAAAGAAACCGTTGAGTTCGGAATGTGCGGTCAGGATGTCGGTGGCGCGATCGAGCGAACGCGCGCGGTCGGCATCGCCATATTGAAAGGCCACGATCTCGATGCCCGGATATTTCTGCTTGATGGTGTCCTGAAAGCCCTGCTCGCGCTGGTCGGTCGAGACTGATCCGGCTTTGACGCCGAGTATCGCAACCTTCCCTTTGCCACCGAGTTTTGCCGCCAACCGTTCGGCAGCGACAACGCCTCCCTGATGATTGTCAGTCGCGATATACGAAACGTAATTCTCGGTACCGATGCCGGAATCAAAGATTGCGACCGGGATGTTCTCGCGCCCGGCGCGCTCGACAATGGGCACCAGTGCGTCTTTGTGAGTCGGAGCGAGCACGATTCCGTCCACGCGTCGGTTGATCGCGTCCTCAACGATATTGATCTGCGCGGCTGAGTCGCTCTCGTGCTCGGGTCCTTTCCACATGATCTCGACACCTGCTTCCTTCGCCGCAGTCTCGGCCCCGGCGTGAACGCTCTGCCAGAAGAAATGTGAAGTCCCTTTCGGAATGACGGCGATCACACGCTTGCCGCTCTTGCTTTGACGATGGCATGCGGGGGCGAGAAAAAGCAGAGCCGCCAACACCATTACAAAAGCCACAGTTAATTTGGTTTTCATATTTTTTCCTTCTTATCCGTGTGTATCCGTGCCCATCTGAGGCTCACTTTTATCTTGCCACTCTGCTCCAGTTGGAAACTCGTATTGCTTGATCGACTCTGGCTTCATCTCGATGCTGTAGCCGGGAGCGAGCGGTGCAACATAATTTCCGCCGCGAATTTCGACCGGATAGACAAAGTGTTCGTGCAGGTGATCGACAAACTCGACGCGACGATTCCGGAGCGATCCGCTCACCGCGATATAGTCGAAGATGGAAAGATGCTGCACGTATTCGCAGAGGCCTACGCCGCCCGCGTGCGGACAAACCGGCACGCCGAACTTCGCTGCCATCAATAGCACCGCAACCACTTCGTTGACGCCACCCAAACGGCAGCTATCAACCTGACAGAAGTCCAGGGCCTTCGCTTGCAGGAATTGCTTGAACATGACGCGGTTTTGGCAGGTCTCGCCAGTGGCCACGCCGATCGGCGCGACTGCGCGCGCGATCGCCGCGTGACCCAGCACGTCATCGGAACTGGTTGGCTCTTCGATCCAAAGCGGTTTGAAACGAGCCAACTCTTTCATCCATTCGATTGCCTGTGAAACGTCCCAGACTTGATTCGCGTCCATCATCAGCGTTCGATCGGGTCCGATTTCGTCGCGAATGAGTTGCGCCCGCCGCAGGTCATCGTCAAGGTTCGCGCCGACTTTCATTTTGAAATGCGTCCAACCCTGGTCGATCCCTTCGCGCACCAGCCGACGAATTTTATCGTCTGAATAGCCGAGCCACCCGGCCGAAGTCGTGTATGCGGGATAGCCCTGCGCGCGCATTTCCGCTTCACGCTCGGGTTTGGTTGCTTCAAGCCGGCGCAGGATTTCCAGCGCGTCGTCTGGAGTTAGCGCATCGGTGATGTAACGAAAAGGAACTGCTGAGATCAGTTGTTCCGGCGTCATGTCGACGAGAAGTTTCCACAACGGTTTGCCTTCGGCTTTCGCGTAGAGATCCCAAACCGCGTTGACCAATGCTCCAGTGGCCAGGTGTATGACGCCTTTCTCGGGACCGAGCCAGCGGAGTTGTGTATCACCCGCTACTGAATACCAGAAGCCAGCCATGTCAGCGGCGATCGATTCCAGCGTGCGCCCTTTGGCCCGCGGGGCCAGAGCTTCAATCGCCGCGCAGACGACATTGTTGCCGCGACCGTTGGTGAAGGTGAGCCCATGCCCTTCGAGTCCGGGATTGTCGGTGTGGAGGATAACGTAGGCCGCTGAATAATCGGGATCGACATTCACCGCGTCAGAGCCATCCAACGTGCGCGAAGTCGGAAAGCGAACGTCGTGCGTTTCAATATCGGTGATTTTGATAGTCATGTCCTTGTCCGACGAACTTAGTTTGTCGCTGACTTTTAGTCAACGGATCGCCATGCGAGCGACAAACTTAAAGTTTATCGCTATGCTCGGTAGACGCACCTCGAATGGAAACTAAAAGGCGACCAACTGAAGTTTGTCTGACACGATGACGGAGGGCCCCGATGAATATGAATAGATGTTTGCCGTTGGCATTGCTTGCGGCACTGCTGCTTTTCCAACCTGTCCGAAGTCAAACGGCGTCCCGCACACTCGACATTTACTTCATTGACGTAGAGGGTGGCGCGGCGACGCTCATCGTGACGCCGGCGGGCGAATCTTTGCTGGTTGACTCAGGCTTTCCCGGTGACCGTGATGCGGGACGGATTGCGCATGTCGCGGTCGAGGTTGCCGGGCTCAAGCAGATCGATCATTGCGTGATAACTCACTGGCATCGCGATCATGTCGGCGGCATTGCGACTCTGGCAAAGTTGATCCCGGTCAAGAACTATTACGACCACGGATTGCCGCAGACGATCGCCGCGGACATGCAGGCCGAGCTCGTTGAGGCGTACAAGCAAACCTCGCAGGGTAAGTCGGTGGCCTTGAAGCCGGGCGACGAGATTAAGTTGCGCTCGCCGAAATATATGCCGCCGTTGCAAGTGCGCGTGCTGGCAGCGAACGGCATCGTGCTCGGCGAGAAACCGGGCGCGCCGCAGATTCAACCGTGCGGTCCGGACTTCCAGTCGATCCCTGAAGACATAACTGACAATCCCAACAGCGTCGGCTTCCTGCTAATTTTTGGCGGATTCAAATTCTTCGACGGCGGCGACCTGTCGTGGAATATCGAGAACCGGCTCGTGTGTCCAAAGAACCTCGTCGGTGTCATCGACGTTTACCAGGTCGACCATCATGGTACCGACGTCAGCAACAATCCGACCCTGCTGCGCGCGCTCAATCCTCGTGTGGCCGTGATCGATAGTGGGCCGCGCAAGGGCGGAGAAGCACGCACGTATGCAACGCTGACCAGCCTGAAGGAAATCGAGGCCGTCTATCAGCTTCACCGCAACCTGCGCACGACTGACAAAGACAACACGATGTCGGGTTACATCGCCAATGAAGAGGAAGCTTGCCAGGGAAATTTCATCAAGCTGTCGGTTGACCCGAAGGGCAAGTCCTACACCGTGAGTATTCCGGCCAAGCAAATCAGCCGCACCTATCGCACGAGGTGACTTGAAGTGCCGTAGGCACGAAATATTTATAGAATGTGAAGCAGATACTAACCCAAGCTCCAGAGGAGCGAAATGTGATTTGAGATGTGGCTCCTACGGAGCTTGTAGAATTTCGGGTTCGTGAACTATAAACATCGCGCTCCTCCGGAGCTGAAACCCAAAGCGAGATCAATTCGAGGTGGTAACTAGAAATGGCTTATCAAGCTTTTGATCTAACTGGCAAAACAGCAGTCGTCATCGGCGGCACGTCGGGCATCGGCCGGGCGATTGCGCGCGGACTGGCAGAGGCCGGCGCTGACGTGGTGCCGACTTCGCGTCGCGCTGAGCAGGTGGCAGAGGCCGCGCGCGAGATCCGAGCGCTGGGGCGTCGTTCATTGGAAGTAGTTTCCGACGTCAGCGACAGAGAATCTTTGCAGCAGGCGCTGAAAAAGTGCATCGAGACATTCGGCAAAGTAGATATCCTTATCAACTCGGCAGGCAAAACCAAGCGCACGCCCACAATCGATTTGGCCGATGAAGAGTGGAACGACATTCTCGATACCAACGTGACGGGCACTCTGCGCGCGTGTCAGGTCTTTGGCCGCCACATGCTCGAGCGCAAGTACGGCCGCATCGTCAACATCGCCTCGCTCTCTTCGTTCGTGGCCCTTTATGAGGTGGCCGCCTATGCGGTGAGTAAAGCGGCGGTGGCTTCGCTGACGAAGTCTTTGGCGATCGAATGGGCGGTGCATGGGGTGAACGTAAACGCGATCGCTCCGGGTGTATTTCGCACGGCGTTAAATCAAAAGCTGCTTGATGAAACTGAGCGCGGGAAGGAATTCCTCTTGCGCACGCCGATGAAACGATTCGGCAACGTTGAAGAACTGGCCGGCGCGGCAGTCTTTCTTTCGTCCGACGCGGCCAGCTTCATCACCGGCGAGGTCCTGGTTGTCGACGGAGGTTTCCTGGCCAGCGGCGTCAATCAGTGAGGATGAGGTCAGTACCACCTGCGTCAGCGGGTGGGTCAAACACTCAATGGATGGGTGGCGGTTGAACCCACCTGCTGACGCAGGTGGTACTGACTTCATTACGCGGGTTGAATCGATCTCAAACATTAGGTCTGACCCACGTGAGTTACGGCAGCGCTCGTGACGCCGCTGGGCACCTCACGCCTCGCTATCGCATCACGCTGGCCTCAGGCGTTTCCGAAAGACGCTTGTCGCCGCGTGAATCTCGCGTTTCTCGATCACCGCAACTTTCGTCTCGAAGATTATCGAGCTGACGCGGACACGTTGATAGTCGAAGACGCGGGACGCGATCTCTATTTGGTCGAACCTCCCAAAATAAAAGCGGCAGGTTCGATAACCTGCCGCCGTCTGATGAAAACTGGTGAGCCGAGCAGGGCTCGAACCTGCGACCCGCTGATTAAGAGTCAGCTGCTCTACCAACTGAGCTATCGGCCCACAGCGGAAGTGGAAATTATACGTCCTCGCCCGGCTGAGTCAAGCAACCCTCCCAGAAAAACATGCTCGCGCGAGTCGATGATCGCCGATTGCGCGAATGGAGTTGGCAAAGAAAGCGATTTCGCGGACAATGTCTGTTCTTTCTTAGTTGGTGAAGTCCGAAGCGTTGATAGATACTCGTCGAACGAAAAAGCAGACATGGACTATTACGAAAACGTGCTCGGCCTGGTCGGCCATACTCCACTAGTCAAACTCAATCGTCTGAGCAAAGGATTGAAGCCGGTGATTCTCGCCAAGATGGAGAATTTGAACCCAGGCTTCTCAGTCAAGGATCGCATCGGCATCTCGATGATCGACGCGGCAGAGCGCGCAGGACTTCTGAAGCCGGGCGGCACGATCGTGGAAGCGACTTCCGGAAATACCGGGATCGGTTTGGCAATTGCCGCGTCGGTGAGAGGCTACAAATGCATCTTTGTCATGACTGACAAAGCGTCAGTGGAAAAGTCGCGTTATCTGAAAGCGCTCGGCGCTGACGTTGTGATTACTCCCGTTTCAGCAAAACCCGGCACGCCTGATCATTATGTTTCAACCGCGCGTCGCATCGCGGCAGAGACACCCAACTCTTTCTATCCGGATCAGTATTCACATCCGGCGAATCCCGAAGCTCACTATCGCACGACGGGTCCCGAACTCTGGGAGCAGACCGAAGGCAAGATTACGCACTTCGTTTCCGGCATCGGCACGGGCGGCACAATTTCGGGAACCGGAAGGTTCTTGAAAGAGAAGAATCCCAACATCAGAATCATCGGCGCGGATCCGTTCGGATCGATTTATAAGACTTACAAAGAGACGGGAAAGATTCCCGAGACGACGCCGTATCTGGTCGAAGGCATCGGCCAGGAGGTTCTTCCCGCTAACGCGCACATGCAATACGTTGATGAAGTGATGAACGTTACCGATCGCGATTCGTTTGAAACGGCGCGTCAGCTTGGTCGTGTCGAGGGAATCTTCTGTGGCGGCTCGACGGGGACAAACTGTGCCGCCGCTTTGCGCGTCGCGCGCGATCTGGACAAAGACGCCGTCATCGTCTTCATCGTTTGCGACACCGGCGAACACTATCTTTCTAAATTCCACTCTGACGAATGGATGAAAGAGAAGCGCCTGCTCGAACCGCAGAAGATCACGGCCGGATTGATTTGCGAAACAAAGGGCGCGCGCTCGCCGAAAGATCTCGTGACGGTTGCGCCGCACGAGCGCGTGGCGGACGCGCTGGCAAAGATGAACGAGATGGGACTGACGCAGATTCCCGTGCTTGAAGACGGCAGGTCGGTCGGTTCGTTGCGAGAAAACCATTTGCTTTCGAAGGTTTTCAATGACCGCGATTTGCTCGAGGCTCCGGTGAGCAAAGTAATGGACAAGGGTTTTCCGATCGTCGGCGTCGACGACGACGTGAATCAGGTTACCCGCAAGCTGCGGACTAACCCCGCAGTGTTGATTGAAGAGTACGGCCGCATCACCGGGATCATTACGCGGCACGATATGCTCGACACATCGGCCTGAAGCAGAGTTTGACTTCCGCGCAGGTCTGAATGGTTTTTCCGGCTATGCCGCCCGATGTGCGGAAAGGCTGTGCCTTTCCGAAAAGGCTAGTTCTTACCTCAGCGAGGCTATGTCTCGTCAAAATCTCGGGGCGTAGCCCCAGAAGAATTACACCGTATTTCCGGAAGGTCAGAGACCTTGCGCACATCGGGCGGCACAGCCGCAAACCGAATCACGTGGACTTCCGTTCATAAAACTTCACTCGCAGACGGTCATCCAACTGTCGCAGTTCGTACATCTCGAATCCATCGAGAAAGTTTGCCGGCATGAAAGTGTCCGCGCCTTCGACCGCGAGCGGAACCTCAGTGACGATCCATCGATTGATGTGTGGCAGGAACGATTCGTAAACCTTCGCGCCGCCGATCACAAATAGGTGACAGTCCTGTTTGCTGGCGTATGAAAGCACGGACTGGACATCGTGCATCACGACGAGCGAATCCTGCGAATCAAGACTCGGATCGTTACTGAGGACGATGTTCTGTCGATCCTTGAGCGGCCCTTTCAAAGTCACCCAGGTGCGCCGACCCATGACGACCGCATTTCCGAGCGTCGTTTGTTTGAAAAACTTCATGTCGGCAGAGTAATGCCAGGGCAGCCGGCCGCCTTTGCCGATTGCCAGGTTTCGATCTACTGCGACGATGCCGATGATCATTCGAACCTTGCCAATGGGTTCGCTTTCCTTTAGTGGCCGAGGCGAAACGCGGAGATCACCTCTTGCTTGATCAATCCCTTGTGGCCGTTTCTCTTTGGTGGAACGCAGCGGCGATCTATGTGATCCCCAAAAGTGTCAAACAAGACAAATCCCCGCTCTTCCAACATGGCATTCAAAACTCGCCAAGTAGAGATCGAATACCCTGCCACCAAGTTGTCCGCGCCGGCAATTATTAACAAAGCGTCCTTTTTCAACGACGATCTAATTGAATCGAAGGATCGGCCCATATCGTAAAGGTAGCGATGAACCACGGCGGTCAGTCTCGGGTAGTTGGTTTTCATCTTCCTAAGCTTCGGAAGTAAGATTTCATGATGTTCTAGAATCTCCTGTCTGATCCCTGCAAGTAACAACCCACGCTCGGTTCCGATGAACGACGTCCTAATTCTATCGATATTGAAAGGTAAGAGTTGATCGAGCAAGTTCAGCTCCAACTTAAAATTTCGGAAGTAATCTTGCGCGTTGAGGTAAGGCGGAGACGTGATAACTAATGGGAACTTCTTCGTCTTAAGCAGTCGGCTTTTCGCAGCGATTATGTCAACGCACGCTACTCGACCCACGCGTGGCGCCGGCTCTCCATACAGTTGTGCAAGCTTCTCAAAGAGACCTCGAATCTCAGTAAGCGGATCGAAATGACGTCCTTTGCGCTGTCTGAGGGCGGTCTTGGAAACAAACGGCTTGGGACTTCGTTGATCAGCGCGGGAGCATCTCCTAATTGACAACGCGTAGGCAAGTAAGACAGCTCTTCCTTCAGAACTACTATTAAGATTCATTTTGTCGGCGACATAACGAAGTTGTTCGTACTTGCGGATAGTCGCCGGTGTGAACCAAAACTCTTTTGCGTTCCATTGAATCGGCAAAAGCCTGCGGTTACGCTTTGCTCTAGTTATGAACTCATCACAAAGGCTCAGTGCTGTTTCTCGACTGAAACCGTGAAGTTTCACTTGAGATAACAAGACAGCGTAAGGATTGACGTCGAAACCGGTTACGTGAATGCCTTTCTTCTTGCCCGCCGCTAGAATTGCGCCTGAACCGCAAAAAGGATCCATCAGTTCTAAGCGACCGACCGCGAACCTGCTGACGAGTTTGTCGGCAAGGCGGGAAATCATTTTGGCGGGATAACGATCTAGATACGTTGGTATTCGAACCATCTCACATCCCCCAACAGCCAGTCACCGGAGTTTCATCAAGAACCTTTCTCCCACAGTTGCCCTTTATCCAATAGCCAGGTCCGACCCACAGGGAACGCTGCTTGCTCCTCTCTATATCGCACGGGACTGGCGTACATAACCGTAGCTAGACCCCTTTGTTTTCGCAGGAACCGGTACATACCTAAGACTTGTGGTTTTGTGCCCAAAGGAGCAATCCGATAGTTGAATTTGCGAGAGTTGTACTGTTCGCTTGAAACAAGATAGTTAAGAAGAGCCTCTGTGTCAGAAGGAAATCGCGAGTGAGTCTTGAGGATGTTCTCTTTGGACAAACTTGAGAGGAGGTATCTGTTTTGGATCTCAGTGCGACCACGCCAGTCCGGACGGAATGGTGGATCAGGAATGACGGCTAAGGTTACGTTGGACTCAAGATGTTCCCAGAGAGCAAGAGCTCGTCGGCCTTCATAGCCAAGGAAAATCACGAGCAGAGATTCTAAGGAAGGGTTGTTATGACCAGCGAATGTCTCAATTGCTTTTACGGAGGAGATTCCCTGTGATATCGGTTCATCGTCCTCAGTGTGATAATCAACGGGCTCGGTATGATAGAAATGGCAGGAAGCCAACATACCGGCCAGATCTAGTCCCTGGAGCAACTGTAGCAGATGTTTTCTCGTAAATGTGCTGATATCGAATGTTATTCTCGGCGTTCGATCTTGTGACACCTGTCTAATCAGATCTATGGTTTCGCGAACGTTGGGCAAGGGATTGGCGTGACTCGCGGTTAGCTTCCTTAAGTCTCCGTGGGTAGTCCGTAGCAGCTCTGTCAAAACTTCTATATTTTCTGATCGTAGCTTGCTTGGCGAGTCGTAAACGGTCATTAATACCATCTTGCAACGATATTTTCCTAGACGTCTTGTCAGGCCTAGGCAGCGATTCTCCCAACTCGCCGCCAGTATCAGAACTTCGTCAGGTTGTCCTGGATCGACTGGAGATAATTCTTGAACTGGAACTGGCCGCATAGCATTCATACTCCCGCCCCCTCAGAAAAAAGTCCCGACTGCTGCTGTGTGACGTCCTGATCTTCTGCTGCTGAGATCTGTTCGGCGCCCACGGTGCGCATGAGCCTCTTATAAGTTGCACCCCGACGATTCGGATCGATCAATCCCACTAAGTCGCCTAACTGCACCTTTACTCGCCACCTAGTGCGCGGCGAAATCCCTAGCGCAGGGCAGTAAATCCGGTTAATGATGAATTGAGCACTCGGGGGCCTTCCAGCATTCTTAGGTCGCATAGAAGCTCCAGGATCCATAATGTGAAAGACAGACCAAACAATTGCTTCGTCGATAACCTTCTCTAAGAGCCCGCCATCGCGAGACAGATTGCCGTAATCAACTACTTCAAGCCGGTTGGCCTCTGGTTCTGACGGGTGCTTCAACAAGCGGTTTCTGAGGATCGCACCAAGGTCCGCAACCAACTGCTTCAATACCGCTCCAACTTCGGGCACGTTCCCATCGATAGTATCAAACAGTCTCTGCGACACGTGGTGAGCGGCCATGCTTTGAAGATATGAAGGGATTTCAGGCTTAACTCTAAGAGGTAATTGGTCAGATAAGGCGAAGTAAAAAGCATACTTGCAGAGCTCCATAAAGTTGCTAACTATGCCGGATGACAGCAAAACATATTGGTCAAATCCCGAGAAAGCTTTCGTCTTGTGAGCCTTCGTCAGAATACGGTAAACAGCCGCCGGCGTGTATTTGATCTTAAACTCTTTGTTTGGTTTGTCTGTTCTCCGATGACCACTTTCCCAGATTTCTTGCAGTTTCTCTTCCAATAACTCGGAACGAACTTCATTCTCATGTGTTCGAGCAACAAGGTAGAGCTGCACCT
Organism: Pyrinomonadaceae bacterium; assembly: GCA_035545035.1. Lineage (GTDB taxonomy): Bacteria > Acidobacteriota > Blastocatellia > Pyrinomonadales > Pyrinomonadaceae > UBA11740. Next base: position 29,896 of record DASZZL010000112.1, read on the forward strand.
CCTCGATGGAATAACCGCCGGCATGAAGTCGCTTAGCCGCGATTCCGGCCAACAAGTCCGAATAATCTTTTGACTTAACGTTGTAATCTAAGGGTATCTGCGTGTAATCGCGCGGTTGTTGAATCGGATCACCAGCAGTAAACGTGTCTGAAGTCTTGCGTCCCCATTTGCGGACCGCAATCTTGAAAGTGAGATCCGGCAATCGCATCTTCATAGCAGTATTTATGGCGACCTGCTGAATCCTCAAGAGAGTTTCAAACTCATCAATAAGGACGAACAACCGGATCGGTTTTCTTTGGAAGAGTCGGTCTCTAAAGATTTGGGACAATGAGCGCAGGAAGGTTACGGTATCCCTGGCCGAGCCTTGATAATTTACATCTCTACCGAAGGCCTTCTCTCTGTAATACGTAGTGATCTGGTCTTGCTCAAAGCGTACGACAACTCGTTGTAGATCTTCTAAAAGGTGAACTTGAGGCGCATGATCGAATAAGGCACCAAGCTCTCGAACGAGAGAGTCCGTCTTATCCAATAAACTGGGCAAGGCGCCTTCCTTAACTAACCATCTGACAGTGTCGACAAATGCATCGAATATCTCGATATTGATTTCATGCTGGGCGAGCAGCTCACCGACGTCCAGCTTCACCGTATCTACGGAAGTGAACTGGTCGTAATATCCCCTCGTCAGCTTGACGTAAACTCCAAAATAGTCCGCGTCCATATCGTCGAAGGTGGCCTCTGATTCGTCTAATCGCTTTGCGGCAATCGTGGCTTGGGCTGTCAGCCGACGAAGTAACATTGATTTGCCAGTTCCGCGTCCTCCTTCGATGAATACATTGTCGGGGGGCCGTTGGATCGAAACCCAATCGGGAGAACCCTGGAATAAGCGCGCCAATTGTTTGTAGTTGTGATTGAAGTCTTCTGCTCGCACAAGAAGAAACGGATTCACATACAGTTCATCGTCAATCTTATGCTCAGGTGGAGGTGCAGTATCGGCAAGTTTCTCGTATGGCCTTCTCCAAGCGCCTTGAGCGAAGTCGGCTAGGCTTCTGATTTCTTCGACAAGGTTCTGAACTTGAACACCGACGCCGTCTAGGTTTCCTTGAACAGCATTAAGCCCCCGCTTTACTTCATTAGACAGAGAATCCGTCCGATTCAGAATGGCCTCGTTCTGGTCTAGCAGGATTTCATTCGCCAGCGCTCCGTATGCTCCAATCTTTTTCCACATACCACGCAAGGCTGAGTTCAAAATCGCTTCATAAACCGGCATAAATAGTTCTTGGCCGCACGTGGCCCCCGGTGTTGACACATTTTCGGATACGAGCGGAAGAAGCTCTGGGAGAAGATCATCGGCTGTTTGTGCTTTGAGTTGACAAGCTGTGAGCTGCTCCGAGAACTGCTCTGCGTGAAACATTGGCTCTCCGTCAGGACACAAGTGAGCCAGTCGAGGAAGCTGTTGGCGAAACCCAGCTTGTACTAGTCCAGTTAGTACCTTTTCGATTTCAACATGTCGCCGTAAGTGTTCCCTAAGCTCGTGGAGCCCAGATACAGCCCCAGCCGATGCGCTCCAGATGGTGATGATGCTACCTAAGAGGGACAAGATGAGACTCGCTCCTTATTTGCGTGGTACCGTCTTTAATAGCAAGGATTGTAAGGTATGTATCCTTCTTCTGGTTGTCAACGCTGACGCTTCTAATCATGACATCCAGCAGCAGCTACGTTAATCATATCGCGACCGGAGCAGCGATCCTTCCGTGCGATTTGTAACCAACCAGGTTCAAATGCGCGTAGCGAATGCTGAGCAAACCTTCCAGACCACGCAGTACCTGTCGATCATCTTTGATTTCAAGTTGCGGCAACGCCAGCGGCTCGCGCGACAGCAACTCATTAACCTGTTCGACGTGATTCTGGTAGATGTGATAGTCGCCGAGCGTGTAGATGAACTCGCCAACGTCCAGTCCGCAGACGTGAGCAATCAGATGTGTCAGTAGCGCGTACGAGCTGATATTAAAAGGCACGCCCAGAAACGCATCGGCTGAACGCTGATAAAGCTGGCAATGCAACAACGGGGCAGTAGCCCGACCCCGGGGTCCCCGGCCGGGCAGCCCGGCTGGGGTGGGGCGGTCAGGGAGGGCTTTGCCTTGTTCGACTTTGAACTGAAACACTGTGTGACATGGCGGCAGATCGACTCGGTCGCATTCGCGCGCATCCCAGCCGCTCACAATCAAGCGCCGCGAGTTTGGATTAGTTTCGATCTCTCTGATTAGTCGCGCAATCTGATCGACGCCGTCGCGTTTCGGATAATGTCCACCGAATGAACGCCAGAGGTATCCGTAAATCGGGCCGAGGTCGCCGGGCTCGCGACCAAAGCGCCGCGTGTGCTCTTCATCAGCCCATTCTTCCCAGATGTTCACGCCTCTAACGCGCAGGTTCGCTTCGTTCGTATCGCCGGAAAGAAACCAGAACAACTCTTCTGCGATCCAGCGAAAGGGAACCTTCTTTGTCGTGACGATCGGAAATCCTTCGCGCAGATCAAATCGCGCCTGATAGCCAAAGTGCGAAATCGTTCCGACGCCGGTGCGGTCTTCGTGCTCTGTGCCATGTTCGAGAATTGAGCGAAGGATGTCATGGTATTGCTTCATCAGTAGCTCTTCACCTAACGGATTGAGTCCCAGGCTCGGGACCTGTAGTAAGCTCCGTAGGAGCGCAATATTTATAGACCGAAGCCAATTGATTTATATCCGAAGCTCCGTAGGAGCGAAATATTTATAGAACGAGTAACCATATATTTCCCCCCAAGCTCCGTAGGAGCGAAATAAAAGATGCCGCTCCTACGGAGCTGGGACATTGTTCAATGCGCCGAAGCTATAAATATGTCGCTCCTACGGAGCTAGGATCTCCGCGCGCATTAATCACGTTTGGCTATACTCCGAACCCCTTCAATCAACCGTTCAATCTCTTCATCACTCGTGTAGCACGCGCATCCCGCGCGCACCAGACCTTCGGGTGCAAGCCCCAACCGCTCAATCACTGTCTGCGCGTAAAAGTCGCCGTGAGAAGCGAACAAACCGTGATCAGCGAGACGCCGCGCGACCTCGGTTGACGCGACGTTCTTCACGACGAATGAAACCGTCGGCGTGCGCTCAACCTCTGGCGGCGGACCATACAATCGCACCCCATTGATTCTGGACAAGCCTTCCCACAGGCGCTTCACTTGAGGAGCGCTGTGCGCGCGCAAGCCTTTGAAAGCGGAGTGTAAATATTCGCGCCGTTTCCGCGGCGGAATGGAATCATTTACCCGCTCGCTACCCCGACGAGTCGGGGTTCTGTATCCGGCAAGCGACGCATAGAAATCAACCGCCGCCGCCGCGCCCGCGATCCCTTCGTGATTCTGCGTGCCCATCTCGGCGCGTTCGGGCGCAGTGTCCGGCGCAGGTTGCAGCTTCGGAAAATCAACCGATTCGAGCAGGTCTTTCTTACCGTAGAAGACGCTGACGTGCGGTCCGTAAAACTTGTAAGCCGAGCAGGTGAGAAAATCGCAATTCGTTTCTTTTACGTCGCACAAGAAATAAGGTGCGTAGTGCACCGCGTCGACCAACGCGAGCGCGCCGACTGAATGCGCGAGTTCAACCGCGCGACGATAATCGTTCACCGTACCGAGCGCGTTGCATCCAGCGCCGAACGCCACGACTTTCGTCTTCTTTGTAATCAATCGCTCGAAGTCATTCCAATCAAGTTGTCCTGTTTCGGGATCCATCTGGGCTATTTTCAAGGTCAAACCCCGTTCCACCACTAGCGCCTGCCACGGCGCAACGTTCGCATGATGCTCGAGTTCAGTGATGACGATCTCGTCACCGCGACCAAGCGTGCGACCGAGTGCCCGCGAGAGGTGATAGATCATCGTCGTCGTGTTTGGACCGAACACGATTTCGTTCGCTGAGGCATTCAGAAAATCCGCGAACGTCTGCCGCGCGGATTCGATAATCTCGTCGGTTTCATGACTGGTCGGATACTCCCAGTGAGTATTCGCGTTGTGATTCAGCAGGTAGTCCGCGACCGCGTCCACGACCCCGCGCGGCGTCTGCGTGCCGCCCGCACCGTCAAAGTAGGCAACGGGATGATCGTTATGTTTGCGCTCGAGGGCAGGAAATAGTTTTCTGATTTCTTCGGTCGGCAGGGCAGAGGCTGTGTGCTGAGTTGCGGCGGTCATTTGCGCTGAACAGTATTCATGATTCGGAGACGTTTCAAATCGAGTGACGAAATGCTAACAGAAAACCAAACCGCGCGCGAACCTTGGTCGTAATAGCATGACTCGTAGCTGCGAATCGAGGGAGCACAAGCCTGTGCAAGCGGTTGAGTTCCCATCATGGGTCAAGCCGTTTCTTCTCCCGCTTCTACAAGTAGTTCTCTTCTGGTCTCAGGCGATAAGTAGAAACCCAGCTTGTCCACGAGCATCTCATGGTATGGCCGAACCTCACGAATCGCTCCTGCATCTTTGAGCATGTTCAGCAGCCTTCCAGTGCGAATGACCTTCAACTGCATGGTTGTGGCGCGCTTGAATCCTCGCTCTTCATCTAACAGAAGCGTGGCTTCTCTCTTATCTGCCTGCGCAATCGCTGCCGCTTCACCTTCGTCGAGATCAACTTTGAGCAGATCACGCACCAGGGGATCGGCTTCGCGACAGTCGACGAAGAAGCCAGCGTACTCATTGATCAGGTTTCGCAAGCGTCGCTTGCCCGGAGCTTTGAAAGCCTCTCGTTTGACTTCGGGCGGAATGAGAACGCGCTTGAATAACAACGGTAAGAATTGTGCGAGGTCCAAGTCAACAAGACGAGAAAGCAGCGTGTTGTCAATGACCGCGAGAGGTGAACCATGCACGGCGGGAGGACCGGCCATTACTTTTTGTCGGCCACGAGCTCACTCAGCGCTATCAAGCCGAGCGTGATACCGGCAATCCATCCAAGCGTGGTGAGATTCTGCTTCCATTGCTGCTTCTGAAGACGAATCTGTTCCAACGCTTCCATTAAAGGCTTTTCGTGCGCGGTTGGATCGAACCGATTGAAATAGACAAGCCGAGTATCGGGTGTAGCCTGAAACTGGGCGCCTTGTTCCATCAAGGCCAGGACTGGCTTACTGGCCTGAGCCGCAGCTTGTAATTCAAGATTAACCAGAGGGAACAGATTCGGGTGGGCCGTGGTCGTCACGAGGGCGATCACGGCATCACTTTGTCTGATCTTTGCTTGCGTGTCGGCCGGAAGTCCATTGTGAAGCATCTGAGTCCGATCGGGCAACAGAATTGCGATGTCGTAGGCCGCCGCTACTGCACGCAGCCGTGCCGCGATCGGCGCATCCCATTGTCCTACCGCATAACTAAGAAAGACGTTCACGGCTCAATTGTATAACTCGACGGTCCGAAAAGGAACCCCTTCAAGCAGAAGATGCGGCTGCTAGTGTCGGAGACACTGTCATGCCGGATTGCGACAGGTAAGCACGGACTTTCGGCGGGACGTTCCGACGCAGCAGGGCGTTCTGCGCCTTCCATTGCTCGGCCGGGTTCATCCCGACAAGGAAGTGGATCTTTTTTGCTTCCAGTAAGGCGATCGGAACGCCGTCGCGATAGAGCACTCGGTTTGACGATGCCGACGAAAGTCGCGAACCCGGAGTGATTATTCCAACCAGGTTGAGCGGGTCGGCAGCGCTGATCGAAATCATCGTTTCGTCTGGCGCGGCGCGACGAATCGATCGGAGGAGTTGCACGGCTTCCGACGAGGCAAACTGCTCACCCGAAAATCCGCCCACAAAGCGTCCGCCGCGAAGCTCTCCGCGCGCTTCCAGACGTCGATAAACTCTCAGCAGATCGCGCCACGGCACGTTGATCGATTCGCGTTCGAGAACCTTGCGAAACACGACTCCGTAACGTCCGAGCAGCTTGTGCGCCACCGCTTCGATCGCGTCCCTATCGATCGTTTGATTGCCGTTGCTGCTCTGGGGATGATTATCTTCACGTCGTAGACGCACCCATCGCCCGGCATTGTCCATGCTGTAAACCTGTTTGTGCTTTCGGCGACGCTTCTCGACCTCTCGATGCGTGCTCTTGCTCAGCGGCGTCAGCAACGCGCGCAGGCCCGTGAAACTGTCCGCGCTAACCAAGCCGCGAAACACGAGTTCACCCAGCGCTTCCTCAACCATGCTTGGCAACAAGGTCGTCCCGGCAATGATATCCACGAAGAACGACGCGCCGTGATCTTTGAGATGTTCGTAGACGGCCTGCGTGTTTGTCGTTAGAGTCACGCCGTTTGATTCCGGCGGGGCCGGGAAAACCTTATTCCAGATTCCAACATTTTTTCGGCTTAGCAAAACTACCGGCGTGCTGCGCACCGGCGCCGAGTTGCTCGTCTTTTCCGGCGACAGACGCGGCGGGGACAGACGCAGCCAGGTCAGTTTGCCGGAAAGACAGAGGGCATCCAGCCACGCGGGATCGTAATCAGCCAGCCTCGCCGGCAGGATTTCGGATTCCCACGAACCCGCCGGCGCTTCGAAGCCTTCGAGCTGATCCAGGATTGAAGCGACGCTTTCCGCTCCCTCGACATGATGATCGGTCGCGACTTTTTGCCACACGAACAGGAAGCGCAAGAAGTCGGCCGCCGAAACCGGCTCGATCTCTTTGCGGAGGCGGTTGAGTGTGTAGCTGTGAATGCGCGCGAGCAGACGGCGAGAGCACCACTCAATCTCGTTTCGCTCCGGCGTCTTTGGGGGCGCAGGCATCCCTGCCTGCGGTTCGCCGGCATCCCTGCCGGTCAATTCTGAGCCCTCCCTCACGGTCGGGCTACTGCCCCGAATCTCCGGCGTGAACTTGCCCTGCATCGCAAAGCCTTCGCTTTCAAGCCGCGCCAACGCTTGCTCGATGTGGTTGACGTTAAGCGAAAGGGAAGCGGCCAGTTCATTGACGGTCGTGGGCCCAACTCCATCGAGTCGCCCGCGCAGAATCTCAACCAGCGCATCTTCGAACGTCCATGTTTCGTTGGCGTAGCTTGACGGCGGATCGATCTGAGGAGTAAGCGATGCCTGCGAATGAACTGCACGAAGCAGCACCAATCGCTCAGCCGCGACCCACAGGTCAGTAACACCTGCGCTCGCTCGCGCGTCGTTGAGGTCAGTACCACCCGCGTCAGCGGGTGGGTCCAGCTCCACGCTCGAACAAGTCGCACGCCTGTCGTTCACTAGCTCGTCAAAGAGCGCCTGCCAATCATTTCGCGCGCCCTCTGCAACTGTCATGAACCCAAGCTGCATCAGCGCATCGTGCAACTCATCAGCACTTTCAGCCTGAGGCCACGCCTCTTCGCGAACCCGATCGATCGCCGCTCGGTCCAGCCTTCCTAAATCGGCCGCGGACTCTGCGTCGAGGAAACGGCGATTCATCACTGCCAGAGTTCGACGTTCTTCGGCGGGCGCATCGTCGAGAAACGCATAGGGCTTCGCGGTCAGAATCTCCGCAGCGAATGGCGAAGGTTCAGTCATATCCCTCGCGACCAGGCTTCGTTCTCCGCGCTCGATTGATTGCAGCAACGCTTCGAGACCGCGAATGTTCATGGCTTCGTCCAGACAATCGCGGATTGTTTGCGTCACCAGCGGGTGATCGGGAATCTCGATCGGGCCGGTGAGATTTTCGGCGCACGCGAGTTGATCGGGAAAGACCAGCGCCAACAAATCTTCCGCGGCCATGCGCTGCAATTGCGGCGGGACCTTGCCGCCGCTGCGCCAGCGCGGAATCGCCAGCGCGCGCGTCCCGTTCCAGCGCCAGCGAATATTGAACATCGGCGCATCGAGCAG
>DASZZL010000113.1:0-39775 GCA_035545035.1 Pyrinomonadaceae bacterium
GCGTATAGTATAACTATTGGTGTACGAGTTAGTCGAACCAGGCAGGCCCCAGCCAGACCGTGGCCTGAATTAAATCCACCATTCGCGGTTCGGCCACGTTTTTCGAGAGATACGTTGAGCACAAACTCGGACGGAAACAAGCACAACCAAACGTCGACGCACTCGGTCGAGATGATCGCGGTGCTGGGCGCAGGCACAATGGGTCACGGCATCGCGCAAGTCGCGGCGGCGGTTCGAGGCCGCGCCGGAAATTCTCGATCTAAAACAGAGTCTTTTGCACGAGTCGGAAGCGCTGCTGGATCGCGATTGCATTTTCGCGACCAACACTTCGTCGCGTTCGATTACGGAAATCGCTTCTGCGTCCAGCCGGCCGGCGAATGCGTCGGCATGCACTTTTTCAATCCGGTTCACATCATGCGCCTGGTCGAGATCGTTACCGGCGCGCAAACCAGTGAGGACGCGACCGCAACTGTCCGCGAGGTCGCGACGCGGATGAAGAAAGAACCGATTACCGTTCGCGATGTGCCGGAGTTTGCTTCGAGTCGTTTGGGTGTAACTCTCGGACTCGAAGCGATGCGCATGCTTGAACAGGGTGTCGCCAGTGCGCGCGACATCGACACCGCGATGGAACTCGGTTATAACCACCCGATGGGTCCGCTGCGGTTGACTGATCTGGTCGGACTTGATGTGCGGCTGAATATCGCCGAATATCTGCACGGCAAACTGGGCTCAGAGACATTTCGGCCGCCCGAGATTCTGCGGCGAATGGTCAGCGAAGGTAAGCTCGGCAAGAAAAGCGGCGAAGGTTTTTACAAATGGAACGAGCCAGAACAGGCGCAAAGGGCCTATACTACGTGAGCGAGTTGAGCGGAAATTGGGGGCGATGAAAAGATCGTGGCGACTGTCATGAGTACTCCCTACCAAAACGAAGAGAGACGTTTCGCGCTGCGCATGGCACTGCGCCTGTCCATCGTTGTTTCCGGGCGCGCAGATGATGGCGCCGCGTGGAGCGAGCCCACCGAAACTGACGACATCTCGACTTCCGGTCTGCTGTTCCATCTGAACCAGAAGGTCAGCATCGGAGAGAAACTCTACATTCGCGCGCACCGGCCGGACGGCTCGCCGACTGAAGCGACGGCCACAGTCGTGCGCGTGTCACCGGCCATCTACGGCACCGCGCGCGTGGGCGTGCAAATTGCCGAGCCGGCGGAAAACTGGACGCGCCTGTTTGTCTCCTGGGTGGCCGACGAGCAACCCGCCGCGCCGGAAGAATCTTCGCCCTCGCAGTGACGGTCTAACCACAAAGTCACCAAGAGCACTAAGACAAAACCGCAAGGGAAAAATGGCAATCCAGTTTGCCGCTTCTGATTCTCGGTCTCCTTTGTGTCCGTAGTGTCTTTGTGGTTAACTTTTTCCAATCGAAGAAACTGGAGCAGGCAAAGTGAGTCAAAACTACGAAACGATTCTGGTTGAGCGGCGCGGACGCGTCGCCATCATCACCATTAATCGCCCGGAAAAGCGAAACGCGCTGAACATCCAAACGCGCGCCGAAGGCGCCGCGATCCTCGATGAATTGCGCGCCGACGATTCGGTTCGGGTCGCCGTTTTCACGGGCGCGGGCGACAAAGCCTTCATCGCCGGCGCCGACATCGCCGAATTCGCCAACCGCACGGCGATCACGCAACGCGAAATAATGCTCGACCGCGGGCTATTCAATGCCATCGACACTTTTCCGAAACCCGTTATTGCGATGGTTAACGGTTACTGCCTCGGCGGCGGTTGCGAGTTAGCGTTGGCGTGCGACATTCGCATCGCCAGCGACAAAGCTTCTTTCGGGCAACCGGAAATCAACCTCGGCATCATACCCGGCGGTGGCGGGACGCAACGCTTGACTCGGCTGGTCGGCGAAGGCAAGGCGATGGAGTTGATTCTGACCGGCGAAATCATAGACGCGCAGACGGCATTCACGCTTGGACTGGTGAACCACGTCGTGCCCGCCGATCAACTGGAAACGAAAACGATGGCGATCGCGAATCGAATTGCTGAGAAGAGTCCCATCGCGTTGCGCCTGGCAAAAGAAGCTATCAAGCTCGCCTCGCGCTCAAATCTGGACGAAGGCTTGCGCCGCGAAGTCGATCTCTTCGCGCTCTGCTTCTCCAGCGAGGACAAAGACGAAGGCGTGACCGCTTTTCTTGAAAAACGAAAGCCGGAATTTAAGGGGAGATAGAAAAGCCATCCCTCACGTTCGGGCTACTAACACAGTGTCAGAAGCCCGCGCGCAAGCAAGGGCTACGTTTGATAAGACAAACTCTAATATGGTGAGCAAACTTGGGATGGAAAAATGGGCGGTGCTAAGCGAGCGCGGATGCGAAGCTACCGATTTGACGCATGAGGAAGCGCGACGTTTGGTGCACGGCCTCGCCGGCGAAGGTCGCCACGGTCTCTGCATTGTTACCAATGAAGCGGCGCATCGATTGTCGGGCCCGGCTGTCCCCGCAGACGTGCCTAATGTCCCGAAAAGAGTTTAGCGTTATTCTTTGCGTCTTGGCGCCTTTGCGTGAAATTCTACTCGCCAAGGCGCAAAGCCCTCACTCAATCATCAACACCACCTTGCCGAAACTTTCATTCGACTCAATCCGCTCGTGAGCCGCGCGCACTTCTTCCATTTTGAACACCTTGTCGATCACCGGCCGCACTGCGCCGCTCGCGAGTAGCGGGACGACCTGCTCCTCGAATAGACGCGTCGCAGTTGCTTTCTCTTCAGTCGAACGCGTACGCAGAGACGTGCTCATGATGCGCAGACGCTTACGCATCGCTATTGAATAATCCATTTCGGCCTTGGAACCGCTGGTGGTGCCGACAAAAATCAGGCGGCCTTTCGATCCGATCGCCTCGAGGTTCGCCTTCAAGTAGGCCGCGCCGACCAGATCGAGAATCACATCGACGCCTTTGTCGCCAGTCCACTCCTTAACCGCATTCGCAAACGCCATCGGGTCGTCGCCAACTATGACTGAGTCAGTGAGGCCGAACTCCTTGGCTCTTTCAAGTTTGTCTGCCGTGCGCGAGGTCCCGTAAGCGAAGGCTCCCGCGGCCCTTACCAATTGGATTGCGGCGGTACCGACGCCGGAGCCCGCCGCGTGAATCAAAACGCTCTCGCCCATTTTCACGCCGCACTGCGTAAACAAAGCGTCATGCGCGGTCATGAAAACTTCGGGAATCGATGCTGCCTCGGCCCAATCAAGGTTCGTCGGAATTTCCGCGAGATGGCTTTCAGGTAACGTGACGAACTCTGCTTGTCCGCCGCCGCCAATGATGCCAAAAACACGATCGCCAACTTTCCACCGGCGCGCTTCATCATCGCCAACCTCTTCTACTTCGCCGGCGAATTCCAGACCGGGAATTTCCTGCGGATAACCTGGCGGCGCGGGATAGCGACCCAGACGCTGCAAGATGTCCGCGCGATTCAATCCCGCCGCGCGCACGCGAACCCGCACCCGATCAGCCATGGGGCGCGGAGCATCTGCGACCTCGCGAACTTCGAGGCCTTCAACACCGCCGAATGAAACGATTGTGACTGCTTTCATTGAGAGCCGGAGGCTAATCCAAGAGCTTGCGTGCGCGACTGAGAACGTTCTCTACATTGAACCCCAGATTCTTCATCGCCACATCGCCGGGCGCAGACGCGCCGAAGCGATCCAGACAGATCACATCGCCCCGCGGACCAACGTAACGATCCCACCCCTGACGTACGCCGGCTTCGATCGCCAGACGCGCAGTGATCGACGGCGGCAGAATCTCATCACGATAGTCCTGCGTCTGCTCTTCGAATAGTTCGACGCAGGGCATTGAGACAACGCGCGTGGCGATACCGTCCTTTTGTAATTGATCGCGCGCATCGAGAGCGAGTGAGACTTCGGAGCCAGTGGCTATGAGAATCAACCTAGGCGTCCCAGCGGAGCCCTCCCTCACGGTCGGGCTAGTGCCCCGCTCGTCTTGCGCACTCCCTGACCGTCCCACCCCAGCCGAGATGCTCGGCTGGGGACCCCGGGGTCGAGCTTCTGCCCCGTCTGCCAGAACATACCCACCGCGGCGCAGACCCTCCGCAGGAGCGCAAAGGGCACGATCGATCAACGGCACTTTCTGTCGCGTCAACGCCAGCGCTGTCGGCGCGTTGCGGCGCAAAATTGCCAGCCGCCACGCTTCGCGCACTTCATGCACATCGGCGGGACGCACGACGAACAGATGCGGAATCGCGCGCAGCGCGGCGAGGTGCTCGATCGGTTGATGCGTCGGGCCGTCCTCGCCCAGGCCGATCGAGTCGTGCGTGAAAACATAAATCACTTGTACTTCTGAGAGCGCGGCCAAACGTATCGACGGACGCATATAATCGGAAAACGTCATGAACGTCCCGCCGTAAGGAATCAAGCCTCCGTTCAGCGCCATGCCCGTCAGCGTCGCCCCCATCGCGTGTTCGCGCACGCCGAAGTGAATGATGCGGCCGTCGTAACTGCCTGCTTCAAAACTGCCGCTGTCTTTGATGTCCGTGTTGTTCGACACGCCGAGATCGGCCGAACCGCCGATCAGCATCGGCAGATGCGGCGCCAGCGCATTGATCACCTGGCCGCTGGCGACACGCGTCGCAACGGGTTTCGCATCTTCGAAATTGGGTAGATGCGTTTCCCAATCCTTGGGCAATTCTCCACTCATCACGGTGCGCCACATCGATCCGAGGTCAGGATGTTTCGCTTCGTAGTTCTTCACCAGTTCGTTCCATTCGCGCTCCGTTTGCGCGCCGCGTTCGATCGCTTCTCGAAAATGCGCGAGCGCTTCATCTGGGACGTAGAACTGTTTGTCTTCGGGCCATCCGAGATGTCGCTTGGTTTCACGCACCGCGTCTTCGCCCGGCGCGTCGCTGTGCGCTTTGCGCGTGCCGGCGGTGGGCATGCCATAACCGATGGTCGTCTTGACGGAAATCAGCGACGGTTGATCCGAGACTGATTGCGCGTCGCGAATCGCGGCTTCAATCGCGTCGAGATCGTTTCCGTCCTCGACTGTCGAAGTATGCCAGCCGTAAGCTTCAAAGCGTTTGCGCACGTCTTCGCTGAAAGCGAGATCGGTGAAGCCTTCGATCGTGACGTGATTGTCGTCGTAGAGATAAATCAGTTTGCCGAGCTTCAGATGACCCGCGAGCGATGCGGCTTCCGACGCGACGCCTTCCATCAAATCGCCGTCAGACGCGATCGCATAGACGTAATGATCGATCAGCGGAAAGTCTTTCTGGTTGAATTTCGCCGCCAGATGCGCTGCGCCCATGGCCATGCCGACGCCGTTGGCAAAGCCCTGGCCCAGCGGCCCGGTCGTGATTTCAACTCCCGGCGTCAGGCCGTACTCGGGATGACCCGGCGTTTTCGATCCCCACTGGCGAAAGTTTTTGATCTCATCGAGCGAAAGATCGTAGCCCGTGAGGTAAAGCAGCGAGTAGAGCAGCATGCACCCGTGACCGGCGGAAAGCAGAAAGCGATCGCGATTCTCCCACTTCGGATTCTTCGGGTTGTAGCGCAGGAACCTGGTCCACAAAACATAAGCCATCGGCGCGGCGCCGAGTGGCAGACCAGGATGTCCCGATTCCGCCTTTTGCACCGCATCGATAGCCAACGCGCGAATGGTGTTGATGCAAAGCTGATCAAGCTCTGGCGTGGCGTTAGTTTGTTTCTGCATGATGGCGCTCATCATCTTAGTTTCAAGTTTCAAGTTTTCAAACCACGAACTCATGACACGAGCTTTGCATAAAGTTCCTGCTGCCGTTCGATCGCCTGTGCGTAAACTTCGTGCCGCGGCAGGTCGGGTTCAAAAACTTCGCCAGACTCTGACTGAACTGTTTCGATACTGTCTATTTTGCCAATCGTTTCCAGCGCAAGCAAAGCCGCGCCGCGACAGGAAGCTTCGCGCGCCCGGGAAAGTTCGATCGGCCGCGAGAGCACGTCGGCGATCATTTGCGCCCACACACGCGAAGCGAGCAACGCATTACCACTCGCAACGATCGTCGCATTTGGCGCGATTGTATCAAGCGCGCGAGCCAACAACGCGAAGCGATAACAGACAGCTTCCATCGCTGCGCGCAGGATTTCGATCGGTTTCGTGCTCGCTGTCAGTCCGATGATCGCGCCGCGCGCCGAGGCTGACCAGCCGGTCGCGCGCTCGCCGGACCAGAACGGCAAAACGGTCAGGCCGTGCGAATCGGGTTCCATCACCGCGAGCGCCTGTTCCAGTTCATCATCGTCGTAATTCAAAAAGAGCGCGTCTTTCATCCAAGCGTGCAGTCCGCCGCCGTCAGAGAGCGCGCCGCCAATCACGACCCGTCCGCGATCGGCGCGATAGCAAAACAATTCGGGCGGCAGAGATGCGGGCGGAGACCGCTCGAACAGCACTCGCATCGCTCCCGAAGTCCCGATCATCAGAGTCGCGCGGTTACTGTCCGTGCAATCGGCGCCAATGTTATTTGCCGCACCGTCGCCAATCGCCGGAAACCATGTCGCGCGATCCAGCAGGGGCCAGCGCAGCGCATATTCTTCGCGCAGTCGCCGCAAGGTTTGACCCGATGAAGCAATCGGCGGCAGTTGCTCGGCGGCGATTCCGAGCGTTTCCAGCAGCAGGCGATCCCATTGGCACTTTTGCTGATCGAAGAGCCCGGTGGCGGAAGCCATCGAGACGCTGGTTGTCGCTTCGCCGAACAATTGCAGAGAAAGATAGTCAGAAAACGACAGCCATTGGGCTGCTTTGGCAAAGAGTTCACCGCGATTGCTTCTCAGCCAAAGCAACTTCGCGGGCCAGTAGCTCGGATGAAAGCGAGCGCCGGTGCGCGTGTGAACTTCGCTTTCGTCAAATCTCGATCCCAGTTCCGCGACCGCAGCTGCGGCGCGCGTGTCGGCCCAACCAAGCAGCGGCGTTACCGCGCGGCCTGCCTCATCGACGCCGACCAGGCTGTGCCAGAAACACGAAGCGGCGACGTAGTCGATGCGCGAGACGAAGCCTTCGGCGCGCGCGACCGCTACGTCGACAGCCCGCGCGACGAACTCGACCAGCGCGTCCGCGTTCGCATCCTCTCCGGCGCCCAGCTCGAAATGCGAAGCGTTTCGAAGCGCCGCTAGCGAGCCTTCAATCTCGTCGCCGCGGCCGTCGAACAATGCTGAGCGCACTCCGGAAGTGCCGAGATCGAAAGCCAGCACTACAGGTCCATCGGTCTCGGGGCGCAAAAACGCCGCGAGCACCGATGGATCGATCTCCAGGCTGTCTTCGAGAGCTACTTCGTCGATGACAGTACTCATCAACCCAGTACGGGGGAATCAGTCTGCAAGCTCGCGACAAGCCGGGCCGAAAGCGCCCATGTCGTCGGCGGTACTACCGCATGTCGGTTAAGTCCCAGGCAATGGTCTACTGCTGCGGCTTCACGACATCCTTCGTCTTGTCGACAACTTTGGTCGTCACATGCTTGCCGCGGCGGCCGACCGTCTTACTCTTACCGACTACCTTGGTGCCCACATGCCTGCCGCGGCGGCCAACCGTCTTGCTCTTGTCGACAACGTTTTCGCCGACGTCTTTGCTCTTCTCGGCGACTGTTTTGCTTTTGTCGACGACCTTGTCGGAAGTGTTAACGACAGCGCGCCTGATTCGGCGGCGACGATAGCGCCGGCGTCGATGCGTTACCTTGTCCTGCGCGTTGTTTTGAGCGCTCTTATTGGTTTGCTCCTCGGCGCGGGCCGATAGCGGCCTAATAAGACAAGCCGCCAGACAGACTGCGAAGAGCAATCCGAAGAGCACAAAGAAAACTTTCTTCATGAGTCCCCCTTCAATCCATTGAAATGTGCGGAGAATTCTGAGCGTTCAGCATCTCATACCGCCTCGCGATTAGTCCAGCATTTACGGAGCGCGGTAGGGTCTTGATTTCAGATCTTCTCTGCGCAACCTTTGCGGCCTCTGCGTCTCCGCGGTGAGCTTTTCGCGGCTTCGGATTCACCGCAGAGGCGCAGAGAACGCAGAGTTAACGCAGAGAGTAAATTGTTTCGTGGCAATCAGCGCGGTCGAAGTTATAATGTAAGCCCACGCGCATCACGCGAGCAGGATGCGTGCGGTCCTGACGTATGGAAGCGCAAACTCTCAACTGTCCCAACTGCGGAGCGGCGATTTCTTCCGACTCGCCGCAATGCCGTTACTGCGAGTCGAAGCTTGCCACGATTGCGTGTCCGTCCTGTTTCGCCATGATGTTCATCGGCAGCCGTTACTGTCCGCATTGCGGCGCAGCGCCGGCCCAGGCAGCGGCCGCGCCACTGTCCGTCTTGAAGTGTCCGCGCTGCAAGATTGACATGACTTCGGTCACGATTGGTGCGGCGCCAATGCGCGAGTGCGAAAGATGCGGCGGTCTTTGGGTCGAAGTCGCGGTATTCGAAAAGATTTGCGCCCATAAGGAAGAGCAATCAGCCGTTTTGGGCGGGGCCTCGCCCGCGCCGGCGCACCACCTTACGTCGAGCCCTGACCCTGACAAGATTCGTTACGTGCCGTGCCCACAGTGTGGTCAGTTGATGAACCGAATCAACTTTGCCCATTGCTCCAATGTCATTGTAGACGTTTGCAAGGGACACGGCACCTGGTTCGATCGCGACGAGCTGCGCGAGATTGTCGAATTCATTCGCGGCGGCGGCCTGGAAGTCTCGCGCCAGAAAGAGAAGCACGAGATTGAATTCGAGCGACAGCAACTCAACAGAGATCGACTCGTGGCCGCCAGCCTCGCCGACGCGCATGGGTTTTCCTACACGGACGCAGATCGCATCGGCGGTCTTTCAGCGGCGCATGGGTTGTTGAAGTTTCTGATTGAGTGATCGCCTGGTTTCAGATTTCGCGCTTCGCGATACTGCGGCATGATCCTGCGACGGGCATCTTCGATTCCTTTTCCAATTCTGAAGTGCGATCATGCGGATGCGGACTTAGCGATGATTATTTACGGTGACATTCAGTGGCCAATGGTTAGCGCCATCGCCGCCTCTACCGGCGTAATCGTCGCATTAGTCTTTTACACCCTAAACCTTCGTAGTACGCGATTGTCGAATTCTGCAAGAATGGTGCTCGACCTCCTGCAGACGTTTAATTCTGATGAAATGAGAGGGTGCAGACGCAGTTTTGCCACACGGCTTCTTGATAAGAATTCTCCCGTCGATGTCCGCAGAGATGTCCCCGTGCTGGAATTTTTTGAACAGGTTGGCTACCTGACACGACGAAAGGTTCTCGATGAGGGGATGGTTTGGAATTGCTTTTTTTGGTCGTTGGAGCTCTACTTCTTGGCGGTAACGCGTGATCCAAATCTTATTGCAACAGCTCGTGAGGAGAATAAGTCGCCATCATTGTTTCAAGAGATTGAGTGGCTGTACTCAAGGCTGTGTAAAGTTGACATGAAGGAAGAGAGCGCAGTAGAACACATTCCGCCACATTCAGACTATGTGCGTTTGTTCTTGGAGGAAGAATCTAAGCTAAAGGTGCAAGTGTAAAAGATCGCCTCATCGCATCCTTTGCTTATGTGAAAGGCTCCCTTTTGTGGTGGCAGATTGGAGTTGTTCTTAGGACTTCCAAGTCCACGACAAACTGCAAAGTTCGCGAAAATGTTCCTGCCTCGTCGCCCATCTCAACAAACAATCAAAGAATTCGTTGCTCGATCGCGGGATCTGCCTCTTTCATACAACCAAATCGGAATCGCCAATGAGTCTCCACATGGATTCAAAGTCGATGAGGCAAGTGGCGTAGTGGCGCACGGCCGGCAAGATTTCGAACGGGCAAAGCTCGCGCTCGCCCAGTGGCGACACTTTGATCTCGGCTGGGTTGAGCTTTTCCCTCCAGGCGCAGCTATCGAACCGGGAAGTGTCGTCGCGATCCTGGTTCGTCATCTGGGATTCTGGTCGCTCAATGGATGTCGTGTCGTTTACACCTTAGGCGATCGGTGGACGGGCCCCAGTTTTGGCTTTGCTTATGGGACGTTAGCCAACCACGCGGAAATGGGCGAAGAAATCTTTGAGGTGTCGCTGGCGCCGGATTCTGAAGAAGTGGTCTATAGAATTCGGGCGGTGTCGAGGCCGCGCGCATCTTTGGCGCGGATTGGTTATCCATTTACACGCATGCTTCAGGCACGATTCCGTCGCGATTCGATAATTGCCTTGAGGGAAGCGATCAAGGAGGGCCGGCCTGCGGAAGTTTCTGCACATCACCAACGAAGTCAGTACCACCCGCGTTAGCGGGTGGGTCAAAGACTCAAGTGCAGCTTGAATGATGAACCCACCTGCTGACGCAGGTGGTACTGACTTCATAGCCACTCCGCGCTCACTAACGCCCTCACCCTAACCCTATCCCACGGGGGAGAGGGACAGAGGATTCTCTCGTCAGCGTTTGTCTTCGGAGGCTTGATCCTTCTCGGAATCATTCCGCCGATAGATGTCATAATTATTCAGACTCTCAACTTGTTCGTAATCCTGTTCCAGCAATTCGATCAAATGATCTCTGTTCTCGACGGGATCTTCTTCGAGTTGCAGATCCTGTTTGACGATCACCCAGCGAATATTTTTGTCGCGGCAGAGTTTGGCGATCTCTTCGGGGCTGTACGGATTCGTGGTGTGATCGAAGAGCAAGACCGGGAAGCGCGGGCGCCGGCCCGTCGTGTAATAGAAAAGATCTTCGCCGGGAATCAACACCAATCCATCGTCCCGCGGGATGTTCGTTTCGGAGTAGCGCACCAGCTCTTCGAAATCGGGGAGCCACTGGCCGCTCACGGAAAGCCCTTTCAACTGCGGCAGTGTCGAACGAGCGAGTTCACCATCTGAAAGATTCGCGTAGTCGAGCCGCTCGTGCGAACGGACGTAGAACCCGCCGGAGATCAGGAGCGACGCAACGACCACGACGGTCAACGGGATCGTCATCCATGGCGATGATTTCGAAAACGAAGAGAGCCCTGCGATCGTGCTCGCGAACAGGATCACAAAGAGGGGCCAGACAGCGTAAGTCGAGCCCCAAAGCTGTTGCGACATGAACGCTCCGTGAATCGCGGCGATGAGAACGAAGGGCAGAAGGAGCGAGACCCCGGTTCGTCGTTTGATAGTTGCGGCTGCGATGACGAAGGCAACGATCAGTAGCAGCGGCCAGACTCCGAGCAGCCGATCCGTTCGTTCCGACGCATCCTGATCGAAGAGCAGATAAACCGCCGGCCACGCGAAAGGCACGGACATCAAGAGCGCGGACACGAGCGTCAGCGCGCGTCTGCCGCGACGATTGAACCATAAAATTATCGCTCCGGTGGCGAAGATCGCGAGCCACAAGAGCAAGATCTTGCCCTGATAAATCGCGAGCATCTCTGCGCGTGCAGGCGTCCGCCGCGCCGCCGCAAACTCGATGGCCCAGTGCCAGTAGTTTTTCAGGCCGGCTGAAAAATGAATCAGCCAGAGAGCCAACCAGAGTCCGGCAATCGCGCCGGCAAGGGAGATTGCATATCGTCGCACCGACCGCCTTCGGAATATCTCAATCGTCATCAACGCCAAGAGCCCGAGTCCGGCACTTACGAAGAATGCCAGCCCAGTGTTCTGCTTGACGAACAGCGGAATTACCAACGCGGCGCCGGCGAGAAAAGCGCGCAATGAAGAAGCGGGCTTACGATCGAGTTGTTGCAGCAGGAGCACGCTCAGGAGGATCGCAAACGTGCAGTCGGGATCGTAGAAAGGATGCGGGAAGATGCAATAGATTCCCAGCACGACGAGCGGCAAACTCAAAAGGAGCGCAACCAAACGAGCGTGAGCTAAGGTGTCGCGCACGACGTTAAGCAGAATGCGCCACGTCATCACTGTTGCCAGTCCGCCCATCAGCGCGCAATAAGCCGTCGTGTGCCAGAACACTCGGCCGGCGAGTTTGATGAGCGCAGCCTGAATTAGAAACGTCAGCGGCGCGTGTGGAAAGGGAAAGTCGCGATAGGGAAGGTCGCCGAGCGAGATGCGGTACGAGCTGTCAAGGACGTAGCTCAAATCCCAAAGCACGCCCAGTCTTGAATTCTGCCAGACGACAACCGCGGCGGTTCCTGAGAAAAGAAACAGGGCCGCTATCCAATCCGACCATAGCCGGCGGCTTGTGTTAGCGAGCGGGTCGGCCATTTCGCCTGGATTCATTTGTGCAAGGCCTGATTCACCCGGCCAAAACGAAAGGCGTGCGTCGATTCCCGGATAAGGACGGTTCGCGGGCGACGGATTGTTCCGCGCTGGCAGTGGCCGAGAGTGCTGCCATCGAAACGTCGACCATCACAAAATCTCTCTTACAGTGTGCGCCACATACTCGATCTGCTCGCGAGTCAGCTCGGGATACATCGGCAGCGAGATTATCTCATCGGCAACTTGTTCCGTGACTGGCAGCGATATTTCGCCGGCTTCGCTCCGACGCGAATAATGGCTTCGACGGTAGCGATGAAGGTGTGCGAAGACGTAATTACTTCGTCACCCGGTCCCACGCCCAACGCCAACAAAGCCAGGTGCAATGCAGCGGTGCCGGAAGCGACGCCGACCGCGCCCTTTGCGCCAACGGCAGCGGCAAATGCCTGCTCGAAATCAGACACTTCCGGACCGAGAATGAAACTCGTCTTTGCGATAACACGTTTGATGGCCGCGTCGATTTCGGATTTGTTTGCAGCGTACTGAGCTTTGAGATCGACTAGAGGTATTCGGATGAGTCACCCTCCTTGACCGATAATTCTTTCTACGCTGTCTGCGGTTAGTTCGCTTACGTCTTTAATAATTCGCGCGGGGTTACCGACGACGACTTTGCCATCGGGCACATCGCAAACCACGACCGCGCCCGCGCCCACCAGCGCGTTGCGTCCGATAATTACGCCCGGCAAAAGCGTCACGTTAGCCCCAACCCTTGCGCCGGGCATCAGGTGCGGCCCTTTCAGGGCACTCGCGTCGTGACTGGGCGGATACAAATCGTTCGTGAAAACCGCACCCGGACCGACCCAGGCATCATCTTCAAGGATTGAGTATTCGGGAATGAACACGCGGGAATGGATGCGCACGCGATTGCCAATCTTTACGTGATGCTCGATGTTTGAGTGCGTGCCGATGCTGACATCGTCGCCGATCTCGTTGCTCTCTCTGATCATGACGGAGTGGCCCGTTTGAAAATTCGCGCCTATGTGATTGCCGGCATAAATAACCGTATGCGAGCGGATGATTGCGTTCGGGCCGATTGAGGTCGCCACTTCCCCCGGCTGAGATTCGCGAGCCGGCGCGCCGATGATTACAAAATCATCAATGCGATGATTCGCGCCTAACGCTACGTTCGCGTGAATTATGAAGGTGGTGGTCATCTGTTCTCGTCGTGCAAATTTACGCTCTCGCTGCCAGAGCTTACAAGTGCCAACGGAGGCGCGACAGGTTTCCGACCACGTTTCGTTGGGATAGAACCAGGAAGTAGGAACTGCTGAAGTGGATTGCCGTTTGCAAAAAGGGTTGTGGCGAGATCAGGGGTTGGTGGAGCCGAGGGGGATCGAACCCCTGACCTCATGACTGCCAGTCATGCGCTCTCCCAGCTGAGCTACGGCCCCGTTGTTCTTCAGCCAAGTTTCCTGGCTTGTGTCAGTGCAGGCAATGATAGAGGAGAACGCGATCTGATTCAATTTGGTAGCCTGTGGTTTTGCTCATGAGGAACCTGCCTGTAGAGTCCGCGAAGCGGACGTTCGAAAATAGCCCAGCGCTTCAGCGCTGGGTAGACGGTGAAATATGAAACCAGAAGCCCGTGAAAAGGGGCGACAGAAAAGGATAAGAGCGAACGGTATAAACGATTTCTGCCGTCCGCTTCGCGGACTTGATTTGGGATTAGCGCTACTTTCCCAGCGATGAATCGCTGGGCTATTTTCAATCGTCCGCTACGCGGACTAAACCAGCCCAACTACCACCGCCACGTTACGTTGTAAACTCTCGCCAGCTCGTCCAGATAAGCCCTCAACACAGTCCAGTCTTTCTGGGCGTCTTTCTTCAGCTTGTTGCGGCGCATGAACTGATCGATCTGCGCCGCACGATCGAGTACTGTCTGCACGTCACTCGCGGTCGATTTATGGCTGTCGAAATGATCGTGCAGGCGCTTCGTCTCCTGGTAGAAATCTTTGACGAAGGCGTTGATGTCATCTTCCCGCCGCGTGCCGTCGAAGCGGCTCTTGTCCAGCGCGCGATCGAGACTCTTGCGAAACCGATCTGACTGGCTTTCGAGGCGATGAATGATGTCTTCGACTTCTTTGTCGCTGACGCGATACGGCAGATCCGAAACCGGCGGAGTGAAATCCGGTGTTCGCCATTCACCTCCCCAGCGCCACGAAATGTTGTAAGCCGAAGCCAGTTGCTCCAGGTCCGAACGCAATGTGGCCCAGGCGGCCAGTGTGCGCGTGTCCAGCGGATGCAGCGTCATGAACGTATCAATCCGCGATGCTCGCTGCAGAACTGAATCGACATCGGAGACCGTCGACTTGTGATGATCGAAATGATCGTCGAGTCGTTTCGTCTCTTCCTCGAAAGCTTTGACGAAGGCGTTGATGTCATCTTCACGCCGGGTCCGATCAAGTCGGCTCTTGTTGAGCGCGTTCTTCAGACTCTGCCGAAAACCTCCCGTCTTGTTCTTGATTCGATCCAACAGCCGCGTGACTTCTCGATCGCTGATGCGATACGGCTGTCCCACAACCTGGCCGGCCGCATTGGCCGAAAGCGCGGTTAGCATCAGTGAAAGGGTGCAAGCAAGTAAGAATGTTTTTGTTCGCATGGGGATTATTTTATCACTGAAGCGGAGCGCGGGGGCAGTCACCGAACGCATTCCGACCGGCATCACGGCTGATACTTACAACGTCAAAAACAAATCGGCGGAGGCGGGAATCACCGAGTTCCTCGCCTCCGCCGAATTAAACGTTCCGGCTTTCGCCTACAGGGCCGACTTAGTAGCCTCTCAAGCCGTCCGCGTAGCCGTTCTCAAACGCCATCTGGAAATAACGGCGATAGAGTTCGCGGTCGCCGAATCTCGAGTTGTAGTCTTTCGTGGCGTTCCGATAGGAACTGTAGTTCCGAAAGTCGTTGCCATAGCCATAGTCGTAGCCTCGACGTTGGTTACGATCCTTACGGCCTTGCTTGGCGCCTTCGTTGTATCCGGCGTTCAATGCCGTCTGGCGAAGCTCGTAATTGCCGCCCCAAGTTGGGTAACCGTCGCCGCTACGCCCGCGACCCCTGGAACCTTGATCGCGACCCCACTGATCCTGGTTGCGGCCACGATTCCACTGATCGTTCTGGTCACGGCGCGATCGATCCTGCTGATCGCGGCGATCCTGCTCCGCCTGTTGTCGCCGGTATTGCTCATCCTGTTGGCGACGGTAACGATCATTCTGATAACGATCCTGCCCCTGAGCCGCCGTGATTGACGAAATGCCAAGAATTAAAGAGAACGCCATTATGGCGGTCCCTGCGATGTTTTTAAGGTAATTTGATTTCATGTCGATACCCTCCGCCGTGGGACATGGCAACGAGCGTGCCGCGCGCCGCTAGTTGATACCGAGAGGGAATTTGTGTTCGTTATCAGGTATAAACTGATGATGCTATGCCATATCGTGTCAGCTTAGACGACATCGGTTGGGCGAATGATTGCAAATTATTGCTTGACGATTTGAGCGGAGGCCATTAGTCTTTGTGGCGAGTTCGAGTTGAAGAGATGATCAGTCACAGCCAACATCGCTACTACTACTATTACGGCCCGCTCTCCGTTTGGAGGGACGGTCGGGCGATGGGCTGTCGCGAGTGACGATCTAACACTCCGCAGACAAGTTTCCAGTAACCGGCCATCGGTCCTTCCAATCGGGAAGGATCGGTGGCCGGTTTAGTCTTGAGCGCTCAAAGCAATGGCCACAGAGACACAGAGCAAACATAGGAGGGAGCTTCGATCTACTTTTAATCGAAGTCTTCTCTGTGTCTCCGTGCCTCTGTGGCAAATTCTCAAACTCGAGGTTCTAAGATCATGGTAGTCAAAATAAAACAACCGCTGCTTTCCGACCACGTTGACATGCGCCTGGTCGCTGTCGATGCAGATGAAATCATCGCGGATCGAAATGCGATCGTGCAGCTCGATCCTGATCATCCGGGCTTTCGCGACCGCGAATATCGAAAGCGGCGCAACCAGATAGCTGAACTCGCGATGAATTTTCAACCGGGCGATCAGATTCCCGACGCGCCTTACACCGCGGAAGAACATCAAGTGTGGCGCACGATCTGGAAGGCGCTCGAGCCGGCACATCAGAAGCACGCTTGCGCGGAATATCTTGCGTCGCTGCGACGTTTGAATTTCGATTCGGATCGCATTCCGCAGTTGCGCGAAGTGAATGAGAGAGTACAGGCAATCAGCGGCTTTCGTCTTGAGCCCGTCGCGGGGCTGGTGCAACCGCGCGTGTTTCTCGAGAACCTCGCGAACGGCGTGTTTCTTTGCACGCAGTACATTCGGCACCACTCGACGCCGCTGTACACGCCTGAGCCGGATGTCGTCCACGAGATCGTCGGCCATGGAGTGACTTTGGCGAGCGAGCGTCTGGCCGAACTCAATCGTTTATTCGGCGAAGCCGTCAAGCGCACGACGGCGCAAGATGCTCTCGATCGTTTGTCGCGCGTCTATTGGTTCACTATTGAGTTTGGCGCGCTCCGCGAAGGCGAATCGGTAAAGGCTTACGGCACTGGATTGCTGTCATCGGCCGGAGAGATGGAAGAGATGCGCGACGCGGAGCTGCGGCCACTCGACCTCGAGGCTGCGTCGCGACAGCAGTACGACCCGACACACTTTCAGCCGGTTTTGTTCTGCGCCGATTCGTTTGACGATATGTATCAAACGCTGCGGGAGTACTTGGTGAGTTGGTGAGCGAGCGGCTGTGCCGCCCGATGTGCGGAAAGGCTGTGCCTTTCCGGGACTCGACTCATGATCCTTCGTGAGGCTCCGCCTCACAATCTGAGGCAGAGCCTCCAAAAAAATTAGGAAATGGCCTTCCCGGAAAGCCTAAGGCTTTCCGCACATCAAGCGGCACAGCCGCCCGACGGTTCGTTCCTTGACACCCTTTTCGGGCTGCGCTTATAGTTTGAGTGCTACTTTTCACGCGCGAGACATGACACGCAAGAATTATTATTACTGGTGCGCCTGTACGTTTGCTTCTCCCGCGGGAGGAGCGACAGGGCGAGACTTGCGCGCGCGTGAACTTGATCGATTGTAACAAACGCCGCAAAAAGTTTGGAAAGCCGGTCGCGACTCCGCAAAGGTCGCGGCCGGTTTGGTTTTAGACTCATGATCGAAGCCGCAGAAGTCATCAAGACAATCCAGCAGCGCGACGCGCGAGATCGCTTTGCTGATCTGGAATCACAGATCGGCAACACGCCGCTGCTGCGTCTGCGGAACGTGACGTGCGACTTGCCTGCCGGCGTCGAGTTGCTTGTGAAAGCCGAACACTTGAATCCCGGCGGCTCGGTAAAAGATCGCGCAGCGCTGCGGATGATTCTCGAAGGTGAACGCAGCGGCCGTCTGTATCCCGGCAAGACGATTCTGGACGCCACCAGCGGGAATACGGGCATCGCTTACGCAATGCTGGGCGCCGTGCGCCGTTATCCGGTGACGCTTTGCCTGCCAAAGAACGCCAGCGAGGAACGAAAGCAGATTCTGCGGATTTATGGAACGGAAATAATTGAAACTGACCCGCTGCAGGGCACCGACGCCGCGCAGACGATCGCGCGCGAAATCGCGGCGCGCGAGCCGCATAAGTATTTTTATCCCGATCAATACAACAACGAAGCAAATTGGCGAGCGCACTATGACGGCACGGGTCGCGAAATCTGGGAGCAGACACAAGGCCGTGTGACCCACTTTCTCAGCGGGTTGGGAACGTGCGGAACGTTTGTCGGGGTCTCGCGCAGATTGAAAGGGTACAATCCCGAGGTTCGCGCGATTTCGATGGAGCCGGACTCGCCGATCCACGGACTCGAAGGCCTGAAACACTTGCCAACTTCCCGAATGCCCGGCATTTTTGATCCGACGTTAGCTGATGAAAAGGTCGAGGTGGTAACCGAACAGGCGCAGGCGATGGCGCGGCGGCTGGCCTGCGAAGAAGGCTTGTTCGTTGGCGTAAGCTCGGGCGCGAATGTGGTTGCTGCCCTGGCGCTGGCGCGCAAACTACCGCCGAACTCGGTGGTGGTAACGATTCTCTGCGATGGTGGCGAAAGGTACATGAGCGAACGCTTTTGGGCTGAGCGGAAAAACGGCTAAAGTAAAAGCATGGCTGGCGAAAAAGAAAAGCTGGATATCACAACGCAACTGGTTCACACAGGCGAGAGAGGCGCGCCGCCTGAAGGTAAGCCCGTCTCAACTCCGATTTACGCTTCGGCGACTTTCACTTACGAGTCGATGACCGAAATCGATCAGGTCTTCGCCGGCGAGAAACCGGGCTACGTCTACACGCGTTATGGAAACCCGACGCTCGCCGCGCTCCAGGAAGTGGTGCGCACGATTGAAGGCGGCGCGACTGCCTGCGTCTACGCCTCGGGCATGGCTGCGTTGCACGCGGCGTTGTTGACTTGCGAATTATCGCCTGGCGCCACGGTACTCGCTTCGCAGGATTTGTATGGCGCCACCACGAGTTTGCTGCAAACCATTTTTGGATCGCTGGGAATCAAGACCGTGACGACGGATTTCAGCGACCTTGTTCTGCTCCGAGAGAAAGCCAACGAAGTTCGCCCGCGCGTGATGATTGCCGAGACGATTTCCAATCCGCTGCTGAAAGTCTGCGATATCGATGCCTGCGCTGAAATCGCGCGCGAGGCCGGCGCGAGGCTGATCGTTGATAACACTTTCGCCAGCCCTTATCTCTGTCAGCCGTTGAAGCACGGTGCTGATATCGTCGTGCACAGTGCTACGAAATATTTGAGTGGGCATGCCGATGCGATGGGCGGCATCGCGATCTCGCGCGACGAAACAGACAGCATGGCTTTGATTGGCGTGATGAAACTTGTCGGCGGTGTTTTGAGTCCGTGGGAAGCGCACGCGATCTTGCGCGGGCTGAAGACGCTCGCCGTGCGCTTGGATCGCCATTGTGAAAATGCTCGCGCATTGGCCGAACATCTGCAAAAACATCCGCGTATCGGCCGAGTGTATTTTCCTGGATTCACGTCCGCTGGTCTTCAAGAGGTGACAAGGCGAATTCTGCGCGAACCTTACTCAGGTGCTTTGGTCTCGATTGAGTTGAAAGATAACACCCGCGAAGCGGCCTTTCGTTTCATGGACGCTCTGAGGCTCTGCATACGCTCGACGAGTCTCGGCGACGTTTTTACCAGCGTGCTGCATCCGGCGACCGCTTCTCATCGCGATCTGGCGCCGGCGCGCCGTCAACAATTAGGGATCACTGATGGCCTGGTTCGGATTTCGGTCGGCATTGAGAGTATCAACGACATCATCGCGGATATCGAGCAGGCTTTGGAGGCGTAGCAGCGGCTCTGCCGCCTGATGTGCGGAAGGTCTATGACCTTCCGGCGCGTGACCCAAGATTAAATGGGGCTATGCCCCAAAAGAGGGGCATAGCCCCCAAAATAAAGCAGGTAACGAACGGTGGGGCAAAGCCGCCACCGCACATCGAGCGGCACAGGCGCGGTAGTAGAAATGATCACCATCGATGCGCAGCATCTGACCGAAATCCGCCAACACGGCGAGCGCGATTATCCTTATGAATGCTGCGGACTGCTGATTGGAAGATTCGAGGATGGCGGCAAAGTCGTGATCGAAACTTATCCGATTTCGAACGCGCGCGAAGAGGAAGCCAAGCGCAACCGGTTCTTGATTCGGCCCGACGAATTAATGCGCGGCGAGAAACACGCGCGCGCGAAAGCGCTGGATGTCGTCGGCTTTTATCATTCGCATCCGGACGATCGCCCGGTGCCGTCGCAATACGATCTCGAGCACGCCTGGCCGACCTATTCGTACATCGTGGTCGCGGTCGCGAAGGGAAGCGCGGATGGCTTGCGTTCGTGGGAGATGGAACCGGATCGATCACGATTCAATGAAGAAGCTTTGTCAGTATCACCTGCGGTAGCGGGTGGGTAATGCAAGGATTTGTCAGTACCACCTGCGGTAGCGGGTGGGTAATGCAAGGATTTGTCAGTATCACCTGCGGTAGCGGGTGGGTAATGCAAGGATTTGTCAGTACCACCTGCGGTAGCGGGTGGGTAATGCAAGGATTTAGAAGGGAAACACTCATGGTAACCATCGCTATACCAGCCGCCCTGCGCCAGTTCGCCGGCGGGCAATCTGAAGTCAAAGTCGAAGCCGCGACTGCCGGAGAGGCTTTGAATCTTCTCACCGCGTCGCACGCCGAGTTGCGCC
Organism: Pyrinomonadaceae bacterium; assembly: GCA_035545035.1. GTDB lineage: Bacteria > Acidobacteriota > Blastocatellia > Pyrinomonadales > Pyrinomonadaceae > UBA11740. The sequence continues at coordinate 20,437 of DASZZL010000113.1, forward strand.
GGCACCTTTTTAACGATCAAAACGCGCTCCGCAATTTCGTCAACGTGTATCTCAATGACGAAGACATACGCCACCAAAACGGACCCGACACGCCAGTGAAAGACGGCGACACGATTCTGATCGTGCCTTCGATTGCGGGTGGCTCTGCTGTCCTGGAAGACACAGCCGGCCAGAATGGCGGCGCACCGCAGCAAGATTTGCCGGGGCTTCCAATGCTTTCGAACGAAGAGATCGCGCGCTACAGCCGTCACGTCATTATTCCAGAGGTCGGCATGACTGGTCAGCGAAAGTTAAAAGCTGCCAGCGTGCTGATGATCGGCACCGGCGGTTTAGGCGCGCCGCTGGGGATGTATCTGGCAGCAGCAGGAGTTGGAAGACTTGGCTTGGTTGATTTCGACGTAGTCGATGTTTCGAACTTACAGCGACAAATCATTCACGGCACGCGCGACGTCGGCCGTCCGAAAATATCTTCGGCGCGCGACCGTCTGGAAGACATCAATCCGCACGTCGAGATTGAAACTCACGAAACCAGGCTGACCAGCGCGAACGCGCTTCAGCTTTTCGTCAACTACGATGTGATCGTTGACGGCACTGACAACTTTCCGACGCGCTATCTCGTCAACGACGCCTGCGTGCTCACCGGCAAACCCAACGTCTACGGTTCAATCTTTCGTTTCGAAGGACAGGCCAGCGTTTTTTGGGCCGAACGCGGAGCGTGTTACCGCTGCCTGTATTCCGAACCGCCGCCGCCGGGGTTGGTGCCGTCCTGCGCCGAAGGCGGCGTGCTGGGCGTGCTGCCAGGAATCATCGGCGCCATTCAGGCATCTGAAGCGCTCAAGATCATCCTCGGCGCGCCGGACATCATGGTTAACCGTCTGCTGCTGTTCGACGCGTGGCGAATGCGCTTTCGCGAGCTGAAGCTGCGCAAGAATCCCGATTGCCCGGTGTGCGGCGACAATCCGACAATCAAAGAGCTGATCGATTACGAAGAGTTCTGTGGAATCACACGACAACCACCAGCGGAAACCGAAAACAGGATGGAAGAAATCACGGCTACTGAACTGAAGCAGCGACTCGACAACGGCGACGACCTTCAAATCATCGACGTGCGCGAACCTCATGAATACGAAATCGCTTTGATTCCCGGCTCTCGCCTGATTCCTCTGGGCCAGGTGCTCAATCGTGTGAACGAGATCGACGCCGAACGGGAAACCGTCGTGCACTGCAAGATGGGCGGCCGCAGCGCGAAAGCGATCGAGACGTTGCAGCGTTCTGGGTTCACAGGTCGGTTGATTAATCTAAAGGGCGGCATCACCGCCTGGTCCAACGAAGTCGACCCCAGCGTGCCGAAGTATTAAGGGACTCAAAGAGAATAAGCCACAGTCCGATATGCGCAGATAGATGGCTGATTCATCTGCGTGAATCCGCGTTAATCTGCGGCCACTCTTTTTCTGCCGACAGGCTGCGAACTCACCGCCTTCGGTGTATTATTAGGCACGCCAAATCCCTCGTGAGGTAACCGACCTGTGATTGAAGAGAAAGAACTTACTGAAGCGAACGAAGCTGAAGAGCACTCCCACAAGTGGGTCTATTTATTTGAAGAAGGCAGCGGCGACAACAAATCCTTGTTCGGCGGCAAGGGCGCCGGCCTGTGCGAGATGACCCAAGCGGGTTTGCCGGTGCCTCCCGGATTGATGGTGACGACCGAAGCCTGCAATGCCTTCTATCGGAACGGCAAACAGTTTCCCAAAGGCATGTGGGAACAAGTAACCGAGGCCCTCCACGAGGTCGAAGAGAAAGTCGGCAAACGTTTCGGCGATGCGAAGAACCCTCTGCTGGTGTCTGTCCGATCGGGCGCGGCATTTTCGATGCCGGGAATGATGGACACCGTCCTGAATCTCGGTCTCAACGAAGAAACGGTGCAAGGTTTGGCGGAGCAGACCGGAGATTTGCGCTTTGCTCTGGACGCGTACCGGCGCTTTGCTTCACTGTTCGGCGAGATCGTAATCGGAGTGGCGCATTCAAAGTTCGAGCGCGTGATGGATCGCTTCAAAGCCCAAACCACCGGAGGCCTTGATACCGATCTGAAACCCGAAGAGCTGCGCGGGATCATTGCCGCGGAAAAAGAAATCATTCTTGCGGAACAGCACACCATTCCCGACGACCCTTATGAGCAACTGCGCGTAGCGATCGCCGCCGTCTTCAATTCCTGGATGGGCCGGCGCGCGGTCGATTACCGCCGCATCAATCGCATACCCGACGATCTCGGCACCGCCGTCAACGTGCAGGCCATGGTCTTTGGCAACATGGGCGCGAACAGCGGTACTGGTGTCGCGTTCACGCGCAATCCATCCACCGGCAAGAAAGAGTTGTATGGCGAATATCTTTTGAATGCGCAAGGCGAAGACGTCGTCGCCGGCACTCGCACGCCAAATCCGATCAGCCAGCTCAAGAAAGAATTGCCGAAGGTGTACGCAGAGTTTTCGTCGATCACGCAACTGCTGGAAAAGCATTATCACGACATGCAGGACTGTGAGTTTACGATCGAGCGGGGCAAGCTCTGGATGTTGCAAACGCGCACCGGCAAACGCACCGGCGCGGCGGCCGTGCGCATCGCCGTTGATATGGCCGGCGAGAAGCTGATCGATCGCGCGACCGCAGTCCAGCGCGTCACGCCCGAACAACTCGATCAGTTACTGCATCCCACCGTCGATCCGAAAACAGATGCGCGGGTCCTCGCGACGGGTTTGCCGGCGAGTCCCGGCGCCGCGCAAGGCACAGTCGTATTCAGTCCAGACGAGGCGGAAGAATTAGCCAAAGAGGGCGCGCAGGTGGTGCTGGTGCGACAGGAAACGAGTCCCGACGATTTTCACGGCATGGTGGCCGCGCAGGCGATCGTTACCGCGCGCGGCGGCATGACCAGTCACGCGGCAGTCGTCGCGCGGGGCATGGGTAAGACCTGCGTCAGCGGCGCGTCGGCTTTGGAAGTTGATTACAGCCAGCAACAGTTCAGCGTCAACGGCGAAGTCGTTACCAAAGGCGAGTGGATCACCGTCGATGGATCCACCGGTCGAGTCTTTCTCGGCAAGGTCCCGACGATTCAGCCTACGCTCGGTGCTGATTTTTACGAATTGATGAAATGGGCCGACGAATTCCGCCGGCTGCGAGTGCGCGCGAATGCCGACACGCCGCACGACGCGCGCGTGGCGAGATCGATGGGCGCCGAAGGCATCGGCTTGTGTCGCACCGAACACATGTTCTTTGGCGACAAGCGACTGTCGAGCATGCGCGAGATGATTCTGGCGGACGGCACGGGCGCGCGCGAAAAAGCTCTGGACAAACTTCTGCCGCTGCAGCGCGGCGATTTTGTCGGCATCTTTCGCGAGATGGCCGGGTTCCCAGTGACGATTCGCCTGCTCGATCCACCGCTGCACGAGTTTCTGCCGAATGTTGACGAACTTTTGGGTGAACTGTCTGAGTTAAAGATGGCTTTGCAACAGGCGAAGACGCTCGCCGACATGGATCACCTGCTGGACGAGATTGACGAGAAGCGCCAGTTGCTGCATCACGTCAACAAAATCCGCGAAGCAAATCCAATGCTTGGCTTCCGCGGCTGCCGACTTGGTCTGCTGTACCCCGAAGTCACGCGCATGCAGTGTCGCGCGATCTTCGAAGCCGCGATCCAGGTCAAAGGCGAGCGGAAGCAGGTAACTTTAGAGATCATGGTACCGCTCGTGTCCGTCAGCGAAGAGCTGGCGCAGCAGTCCGAGTTAATTCATGAAGTGGCGCAGCAGGTGATGGGCGAGCACGGGATGAAGTTCGAGTATGAAGTGGGCACAATGATCGAACTGCCGCGAGCATGTTTGACTGCAGACAAGATCGCCCAGCACGCCTCGTTCTTTTCCTTCGGCACAAATGATCTGACGCAAACGACGTTTGGCTTGAGCCGCGATGACTCCGGACGCTTTCTGCCGGCCTACGTCGATCGCAAAATCCTTTCCGACGATCCTTTTCAGGTGCTTGATCGCGAAGGCGTGGGCGAGTTGGTGCGCATCGGCGCCGAACGTGGCCGCAGCGTCAAGCCCGATCTCAAAGTTGGGATCTGTGGCGAGCACGGCGGCGACCCTAGCTCGATCGCTTTCTGCAACGAGATTGGATTGAACTACGTGAGCTGCTCGCCATACCGCGTTCCGGTCGCGCGTCTCGCTGCCGCGCAGGCAACGCTGGAAGCGGAAGCAAAGGCGGCGGTAGCGGCGAACGGCGAACAGGCGCAGGCCCGCGAAGCGGTCGGGGCGTCGCAGTTGTAGTAGCTTTACGCATTGAACGGTGGACGCCTGAACCTTTCATTAGGAGAACGATATGGGTAACGGATATGAAGACGTAGCCAGTGCGGCCTTAGCCCTACCGCCTGCGGCTCGTGCGATGCTGGCGGAAGACTTGGTGGCGAGTCTGGAGGCCTCACAAGAGGAGATTGATGAGGCGTGGCGAATCGAAATCGAGCGGCGCGTCAAAGAGATCAAGGAAGGCAAGGTTCAATTGATTTCCGGTGAACAGGTAATGAGTGAGTTGCGCGCTCAACTGAAACCGTGAATTACCATTATCATCCCGATGCGCAAAAAGAGGCCTCAGCCGCTCTCGCTTACTACGCCAGTAAAGGATCGTGATATGCGTCTTGCACTCTTGTTCTTTGCGTGCTTCATCCTTGCTTATCCATTCACTCAAATGACTCCATCCGCTCAAACACAATCGCCCGCGCCAAAGCCACCGGACGCGGTGTATCTGCTCAAGCCGGCGCATGTATTCGATGGCGAGTCAGCGCAGTTGCACGATGGTTGGGTGGTTTTGGTGCGTGGTGAGAAGATCGAAGCGGTTGGTCCCGCAAGTGAAATCAAAGCTCCGGCAGATGCGAAGGTAATCGATTTAACGGGCATGACTTTGATGCCCGGGCTGATCGATGCGCACTCGCATGTCCTGCTGCACCCGTACAGCGAAACCGTTTGGAACGATCAGGTGGCGCGCGAAGCGTTAAGCCTGCGCGTCGCGCGCGCGACCAATCATCTGCGCAGCACTCTGCTCGCGGGATTTACGTCGCTGCGCGATCTCGGCACCGAAGGCGCGGGTTACGCGGACGTCGGATTGAAACAAGCGGTGCAGCAATCCATCATTCCGGGGCCGCGCCTGTTCGTGGCGACGCGCGCGATTGTGGCGACCGGCAGTTACGGCCCGAAGGGTTACGCGCCCGAATGGAACGTGCCGCAAGGCGCCGAAGAAGCCGACGGCATCGACAGCTTGACGCGCGTCGTGCGTGAACAGATCGGCAAAGGCGCTGACTGGGTCAAGGTTTATGCCGATTATCGCTGGGGCGCGGGCGGCGCGGCGCACGCGACGTTTACCTTGGAAGAATTGAAGCTCGCGGTCGAGGTTGCGAAGAGCGCCGGCATTCCAGTGTCAGCCCATTCAACTTCGACGGAAGGTGCACGACGCGCGATTCTCGCGGGCGTTGAAACGATCGAGCACGGCGACGGTCTTACGCCGGAGCTCTTTCGCTTGATGAAAGACCGCGGCACGGCGCTGTGCCCGACGCTTTCCGTCGCGAGCGGCCCTAATATCGACAAGAAAAAGATTGTTTTCAAGCAAGCGCTCGAAGCCGGAGTAACAATCGCCAGCGGCAGCGACGTCGGCGTCTTTGCGCACGGCGACAACGCGCGCGAAATCGAAACGATGGTGAGTTGGGGCATGCCAATCGTCGATGCATTGCGCTCGGCGACATCGATCGACGCGCGCGTGTTGCACATGGCGGACAAGATTGGAGCCGTGAAGGTTGGGTTGTTTGCTGATCTCATCGCGGTCGAAGGCGATCCAACCAAAGATATTTCGGCGCTGCGGCGCGTGCGTTTCGTGATGAAGAGCGGTACCATCTATAAGCAGCCTTGATTTCCTGACTCTCATATCCTTGTGGTGAGTGATATTCAGAGTCCGACTCACCACAGAGGCACAGAGGACCACAGAGTTTCACAGAGACTTGAGATCATTCGAACGCTTGTGAGAAGAAATCCGGGTCATGTCCTAGTCTTTTTGGCTGCGTCGTTCGGCTTGGCTCTGACTGCTCACGGGCAGATAAGGGTCACAGTCGATCGCAACACCGGCAGCGCGGCGACGAAAGAATTTAAATTTAAGACCGTGCCGTCGCCCGCTAAGGATGACGCTGCCGCGAAAGCTACGGTGACGCTTTTGGTTGGCGAAAACGACCCCGCTGGCGGAGACCTGAGCGTGCTCACCGACGGTCGATGGCCCGCGAAAGCAGATGAGCCAAAGTCAAACTTTTTCTTCGCATCGGGATCTGGCGGCGGGCGAGTGCGCATGGATTTCGGCGGCGTGATCGAAATCAAACAGGTCAATTCTTACTCGTGGCATCCGGGCGCCGGCGCGCCGCAGGTCTATCTGCTTTATGCGAGCGACGGCACTGAGACGGGCTTCAACGCTGAGCCGAACGCCAACACGGATCCAATTAGCTGTGGCTGGAAGTTGATCACGACAGTTGATACCCGCAAGGGAGGAGAGGGCGGGCAGTATGGTGTCAGGATTTCGGACGCGCGCGGCAGTTTGGGCAAGTACCGCTATCTCCTGTTTGGTTTTGTGGCGAATGAAACCGACGATGATGCGGGCAATACGTTCTACAGCGAGATTGATGTCGTGACTAAGAAATGAGGCTTGGTGTTGACGATCGCACTCTCACGCGTGGGTTCTTTTCCAAAACGTTTCCTGCAGACGTTTTGCCAGAGCCCAGAACCGACCCTGTTTGACGTTCCCGGATTCTTCATACCACGAATCCTGGCGCAGGAAGAGCGAGTCCTTTCTACCTTCGTCGATCACCAGCATCAATTCGTGATTGTAGTTTGGCCGGCCTTAGGCCATTTCGCCCCGGATTGTCAGAGCCGCTTTCGCGACATTCTCATTGCCGGCGCGCGCGACTCTGGTCTTAGCTGAGCTGGCGAGCGACGATTCCGCGTACTTGAGTGGACGCGAAACCATCACCGGGCACGGCGCCTGGCGCAACACCCGATCGACGTTCGAGCCGAAAAGCGTGCGCATGCCAAACCCTGCGCCATGCGCGCCGATGCAGATCAAATCGATCGCATTTCTTTCCGCGTAACTCAGAATCTCGCGATAGGGCGCGCCTTCGCTGACGGCGTGCTTAATTGCGCACCACAAATGCGCTTCGCCCGGTACGGCTTTCTGCAAGCGCCGCGCGACTTTGTGATAGGGGCCTTCTTTGCCCAGCGGGTACCACATGATCTCAGGCTCGTCCAGCGTGAAACGCGGCAGCACATGCAAGAGGTGCAATTCGGATTGATACTCTTGCGCGAACGTCAACGCATAGTTGAGCGCCAGTTCTGAGTAATCCGAAAAGTCGTAAGCTACCAGCACTCGATGGAGATCGATTTCGCGGGTGTTGGCGCCAACCCACTCGCGCTCGTCTGCATGCGTCACCAGCACTGAGCATGGCGCGGTGCGACAAACGGATTCCGCGGTTGAGCCAAGCAGCGCCGCTCGATGTGGCCGGCGCCGCGAGCGCATCACAATCAAATCAATTCTCTCCTCAGACGCATGCTCAGTAATCGCTGCTCCGGGATCGTCGCATCGAGCCTCAATGCCTTGCCATTTGAGCGTCGCCAGCTCGCGCGCGTCCAGATGACGCAACAGCGACTGTTCGAACAATTGATTAGCGTGCGGGTGAACAGTTTCCGCGTCGATAGCAGGCTCACAATGAAAAATGATCAGCTTCGCGTCATAAGCCCGCGCCAGGGCCAGCGCGTAACGCAACGCTTCGTCCGATTCAGGCGAAAGATCCGTGGGACACAGAATGCGCTCGATTGTCATAAGGCCTGCCGAGACCTGAAGCCCCGCCTCCGTTGCTGCTCCTTCAGCAACGACCGTGCCGGAGCGAAAGTAAGAATTTCAGCCGGATGGTTAAGGCAAGTGCGAAGTAATCCGCCAAAGGTTGGGGATATTCCTCAGATTGAGAAAGGAATCACATGCGCCACGTCACAAACATCATCACGGTGGCGGCCAGCATGACTGCTGCCGTCAACCAACCGAGGACGGTCAGGACCAACGGGTTGACGCGCGCGCCCATTACAGCGCGATCGCTGGAGAGCAAGGTGACCAGAATAATCAACGGCGGCGCCAGCATGCCGTTGAGCACCGCCGCCCAAAAGAGCATGCGCACCGCGTTGAGTTTCAGGTAGTTCAGAATCAGTCCGAGCAGCACAGCCACCGCCAGCACCGCATAGAACTTTGGGGCGCGTCGCGGCCGGTCTTCGAGCGAACCCCGCCAGTGCATCGCTTCCGCCACGGCGTAGGCCGCCGAACCAGCGAGCACCGGTACGCCGAGCATTCCCGTACCCACCAGACCGAGAGTAAACAACCAATACGCGCCGTTACCGGCCAGCGGCCGCAGTGCTTCGGCTGCCTGGCGCGCCGTTTCAATGTCGCGCTGGCCCGTTGCGTACAGCGTGGCGCCGGTAGTTACGATGATGAAGTACATCACGATGCCGGCGAACGCCATGCCGGTTAAAACGTCAGTGCGCATTGCGCGCAACTCCGCATCAGTAGCGCCAAGCCGCGCCCGAATCGTCCGCCTTCCCATCGCGCGCTCTTCTTCCACTTCCTGTGCGGCCTGCCAGAAGAAAAGGTATGGCGAGATCGTCGTACCCAGGACTCCGAGGATCGTCGCAACGTACGTGGCATCTAGTCTGAGTTGCGGAATGAATGTCGCCTTTAGCACATCGCCCCAGCGTGGATGAGCGAGAAACGCGGCAATGACGTAACTGAAGAGCACTATGGTAAGCCACTTGAAGATTTTCGCGATATGTTTGTAGCTAAGCCAGACGAGCAGCACCACAATCAGGATCGTAAAGAGCGGCAACCAGAAGTACGAGGTGACGCCCGTCATCATCTGCATCACCTCGGCCATGCCACCCAGATCGGCGCCAATGTTGAAAGTGTTGGCGACGATCAGCAGCGCGCAGGCTCCCCACAGAACGGGCGCCGAGTAACGCCGGCGCACCACGCCGGCCAGACCGAGGCCGGTGACCATGCCGAGGCGCGCGCACATCAATTGGACCGCAGCCATCAACGGAAAGGAAAACAACGCCGCCCAAAGCAGGCCGTACCCAAAAGATGCTCCGGCAACTGAATAGGTGGAGATGCCCGAAGGATCGTCGTCGGCTGCGCCGGTAATCAGACCGGGACCGAGATCGCGGAAGAAATGGCGCAAGCGCGCGTGACGAAATCGATTCAGTCGCTTCATTTATTCGGTCGGCTGCAAAGGCCCGCCTCGGGCGGCCGGTCGTGATTCAGGTTTTTCTTGGATGACATTCAACGCACTGGAACATTGAGATATCACCGAGATTCACGGGATGTTGGAAAGGCTTGTTCGCTTTGTGGCAGAACTCGCACTTGCGATCGGCAAGCGCACCCAGATCAACCGGGTGTTGGAATGGCCCGGTCTTCACTGAAGCGGCCGGATTCAACGAGTCATAAATCATCGTGTGGCAGACGTTGCAGTTGTTAGTGATGACTTTGCCGGTGTTGCTGACGTGCTCGCCGTCGTGACAGCGGAAGCAACCGGAGAAATAGAGATGACCGATGTTGTTCGGGTGCGTCTGCCAATCAGTCTTCATCTCGGGAAAGAAGTAGGTTTGAAAGATGCGCTGGATCTCAGTCACGGCGCCTTTGATCGCCGGCTGCTTTTGCGAATACACGTCCGTGTATTTCGTGCGATAGAAATCATTCAGGTTTGTCGCGATTGAACCTATTGCTTCCGGCGTCGTGGTGTAAGACTTACTGAGAGCTTCGACGGCTTGCCGTTTGAGAAAGGGAATCGAAGGATCCAACCTGCCCGCCACAAACGCCTGGTCCACCGCTAAATCAGGAGGCAGGTAAACGTGGGCCGGACGATTATGACAATCGACGCAATCCATCCGGCGTTTATCGGCCGTCGCAATCTGTTCTGGCGTGAGCGGGCGGTTGCGATCGTAATACTCAGTGACGTTTCCCTGTTTGTCCTTTATACGCACCCAGGGAATCACCTGACGATGATCGTCGGTCGAGATGTAGTTAACCTCGTTGGCGATGTTCATGTGCCAGTGGATTCCCGTGACCAGGCCAGTGGTCGGACTGCCCCCGCCGACATTAATCAACATGCGTCTTTGGCGCAGGGTGTTCTGTTCGTCATAGCCGTAGCGATTGAAGACTTTCATTTGCTCACCAAAAAACTTTTCGGGCCAATGACACTGTTCACAGGTTTCCGGAGCAGGCCGGAGGTTGTGCACCGGAGTGCTGATGGGCCGCGAAAATTTATTAAAGGTCACTGAATAGAGTTGGTAAGCGCCAGAGAGTTTTGAGCGCGCGTACCAACCGGCGCCGGATCCGACGTGACAATCAACACAGCGTACGCGGGCATGAGCGCCGGCCTGGTACGCCGTGAATTCCGGTTTCATCACCGTATGACAGGTCTGGCCACAGAAGCCGACCGACTCCGTGAATTCGAATGCGCGATAGCTTCCGAAAGCGCTGGCCGAGATAAAGAAAAACGTGACCACGAGAAAAGCAAGAAAAGCACGACGCGCATGAGGGTCGTTCAGATCCAGCTTTGGGTAAGGCGTGATTGCGTCGGGCGCAGTTCGCCGTCGTCGCCGCCGTTCCAATATCATGCCCGACGCGACCACGAACAGGCCAAACACCAGGACCGAGGGAAAAATAATGTACGTGAGGATACCAACATAAGGATTCTCAAGAGTTGATGTGATCTCGATGAAAAACAGGAGTAAGACACTTGCCAGGCTGGCGATGACGATCGCTGCCCCGACAAAGCTTATGTAGTTGCGGAAGAGGCTCGGCCTTTTGGGAGCCAGTGGTTCGATCTCACCCATCTTGTTCTGCTCTAAAATAGACAATCAGGCCACGCGGCGCAAATCAGGTTTGTAGTCGCCTCATAACAGTTAGCCCTCCCTAACGGTCGGGCTTCTGACACGCTCGTCACCCATTTTGTCAGAAGTCCGCCCGTAAGCAAGGGCTAGTTAGAACTCAATCGATCTCACGTATCTTCAGCCGCAACTGCTCTTCTATCTTCGTTTCTTTTCGTGTGGTTTGTTCCTTCGTATGCCGAGATAAATAGCAAAAGCCCACACGCGCGGCGGCCGCATGCGGGCTTTGCTGTGTCCGGTTCCGATTTTCCCGGAGAAGCCACGGTTATGTAAGACGAGCCCTGCGGTTCAGGGATTCATTTCCTAACCCTGGCCTCCAGACCAGAATCTAGTGCTTTTGCGACTTCATGAAAGCGACCAACGCCTTCGCTTGATCCGCGGTGATGCCCTTTTCTTCAAAGCCGGGCATGTTGGGCGGCTTCTCTGTCTTCTTTCCCTTTAGCACCGTCTGGATTAGATCGTCATCCGCCTTCGTCGCATCGAATTTCTTCTCGGCCGTTGCGCCATGGCACGCGAAGCACTTCGTCTTGTATAGCGCGGCCGCATCATCATCAGCATTAGTCCGAGCGGGTATCGATGCGATCACAAACGTCGCCGCGACCATCACACCAGCAAGCACGAACGCTAGTTTTCTTAATCGAGTAATCGAAACCTTCACATTGCCTCCACTATTAACTAAGGACTCTAACACGCCCCCGGGATTCAACCCCGACAATGACGCAGGGCAATGACCATGCCGCGCAAGGATTACGGAAAATCGCAAACTGATTCTCGTTGTTTGCGACCTTTTGCTCAGAAGAACGGAAAATTCCCCAAGGCGACCTCCATTTCAAGCCGCAGTCTTCTTGTGACAAGCCAGGCACTTCTTCGAGGTCGGCGGCGGCGGAGTCAAATCAGGTCTGGCCTTCACGACTTCGTCATGACAGCCGCCGCATTTGCGATGGAGCGCCTGTTGGTTAGTCATGATCGTAGGCTCCGCGCTCCCTTCAAACGTGACCTGCGGAATTTCCGGCAGCGCCTTTGGCTTGGTATCCGCCCGAGCATGACAATCGCGACAGACATTTACTAACGGCGCGTTTGGATCTTTCTCAAACAGGTCCGCGGTCAGGGTAGTTGTCCGGTCGGCAGGCCACACTGTTTTGTGCGGAGGATGCTTGACGGCTTCGGATGCGGGCTGCGCCGTGTGGTGACACTCAACACAAGCGAGCTGCTTGGTGCCGTCAACGCTGCGGTTCTTCGTGATGTGATTGATGTGGCTATATGTGACCGTGCCCAGCTTCGTCTCAGTTGCCATCGTGTAAGTGTCTTGCGGCTTCTTGCCATCCTGTGCCGTCACGTCAGACGTGAGATTGGAAGTGCTTGAAACCAGCAGAATGGTAAAGATAAAACCCGCAAAGATCGTAAAGACTTTCATGCTGCCTTCCTTTCAAAAGTGCCAGGTCGTTGCAGTGTGGCACCGTTTACAAACTGTGAAATCATCACCGCCGAACGCGCGCTTACCGTCATGGCAGGTCATGCAACTCTGCGCGCGACCAGTCGCGTGATGATTAAGCGGTTCCGGCGCGGTGACTTGTCTTCGCTGCGGCATGCCGGCCCTCACCTGGTGACACTCGTTGCAAGTCACTTTTTGATGCTTCGCATGGTTGAAGCTGACTTTGAACGCCGGCGCAAATTCCGGCGTGCGAGAATAGCCACCCAACTGATGACAAGTGCCACACGAAGAAATATCGCGGCCCCCGGATTGCGCGCGCGGCGTGTGGCATCGATAGCAGGTTGTGTGCGCATTGAAACCCGCGGGGATTGCGAGGGCCACGCCACCGCGCGCAGGGCTATGACACGTCGCGCAACTAACGCTTCTTATCTTCAGATGCAGCGAGTGATCGAACTTCATGCGAAAGCTCTTCAGACGCGGGAAAGATTTCAGTGCGCCCGACTTCACGTCCGTGTGACAGATGGTGCAGATCGGACTTTCGGGACTCGAGAACTGCTGCGCGTGACATCCGGCGCAAGGTAAGTGGCCGGAACCACCCGGACGTTTCGGAATCGGTGAATTAGTCTCGCGACGATGGCACAGAAGGCAAGGCAAGCGCGAATGGTTGCGACTGCTGTGCATAAACTTCGCGTAATCCAGGCCTTCGGGAAATTGCATTTGTTCCTGAGGCGATGCCGAGTCAGTTAACGTCGTTATCGATTCCGACGCACGCGAGTTGAATACGGTAACGAGGGTCATCCCAATCACGATCCCGAACACAGCCAATGCGAGCACCCTTGACCCGAACAGCCACCTTCTCTGTGTAACCTCCGTGGCTCTCTGTGTCTCTATGGTGAAATTGCGTCGACAAACATTCACCACAGAGGCACAGAGCAACACAGAGATCGCACAGAGACGACCGTGCTGAAGCTCGCTAATAATTCTTGACAACTTTCTAGTCAATCCAACCATCAACTCGGCTTCACTTTCGGCTTTGGTGTTGGAAAGGCCTGCGGATGATCTTCGGGCACGCCTTCCTTGCCAAAGGTGATGTGGCACTTCGTGCAAACAAAAGTGGGATCTTTCTTCTTCTGATCGATCTCGAAATTCAGAGCCCCACCATCATCGGTTGTGGCCGTGACGTGACATCCGTCCGCTCCGCCGCACGAACGCATGGGGACCTTCAAAGTCTTCGCGTCCAGCGTGTTCATCGTCGGGATGTTGTGACAACCCATGCAGTTCAGATCAGGATGCTCTCCTCCTTCGTGCCGGAAAGCGCCGGCGGAAATCCGTCGGCTCCATTTGCTGATGATCGTCGCGTCCGTTGTCCCTATGGTATTTGCAAGCTTCGCATCAAAATCGACTTTCAACGATTGTGGCGATCCGAGCTTATGGCAAAGGTTGCAGTCGGCTGGCACGGGCGCAATTCCGGAATCGGCGCTGTGGCAAGTGAAACAAACCGTGTGACTGCTTGGCGTCGTCTTGAACGTGCCCTTCTTTAGCCAGAAAACATCGCCGATATTCTTCGGCGGCCTGGTCACGTACTCTTCGCTCGAATTGCCCTGCGGCTGATAAGTCTCGTGACAGACGGGACAACTCTTTGGCGGTCCATCCTTTTTCTTTTCCTGCAATGACGCGTTTACAAGCCAACCGCGGTCTTTTCCGGCTCCTGGGTTGTTGAAGCCGACCACGTCAATGTGCTTGTCGTGCGGGAAACCCACGCCGAATTCTGAGACGAACTCTCGTCGCTTGAGCTTTGGATCGGTAACGTCGCCGAGACTGGGAAAGAGATAGCGGCTGGTGTCGCGCGGACTGATCGCTATGTGACAGTTCGAGCAAATCACCGGCGCGGGTCTTTCGCGCGCAAAGAACTGCTCGCGGTGACAATTCAAACAGGAAGCATGCTCGGGAAAGTCAGTGACATCCGGAAACGCCGCATCCCCTTTACGTACTTCCTTAAAATTCTTCGAGGGAACTTTGTGGCATGAGTTGCAGGCGAGCTTTTGCGCAACCGCGTGAGTCTGATGAGAGAACTTCGTGTAATCGACATGCGGTTTCTTCGCCGCGACGACTTTTTTCTGAGGGCGAGGACTTTGCGAACGGCGTTGTGATTCCGCCGCCTCGGTCGCGTATGAGACCAGGCACGGAATTAGTAACGCCGCAAAGACGATCAACGCGAAAATTCCCAATCCCAGCTTGCGAAGCACCTTTTGGCTCATCGTTTCCAACGCCGCGTAGCGGCGAAATGTTTATAGATTCTGTTAACCAAAAACATATAAAGCTCCGTTAGGAGCGCGATATTTCTGTCGCCCATAAATGGGCTACCATAATATCTTGACGTTCGGGCTATAAAGATTCCGTGCCTAACGGCACTTCGGAATCTTCTCGTTCTCCCGATCCTCGTTTGCTATTCAGCGGCCGCCTGCCGACTCTCGATCTGCCTCACCTTGAGATAAACCAACCCTGCCAAAAATAGAATAAACACCAGCGAAACTGCGAGTCCCTTGCGCCTGAAACTTCGTTCTGCCAGCGCGCCCAGTCCTGCCTGGTAACCCTTGGCGGACGCTGCCAGCCCCGGCGCAACTACCTTATCGACTTCGGCGGTCGACGAAGAATGTATCAGCACTCTCGCGTGGGTCAACGCATCCGTTGCTTCCTTCATTTCGAACTTTGGCCGGCTGACTTCCATTCCGGCGCGCTCGGCCCTGTTCAGAATGTCGGTCGATCTGCCGATGCTCGCCAGCAATTCATCCATGCGCGCGCGCATTTGGTCACCCGCAACCCAGCCTTTGTCGCCGGGCGTGTGGCAAGTGATGCAGATCGATTTCTGACCGGCGCCAATCATTTCATCGCCCGGCTTGGCGATCGCGTGATTGCTATGGCACTTGATGCATTCGCCGAACTCACGCTGGTCGAACGCGGCTTTGTGCGGGCTGGTTTGAAACAGTTCGGCCTGGCGCGCGTGACACTGGCCGCAGACGTTGGCGACGGACGCGATTCCCGGCGGCGTCGCACCATGATTGCCATGACAATCGTTGCAGGTCGGCGCAGAGAGATCCTGCTTTTCGTACAGCGCCTTCGCGTGAACGCTCGTCTTATACTTACTAAACTGATCGTTCGGAATCGGGAACCCGCGCATGTAGTCCGCGTTGGCGTGACACTTGGCGCACGTCTCGGCGACGTTTAGCGGATAGACCGACGAGAGCGGATCTTTAACGGAGCGGATGCCGTGAACACTGTGACAACTGATGCAGGTTGCGGCGCGCGTCTCTCCACTCTTCAGTTTTTGGCCGTGCACGCTGGTGTAGTACTCGCGTTCCTGATCGACGCGCAGCGAGGGATTGAATCTCTTCATCAGGTTCGCATCGCTGTGACACTTTCCACAGTAAGCCGGAATGTCCTGCGTCTTCGGCTTTCCTAAGTAACCCTTCCGCGGATCCTTCGCGCCTTCCTTGGTGTCCGCCGTCGGATCGCCGCCGTGGCAATCATTGCACGAGAGACCGCGCGCATGATGAATATCGTTATCGAAAAGTTTCGCGGGCGCGCTCAGTCTGGCGTCTTGCAACTTCGAGTGGCACTCGATGCAGGAACTCTTTTTCTGCGCTGAAGCTGAAGCTAAGAACAGTAAAGAGATCGCAACTGCGCCAAGTGTGAGGGTGAAGGATCGTTTGCTGGTGGCGAACAGCTTTAATAATGTCTCTGTGCCTCTGTGGTGAATCTTTTCCTGCGCGATTTCACCACAGAGACACAGAGAACCACAGAGACCGCACAGAGAGAACTGTGCCGCGGTGGTTGGCAACGCGCATCGATCAGTTTGGTCCGCTGGACGTCCAATCTCCATAGGCCTTGTCATGTCACATATCCGACGATCGTCATCACGACGATGTAAAGCAGAGCCAGCACTCCGCACACATTGAAGATCAACCTTCTCCGCAGATTCTCTGGCGACCGGTCAATGAAAGGCACCAGAAACAAAAGCAATCCGACGGCATTGAAAGCCAGAATCCCGATGACTTCGCCATCGAATTTCCAGATCTTTGCCGGAATGTACTTCAGCGTCTGAAACATGAAAAGGAAATACCATTCGGGCTTGATACCCGCGGGCGCCGGGGCAAACGCGTCGGCTTTCTCGCCGAGTTCCCAGGGGAAAAGTGCCGCGAGCGCAGCCAGCGCGCCGATCGCCAGAATCCAACCGATCAGATCGCGCATCAGGAAGTTGGGAACAAACTTCATCTTCTTCACGATCTGGCCTCGCAAACTCGGCGGCACGCTCATGCCGTGCAGTTGCACCAGCAGCACGTGAATCGTAATCAGCGCGGTCGCTGTAGCCGGCAGTACGGCCACGTGAAATCCAAAGAAGCGCGTTAGCGTCGCGCCGGTGACATCGTCGCCGCCGCGGAGAAATCTGAGCATCGGCCGGCCGACTAAGGGAATGACGCCGGCGATCTCTGTGCCAACCTTGGTGGCAAAGAAAGCGAGTTTGTTCCACGGCAGCAGATAGCCGCTGAAGCCGAAACAGATGGCGATAAACAGCAGGAACGCACCGCTGAGCCAGGTCATCTCGCGCGGCGGGTAATACGCGCGGAGAAAGAAGACGCTGAACATGTGTATGAACAGCGTGGCGATCATCAGATTGGCTGACCAGCTATGGATCGAGCGAATCAGCCAGCCGAACTTCACTTCGGTAATGATGAACTGTACGCTCTCGAACGCGTTCTCTGAGCTGGGCCGATAGTAAAGAAGCAGGAGAATTCCGGTGACCACCTGTACGACGAACAGAAACAGCGTCATGCCGCCGAAGTAGTACCAGATGGAATGGCGATGCAGCGGAACTTCTTTTTTGCTCGCCAGCTTTGCCAGCATGCTAATCGATAGACGCTCGTCCAGCCAGGCTTTTATGGCTTCGATTCTCACTGTTTAGAGTTCAAGCTTTAGCTTGCGTTTAGTTCAGAATGACAACCTGAAGGTTGACCCTGAACTTCGTCTTACAGGCTACGATCTCGTGACGACAACATCATCACCGCGGGTGTTTACCTTAAACTCTTCCAGCGGACGCGGCGGCGGTCCGCCGATATTTTTCCCGCTCAAGTTGTACTGGCCGTTGTGACAGGCACACCAGATTTGCTTTGTTTCAGAGCGATACTGAACTATGCATTCCAGATGAGTGCACACGGCTGAGAATGCTTTGAACTCTCCCGTGGCAGTGCGCACCAGGATCCCCGGCTTGTTGCCGAATTTGAAGATTTTTCCTGAGTTTATCGGAATCTCACTCAGCTTTGCGGCCACAACTGAGTTCTCGGTTGACTCGATCACCTGCGGCGGCGACATAAAGCGGAAGATCGGATAAACGATCGCGCCCAATGTCGCGACCGCGCTGGTGCCGAGCAGATAGTCGAGGAATCGACGCCTGCTGGTGGTGGCTTGTGGATCCGAGTATCCCGGAGGCTGGCCGGGACGCTCACCCGGAGTCTGTCTCATTCGTCCTCCCCACGCGATTTGCACAAGATAATACTAAGTTAGCCGGCTTTCGTCGCTAACTAGATGCTTCTTTTCGCTCTTTGGCACAAAGCAAACTCCAGCGGCGGTCAATGCCGCAGCCGGAGTTTGTTGCTAAATCCCTGAGAACTGAACCAGCGATTCCAATACTATTCTTTGCGGCCAAAATAGATCCGCAGGGACGTGTACGGCAGATGCGCGTGATAATTCTGCGGCCTGGGACCAACCAGCACACTTTCGTTGTAGTTGTAATACTGGTACCCGAGATTCCAGTCGAGATACCGGTTGATCTTAATCGCCAGCCGGGCTTCAGGCGATTGGTAACTCATCGGATACGAGTTGATCAGAGTCCCCGGGGTCCCGGTCGGATCCGCCAGACGGTTTCCTTGTCCATTATCCTGGTTGACGCGATAGGACGCGAAGAGCGTCACGCGCGGACAAAGTTGGGCGACCGTGTCGAAGTAGAAGAAATTGTTTCTCTGAAAGTACAGGCTATGGCCAAGCGGATGCCGGACGCTGGCGGCGGGCGGGACCTGGTAGAAATAGTCAACAACCGCGTCGCTGTTCACCCAATTGTAGTTGTAGCCGGTGCTGAAAGAGAGTTTGGGAGTCGGGTTCCAGGCAACCGAGGAAGCGAACGTCCGTGACTTAACGTTCACGCCAAAGTCCGTCAACGAAACGCCGGCTATCTCTGAAGGATTTGAATTGTCCTTAGTGATCACCGCGAAGTTGAAATTCATCTTTCGGTTCGGCGCATACCTGCTCTTAGCACGAATATTCGTGTAGTTGTAATTCCCGATGCGCGTGAAGAAATTGTCGGCCGTGCCATGCTCGGCGTCGAAGTAAAGCGTCCAATTCTTTACCGGCCGAGCCTTGAATCCGCCAAAGAAAACGTTGGTGTGATTGATCTGCACGTCATCTTCCGGGTCAACCGGCACCGGTGAGTTGGTATTGAGGGCAAATCCAGTCAGAACGTGGTGGGTGCGGCGGCTGCCGTAACGATATCCGAAGTGGATTGAGTAGTTCTTATTGAACTGGTAATCGCCTTCGACTATGTCCTGGTATTTGCGATAACTGATGATCCTGTTAGCACTGAGACCGTTGACAACCAGTGAGGACGACGACGACGGGGCCCTGGTGAGAAAGAAGGAATCGCCGAAGGTGGCGATGCCATTAATCTCAAAGTCTTCCACTCGAAACGTGTTCGAGATTCTGAATTTATTCGTTGCCAGAAGTGTCACGCCAATGTCGCCGAGCGTGTTTGGCCGCCTTACGTTCCCGGGAATGTTGTACTGGCCCAGCGTAAGGACATTAGGAGGTGAAAGCTGGCCGGTCACTCTGGTGTTAAAGTTCAAGCCGGTCATGTTTTCGAGAAAAACAG
>DASZZL010000114.1:0-36476 GCA_035545035.1 Pyrinomonadaceae bacterium
GATCGTAGAGTGATGAAGGGTCGTACATGGAAGCTGGAATCGCTCCAACTGTTGCGGAATGGAAAGCTCAATCGCGACTGGTTGATCGAGAGCGTGAAATCAAGGGCCTTCGAAAAGGCTTACAAGGCGGGCGCCCGCACCGGAGCGATTGGCGCTCGGGCTTACATCAAGGGATTCAAGCGCCTCACCTCGATGGCCGAAGCGCAGCCGGCGGATTGGTTCATTGCGCACGCTCACGGGGCGTTACCGATCGCCAGAGCCGCGGCGCGGCGTTGGAACGCAAGACTCGGATTTGATTGCGAGGATCTTCTGGCTGAGATGGGCGGCGATCCGCCGGAGATCATCGAACAGCTCGAACGCGAGAACTTGCCGGCTTGCGATTACATCTCAGTGCCATCGCAAAGCATCGGCGAACGTTTGCGTGAACGCTACAACATCAAGCCGCCGGTTGTCCTCTACAACGTCTTTCCGCGGGAACTCGCGGACGGAATGATCGAGCCGAAGGATAGGTCGAATGCACGACCGCTCCGATTGCACTGGTTTGGCCAAACAATCGGGGAAGGGCGCGGCCTGGAAGAAGCAATCGAGGCGATAAGGCTGATCGACTGGGAAGTTGAGTTGCATCTGCGCGGGCGCGTGAGCGATGAATATCGCGCGCGCCTCGAGTCGCTCGCAGGGGAGGATTCACGACATCAGATTATCTTTCACCGGCTGATCGCTCACGATCAATTGATCAGGTCGCTAGAGGAGTTCGATGTCGGCCTTGCACTCGAGCGACCAGAAAACGGCAGCTACGCGCGCACCGTCTCGAATAAACTCTTCGCGTATTTGCTCGGTGGCTTGGCAATAGCAGTCAGTGATACTCCAGGACAGCGAGAAGTCCTCGAAAGAATTCCTGACGCAGGATTTCTTTACGAGGCCGGCAACGCGGAGTCGCTAGCAAAAGGTTTGCAACGCTGGTTGGGTGATCGCGACGCACTGCGACGGGCGCAACAGGCCGCGTGGGAGGCGGCCCGCGAGAAATTTTGTTGGGACATCGAGAAAGAAAAGTTTCTCAACTTGCTTGAGCCATCGACGCTCGGCCGATTGACGCAAACGGCCTAATCCAAAGTGAAGCGAGTTCTAATAATCGCGCCCGACTTTGCGCCGAGCAGTTTGCCGCCGGCAACGCGCGTGAGGTTCTTTGCAAAGCATCTGCCGGAATTCGGTTGGGAGCCGATCGTTCTCACTGTCGATCCTAAACATTATGAAGCGACGGTCGATCCGGAGAACGAGCAATTGCTGCCGCCTTCGCTCGAAGTAATTCGCGCGGGAGCCTTCTCGACCAGATGGACGCGCAAGTTCGGCATCGGCGACATCGGCATGCGCAGTCTTTGGCAACACTGGCGCGCGATCAAACGCTTATGTCGCGAAAGAAAGATCGATCTGATCTTTATTCCAGTGCCTCCTTATGTGCCGATGGTTCTCGGTCGTCTGGCGCACGCGCGCTTTGGAATTCCTTACGTCATCGATTACATCGACCCGTGGGTTACTGAATACTACTGGAAGCTGCCGAAAGCGCAGCGACCGCCAAAGTGGCGGGCATCGTATTGGCTATCTCGCGCGCTCGAGCCTTTCGCCTTAAGAAAAGTTTCGCACATCACGGGCGTTTCCAAAGGAACGACTGACGGCGTGATTGATTCCTACTCGTGGCTGGCGCCGGAACACGCGACAGAGATTCCTTACGGAGCCGAAGCGGGTGACTTTGAATACTTGCGCCAGAACCCGCGGCCGAATTCGATCTTCGATCCCAACGATGGACTGTTGCATGTGAGTTATGTGGGAGCGTGCATACCGGCGATGCATGCGGCGGTGCGCGCCGTGTTTCAGGCCGTCCGTTCTGGACTCGATCGCTCGCCGGAGACTTTTCAGCGTCTTCGGCTTCACTTTGTGGGCACGAGTTACTCTGCGAATGGCCACGCGCCGCAAGGTGTGCTGACGTTGGCCCGCGAAGCCGGCATCGAATCATTGGTTGATGAACATCCGAGTCGCATTCCTTACCTGACATCTTTGCAAGTGATGATCGATTCACAGGCGTTGCTGTTGATAGGCTCAGATGAACCGCACTACACCGCTTCGAAAGTGTTTCCTTACATTCTCGCGGAGCGTCCGCTGGTGGCGATCTTGCATGAAGAAAGCAGCGCGGTTTCGATCCTACGCGAAGCAGGCCTTGGCGAGAGAATCACATTCAACTCTAAACGAAAACCTGTCGAAAGACTTGCCGAGATTTCGGCACAGTTTGAACGCGTCCTATCGTCTCCGCTTGATTGCCATCGAGAAGCACCCTCGAATGCTTTCGAGGCCTACGAGACAAGAGCGATGACCGAGCGCTTGGCTAGTGCCTTTGATCGGACGGCGCTGCCGGATCATGGGAGGCACAGATTTTCTTGACCGTCGTACGGTCCAAATGAACCGACTTTTATGGCAATTGAGTATTTGCTCGTCCTGACTGCCTGTATTGATCCCTCTTGTGGTCCTGCACTCATCGCTTTGCGTGATCCGCTAGTTCGACTTGAACAGTATCGCAAGGCACTTGAGTACTGGCTGTTGAATAAGGACCTGAGGCTCAAAAGTATTCTTTTTCTGGAGAACTCTGGCTATCCTTTGGATAGGCTTGCCGAACTGGTAGCAAAGAACAATCCGTTGAAAAAGAAGGTCGAGTTCATTCAACTCAGCAACAACGATTTTCCCGCTTATCTTGATTACGGCTATCCCGAGTTGGGCATGCTGGATGAAGCGACAAGTGTTTCAAACCTCATGCAAGAGAGCCGCTACTTCATAAAAGCGACCGGAAGGCTCACCTTTCCGAAGGTCTCGAAACTTTTAGACCGTCTTCCAGCCGATTACCTCTTCGCAGTTGACTGTCGCTTGCCCTTTTTGACTGGCAGTTCGCCGACTGTTAATTCAAATCTGATGATCTTTTCATCGGAGTTTTATAAGACGGAACTGGTCAACGTGAAGTCCAAGATGAACGACGTGTTCAGGAACATGGAGACATTGCTCTACTACAAGCTGATGGACTATTACAAGACGCCGGGGGCAATTTTGCGTTGGCCGATAAGCGTCGATCCAGTCGGATGCGACGCCCAGTGGGGCAAGAGTTATAACACGCCGAGAAGAAAGGTCATCAGCGCCACGCGGAGTGTCAGTCGCGCTTTTCTCCCCGGTTTATGGATATAGGACGAGCAAGTTCGTGATGTCTCAATTGGTCGCTTCCGCGTCGCGGCATTGGAATCAACGTTGGGCGTTCTCATCATTGGGAGACTGGCTGCTTAGCATTTTTGACGTTGGCTCGCGCTTCTTTAACCATAAAGTGTTTCGCGTTAGCGGCGGCATCCGGAGTCTTTCGGTTTTGGGATCGGGCGAGCTTTTGTATTTCCGTCTGGGAAGTTCCGACGGTGCGGTTATCGAAGAGATCTTTATCAAAAATATTTACGGCCCTGTATGTGACAAGGTTGGGCAGGCGAGTCTCATCGTAGACGCCGGAGCAAATGCCGGTTACTCCGTGGCGCTATGGAGAAAACACTTTCCGGCAGACGCACATCGTTGCCGTGGAGCCTGATCCGAGCAATTGCAAAATATTAAGGTTGAACCTGGGGAATAAGGACAGCAACGAGAATGTAACGATCGCTGAAACTTGCCTGGCGGCGACGTCAGCGCAGGTCTATCTGGATCGGTCCGGAGATGAATGCGCATACCGAATGACGCGGACACCTTCACCACGCTGTGAACCCGTAGCAGCAAAAACATTTCTGGAAATTGTTGCTGAGTTTGCTGAGGGGTCTGTCATCGATCTCTTCAAATGCGATATCGAAGGGGCTGAGTCAGAGATATTCGCGGACTGCTCAGAATGGATAAACCGAGTTCACTATATAACCATCGAACTCCATCCTCCTTACACGAAAGATAATTTCGTCGCGGACATTGACCGAAATGGAGGTTGCTTTGAGGTTATTCCCCTGGCGGAGCACGATAGGGACGACCTGTTCATGGCGAGAAATCTTATGATCCAGTGAAGTATTCTCCTCGGTCAACTTTCGAATTCGAACCCACAGTTGTTCAATAGGCTTCGAGGCATGAGTCCCAAACGATTAGCTGTCGTCACTACTCATCCGATTCAATATCAGTCGCCCTGGTTTCGCGCACTGGCGGAACATTCTGATATTGATCTGGAGGTGCTTTACTGTCATCAAGCCACGCCTCAGGAACAGGCAAGCGCCGGCTTCAATGTTGAGTTCGACTGGGACGTTTCTCTGTTGGATGGTTACCCCCATCGCTTCCTGCGAAACGTGGCGCGCAAACCTTCGCTGAATGGATTTGCCGGACTCGATACGCCGCAGATAAGTGATATCGTCAAGGCAGAAGACTTCGACGCCGTGATCGTCAACGGATGGAATTACAAGAGCGCGTGGCAGGCGATGCGCGCTTGCTGGCGCACAAAGACTCCGGTCATGGTGCGTAGCGATTCGCATTTGCACACCGAACGGTCTCTGCCAAAGAAAGTGGCGAAGCTGCCGCTGTATCGCTGGTTCATACCCAAAGCCGACGCCTGCTGTGCGGTCGGCACGTGGTCGCGCGATTACTTTCTACATTACGGCGCGCGACCAGAACGGGTTTTTATCGTGCCACACGTCGTGGACGTGGACTTCTTTCGGAAGGAAGCGGGGCGATTACGGCCACAGCGAACAGAACTACGGCGAGAGTGGCAGCTTGACGAGGCGGCTACCGTCTTTCTTTTTGCGGGAAAGTTCGTCGAGAAAAAGCGACCTCTGGATTTCATCAACGCGATCGCCGGCGCGAATAAAAACGCGAAGACAATCATGGGACTGATGGTGGGCAACGGGCCGCTGCGCCAGGTTTGCGAGGATGCAGTTAAAACAACCAACGCGCCGATTCGCTTCGCCGGGTTCTTGAATCAGTCCAAAATGCCCACTGCCTATGCCGCTGCTGATGCTCTCGTCCTTCCTTCGGATGGAGGCGAGACCTGGGGACTGGTAATCAATGAAGCCATGGCCAGCGGGAAGCCGTGTTTGGTAAGTGACCGCGTCGGTTGTGGGCCTGATCTGATCGTCGCCGGCGAAACCGGTGATGTTTTTCCGGTGGGTGATATCGCGGCTCTGGCGTCGTTGCTTGGCTCGTATGCGGACGGGCGAAGCGCCTTAACGGGAATGGGCGCGAAGGCAGAGCAGGAAGCATCTCGGTATTCCATCGGAGCGGCGGTCGAGGGTGTGATGGACGCCATCAAAGCCGTGAGCAACGGGACCAGAAATTGAAAACGAATTTAGGAAAGAGATTCCCGAAGGCGGTCAGCCGGTGGGCAGCGCCAGGCGCGGTCACGGCATTGTTATGGCTGACGCGCGCTAACGAAGTCACTGTTACGGAAATCCTGCTGGCGTTGTTGCTGTCTTATATTCCCTGGCGCTCCTATTTAACCTGGAAGTCGAGCGAGAAGAGCGATCTGCCTGTCTTCTCAATGATCGCATTTATGTATTGGCTCTTTTACGTCGTGCCGCTGTTTTGGGAGCCACACACAATATCGGAGATATACTCGCCGGCAGGTCGCGAGCTTTCAGATGCTGGAGTTACCATGGCGATGTTGATGGCGGTACTCGGCGTCGGATGTTTGTGGCTGGGAATGCATGCTCGGCTGGGGCGATTATTGGCGCCGCGGCATCTCACGATCAATCTGGCTCCATCGCGCCGCCACTACATTCGGGCGGTCCTGGCGGTTGGTTGCTTTCTCAACGTCTATGATATCTCGCCTTACATTCTGGGCGAGGGGGGAAGACAACTGACGAACATAGTGACTTCTTCTGTGCCGATGCTGGCTTTTGTAATTCTCTTCCGCGACTACTTGCGCGGCGAAAGTACTCAGTTGGATCGAATCGTGATGGCCGCGTTTGTGGTTAGTCGTCTGTTCAATGGACTGTCATCCGGCTGGCTGGGTGTCTCGATGTCACTGATCGTGGTCTGCGGAGTCGTGTATTTGGCCGAGCGGAGAAGAATTCCGCAAATCGCGTTTATTCTGGTGATGCTCTTTGCCTTGTTTTTCCAGGTGGGCAAGGAAGACTTTCGCAAGACTTATTGGCAAGAAGCGTCTCAGGGCGTAGCCGAGGGAGCGACCCAGGGTGGAAGACTGGAGCGCGCTTCGTTTTGGGTCACGAGATCATTCGAGAAGTGGGGAGAGACGTTTGCTGACCCTAAAGTAGAAACGCTCAGAGACGCGATCACCCCAAGTCTTGCGCGCATATCGCTGCTGAATCAAACGGCGAACGTTATCGATCTCACGCCCTCAGTGGTGCCTTATCAATATGGTCGGCTCTACTCATATCTGGGAGTCACACTCATTCCCCGATTCCTTTGGCCGGATAAGCCTTCGGTAAGCGAGGCCAACCAGTTTTATCAGGTCGCTTACGGATTAACGGGTGAGGAGCAACTCAGCCAGGTGTCAATCGCAGCCGGCACGCTTACCGAGGGTTATATCAACTTCTCCTGGCCTGGTGCGGTGGGAATCATGTTTCTGCTCGGCATCTTTTTTGACTTTTATCAGACGACATTTCTTTCGATTAAGTCGGGACCCTTACTGCAAGCTGTGGGAGTGGTGCTGCTGCCGACGTTTCTCTCGATCGAATCGCAGCTTGCTCAATATCTCGGAGGCATCATTCAGGAGGTTGTGGTTATTCTGATTGTGATGCTGCCGGCAATTAAGATGACGCGATCTTTCCGCAGACCCCGGGTCCTTCAACTTCAGCATTGATTCTCGCACTTCAAACCACGACTTTCAGCGCGCACGGTGGGATACCTGCGTACAACCGGATGGTGTGTCGCGCCCTCAATGAACTTGATGACGTCGCAGTCGAAGAGCGGCGCGTTTTGATTGCGATGGACCGGCGGACTGACCTGGCAGCCGCCGCAAAGGATTTTCCGAATCTGACCCTGGAATCCTTTGGCGGCCATCGAATGAGTTTCGTCCGACGAGTAGTGGCAACAGCGCTGAGAGAGCGGATTGATCTCGCTTTGATCGGCCACGTCAATCATGCGCCGCTGGGGTTGTTGCTCAAGCGGCTGCGGCCGGATTTGCGCTACGGCGTCGTGGTTCATGGTGTAGAAGCGTGGTCGCCTCTTCCGCGAATAAAGCGGAGAGCTTTGCGGAACGCGGACTTTGTCATGTCAGTCAGTGAATACACCAAGCGCCAAGTCGTTGATGCGAACGGCGTGAATCCTGAGCAAGTTTATGTGCTGCCGAACACGCTTGCGTGGGACATCAATGAGACGCAGAGACGCGGAGACGCGGAGACTGGGAGAATTGGTGACTCCGATGCGCCCGCAAGCGAACCGGTCGGGAAAGTAACGCGCGTCCTATCAGTTTGCCGTCTGGATGCTCGCGAGCAATACAAGGGTGTAGACACTGTAATCAGGGCCCTGCCGGCCGTGCTCGCGCGCGTGCCTGATCTGGAATACGTGGTCGTTGGCAGCGGTAGTGATTTAGAACGACATAAAAGAATCGCCGCGGATCTGGGAGTGGCAGACCGAGTACAGTTTCTCGGTTCGGTTGATGAACGCTCGCTGCGTGCTGTTTACGAGTCGTGCGATATCTTTGTTTTGCCCAGCGCCGGCGAGGGATTCGGCATTGTCTTTCTGGAAGCGATGCATTACCGCAAACCGATTATCGCCGCGAACAGTGGCGCGACTCCTGAGGTCGTCAAAGACGGCGAGACCGGAATGCTGGTCGAGTCTGGAAACGTTGAACGACTCGCGGCGGCCATGATTGCTTTGTGCACGAATCGACCAGAGCGAGACCGAATGGGCAACGCCGGCAACAAGCGTTTGCGGGAAAACTTCACGTTCGATCATTTCAAGCGCAGGCTACATGAAATTCTCCTGGCAGAGTTACCCGAAAAAGCTTTCGATCATGGCGAGCGTCAAATCGCTCACCGGGCAAGCAGTTTAACTTGAGAGTCCTGCACGTCTCACCTTCTTTCTATCCCGCGGGTCACTACGGTGGGCCAACGCAGTCGAGTTATGGCCTGTGCAACGCCGTCGCCAAAATGCCTGGCGTAGAGTTGCGCGTGCTGACGACGGACAGTGACGGGCCGCGGAGGATCGACGTCAATAGCTCTCCGGTGAAATTGCCCAAAGGCTATGACGTTTACTATTGCCGCCGATGGTTTGGGGCCGACATTGCGCCGCGAATGTTTTGGCGTTTGCCGCAGATGATTCGATGGGCAGATATCGTTCACCTGACGGCGATTTATTCTCCGCCGACGATTCCCACGCTCGCTCTTTGCCGCCTGCTTGGCAAGCCCGTGTTGTGGTCGACAAGAGGTGCGTTGCAAAGTTGGCGCGAGAGCACGCGGAAAAACCTTAAGTCAGTCTGGGAGAAAACCTGCGATCTGTTTTGTAGTCCGGATCGAGTGATGCTGCACGTCACCGGCGAACCGGAGAAAATTGAAAGTGTCGAAAGGATCAAGCACGCTCGGGCCGTCGTTATTCCCAACGGGATCGAGTCGCCGATGACGAATGGTAATCAGCGACGTGGAACGGATGACAGTCTGCGCCTACTTTATTTGGGTCGGCTTCATCCCATTAAAGGAATCGAGAATCTCCTGCAGGCCCTGGCTATGATCGCAAATGGCGTTACGCTTTCTGTATGCGGCGACGGCGAAGCTGATTATCAATCGCATCTCAAATCGCTGGCGGACGAATTGGATCTGACCAAACGCGTTACTTTTCACGGAAGAGTTAACGGCGAGGCCAAGGAACAACGGTTTGCCGAGGCCGACCTTTGCGTCGTGCCTTCGTTTACTGAAAACTTCTGCAATGTTGTGGCTGAATCGCTTGCTCGTGGAGTGCCGGTGATCGCGAGCAAGGGAACGCCCTGGACCCGCGTGACGGAGATTGATTGTGGGTTGTGGGTTGATAACGATCCGGAAACGCTGGCCCGCGCGATTCGGCAGGCACAAACGATGCCTTTGCGAGAGATGGGAGAGCGTGGCCGCCAATGGATGCAGCGCGAGTTTTCCTGGCCACACGTCGCCGCGCAAATGGTCCGCCAGTACGAAACGCTGATTGAAACGAACCGGCGTCAGACGAGCAGGGACCAATTGGCCCGAGCATGAACACCATGAGCTTGAAACAGATTACGCCTGTTGTGCTCACCTTTAATGAGGAGGCAAACCTGCGCCGGAATCTCGATTCACTGCGCTGGGCCCAGCGAATTGTGATCCTGGACTCTGGCTCGACGGATCAGACAGAAGCGATAGCGCGAAGCTATTCAAATGTAACCTGGCACAGCCGACGCTTTGATAGCTTTCGCTCGCAGTGGGAACACGCGATCCAACAGACAGGCGTTACGACTGAATATGTCCTGGCGCTTGATGCCGACATGGAAGTCTCAACGAAGCTTCTCGAAGAAATCGCGGGCGCGTTTCTAAAGTCTCACTACGATGGTGGCCTGATGCCGATTGATTATCGTTACTACGGTCGGTCGCTGGCGGGATCGATTTGTCCGCCGCAGATTCGAATCGTTCAGCGCAACGCTGTCAAAGTCACGCAGCTCAATCATGGACACAAGTTCGCTGTCGCCGGGCCGGTCTATCGCTTTCGAAACAGATTGATTCACGACGATCGTAAATCGCTCGAGCGCTGGATCGAATCGCAGTTGCGTTATCAAAAAGAGAACGAGGCAGAGCTGGCCAACGGACATCGTGGACGGGCGCGCGACTATGCGCGGCGTTTGGGATTGATGCCGCCGATCATCGGATTGCTGGCGTACCTGCGCGCGGGCGGTCCGTTCAAAGGCGCGGCCGCCGCGCGTTATGCGTACGAGCGCATGACTTCGGAAAGCATTCTGGCAGTGCGCCTGATGGACGCGCGCCTGCAAAGGACAGAAGTCGGAGGTCAGAGATCAGAGGTCAGAGATCTGGACGATCGAATATCATGATTCCTGACGCCTGTTTGATCGGAGTCCCGAATGCGGATCAATTCAGCTAAAGACTTGGACGTGTATAAGAAAGCGTATGAACTTGCGATGAAAGTCTTTGAGGTGAGCAAAGGCTTCCCACCGGAAGAGAGATTTGCGCTTACAGGGCAAGTTCGTCGGTCTTCGCGTTCCGTATGTCTTAACCTGCGTGAGGCTTGGGCAAAGCGAAGATATGAAGCCCACTTCATTAGCAAGCTTACCGATTGCGACGGTGAAAATAGTGAGACGGACTCCTCTTTGGACTTCGCCAGAGACTGTCGCTACATCACATTCGATAAGCATGCGGAGCTAACTGGTATTTGCCGGGAAATCGGGAAGATGCTCGGCAGCTTGATCAAGCACCCAGATCCGTTTTTGATCGCCGACTTGTCATGATCAATCGGAATTCGGGAGGCGGCGACTGGTCTGACCTCTGACTTCTGACCTCTGACCTCTGACTTATGTACATTCTCGGCATTAATGCTTATCACGGTGACGCTGCAGCGGCGTTGATCAAAGACGGCCGGATTGTCGCGGCCGTCGAAGAAGAGCGCTTCAATCGCATCAAGCACTGCGCCGGCTTTCCTACAGAGTCGGTGAAGTATTGCTTGCAAGCGGCGGGAATCGGGGTCGCAGCCGTCGAGCACGTCGGCATTTCGCGCGACCCTTCAGCGCACTTGCACAAGAAGGTTCTGTTTGCCGCGACGCGAGCAGCGAAGGGAATGGTGGGCAGTGGGCAGCGGGCAGTGGGCAGAAAGCAGGAGGCAGGAGGCCGCAAGCGGGGCGGAAGCCCGACCGTCAGGGAGGGCGCACAGCCAGTGAGCAGTGAGCAGTGGGCAGTGGGCAGTAACTCGAAACTCGAAACTCGAAACTCGAAACTAGCAGAACTCTCAGAGAACGGTAACGGCCGCGGAGTGATCAGACAAGTAGCGGATCGCTTGCGGAACGCGGCGCGGATTCGCGATTTGAGAGATGAACTCTCGCGGGCTCTCGGAGCTTCGCCGTCCAGCCTGCGCGCGCAATTTCACAACATCGAGCACCATCGCGCACACCTCGCCA
The DNA here is from genome assembly GCA_035545035.1 of Pyrinomonadaceae bacterium. Taxonomy (GTDB): domain Bacteria; phylum Acidobacteriota; class Blastocatellia; order Pyrinomonadales; family Pyrinomonadaceae; genus UBA11740. The sequence goes on from DASZZL010000114.1 coordinate 11,060, forward strand.
GCTCGTTCTTTGTCTCGCCGTTTGAACACGCGGCGCTGCTTTCGGTCGATGGCTTCGGCGACTTTGTTTCGACTATGTGGGCAATCGGAGAAGGGAACTCGATCAAAATACTGGGGCAGGTCGAGTATCCACACTCGACCGGAATTGTTTACACCGCGACCACGCAATTCCTCGGTTTTCCGCATTACGGCGACGAAGGAAAAGTGATGGGCCTGGCGCCTCATGGAAAACCGCGCTTCATCGAACAGTTTCGCGACATCATTCGAACTGAAGGCGACGGGAAGTTTAGTTTGAATCTCGATTACTTTCGTCACCACGCCGAGGGCGTCGATATGACCTGGGACAACGGCTCGCCGAGAATCGGGAGAATCTTCTCAGACGCATACGCGCGCACGTTCGGTTCGCCACGCGTTGAGGGCGAGCCGTTGACCGATCGGATTTGCGACATCGCGGCCAGTTTGCAGTTGCGTCTCGAAGAAGTCGCTTTCCACATCTTGAATCATTTGCACGAGCAGACCGGGTTAACTGATCTGGGATTGTCGGGCGGCGTGGCTTACAACTCAGTGATGAATGGAAAGATCCTTCTCAACACGTTCTTTCGGCGAGTGTTTGTGCAACCCGCGTCGGGCGACAGCGGCACGGCGCTCGGCGTTTGTTATCAGATTTGGAACCAGTTGCTGCGGCAACCGCGCGGTGAAGTAATGGAAGCCGCATACACGGGGCCGGAGTTTAGCGGTGCCGAGATTCGCGCCGAACTTGAGCGCCGCGGCTTGCAGTACGAGACGTGTTCCGATCGAGACGTGACGCGGCGCGCAGCGCGCGACATCGCGGAGGGCTCGGTCGTCGGTTGGTTTCAGGGACGTATGGAGTTTGGCCCGCGCGCGCTCGGCAATCGGTCGATCGTCGTCGATCCGCGCCGCGCCGAAATGAAAGATGTCCTCAACACGCGCATCAAAAAGCGCGAATCGTTCCGGCCGTTCGCGCCGTCGATTCTCGAGGAACATGTCGGAGAATATTTCGAGCAGACGCATCCGGCGCCGACGATGTTGATGGTCTACCAGGTAAAGCCGGAGCAACGCGAACGTATTCCCGCCGTGACTCATGTCGACGGATCGGGGCGTCTGCAAACGGTCTCGAAGGAAGTGAACCCGCGTTATTACCAACTGATTTCTGACTTCAATGAATTAACCGGAGTGCCTGTGGTGCTGAACACTTCATTCAACGAAAACGAGCCCATCGTGTGCACGCCGCGACAGGCGATCGATTGCTTTGTAAAGACGCGGATGGATGTGCTCTATTTGGAAAACTATGCGATTCGGAGGAATGCTTTTTAGTTTCTAGTTTCTAGTTTCAGGTTTCGAGTTAAACCATCACTCTCACTAACTGGAGGAACCTCTATGGCGACATTCAAGAAATTTGAAGAAATCGAATGCTGGAAGAAAGCACGCGAGCTTACCCGCCGGATTTACGAAGTGTCGGGAAAAGGTAATTTCGCTAAGGACTTTGGATTGAAAGACCAGATCCGCCGAGCTGCGGTCTCGATAATGTCCAACATTGCGGAAGGACACGACAGAAGCGGCACAGGAGAGTTTGTCCAATTTCTGGCGAATGCCAAAGGATCCGCCGCCGAAGTCAGATGTCAGCTATACGTGGCCTTAGATCAGGGATATATCAATGACAATATTTCCATGAGCTCACTGACCTTGCGACTGAAACCGGTCGTATGATCGCCGGGTTAATGAACTATCTACGCGGGTCAGGCTACAAGGGAACCAAGTATAAAGTGCGACCATAGCTCGACCGTTTGCAATCGGTCAGTAACTCGAAACCTGAAACTCGAAACTTGAAACTAAGTTGAAAGTACTCCTGCTCAATCAATGCTTCCGGCCCGACGTGGTAGCGACGGCCCAGCAGCTCACCGATCTGGCGGCCGGCTTAGTCGAGCGCGGGCACGATGTGACGGTCGTGTGCAGCGATCGCGGCTATGACGATCCGCTAGTTCGCTTTCCCCAGCGCGAGCGCTCGAACAACGTCGAGATTATTCGCGTGCCGTCGATCCGTGCGAACAAGAATTCGCGCTGGCGGCGCGCCGTCAACTTTGCCAGTTTTTCGATCGCGTGTGCGTTTCGTCTGGGCGTCTTGCCGCGACAGGACGCCGTGGTGGCGCTGACTTCGCCGCCTTTGATTTCATGGCTGGCGTCGTGGTTTACGCGGCTTAAAGGCGGCCGGATGATTTTCTGGGTGATGGATCTGAATCCGGACGAAGCCATCGCCGCCGGTTGGCTCAAACAGGAATCCCTGACAGCGAAAATGCTGGGCGCGTTGCTCCAGAGCAGCATGCGGCGCGCGGAAAAGATCGTCGTCCTCGATCGATTTGTAAAACAGCGCATCGTTGCTAAAGGAATTCCCGAAGAAAAGATTGACGTGATTACACCGTGGTCGCATGACGACGCGGTCCGCTTCGACGAAGTGGGCAGGGAAGCATTTCGGCGCGCGCATAGTCTGGCCGGAAAATTCGTGGTGATGTATGCAGGCAATCACAGTCCATGTCATCCGCTGGATACCGTGCTCCGGGCGGCGCAAGAGTTGAGGGCGCGCGACGATATCGTGTTTTGTTTCGCCGGAGGCGGAAGCGAACAGAACAAAGTTCACGAGTTTGCGCGCGGCAATCGACTGAAGAACGTGCTCTGTCTGCCGTATCAGCCGATCGAAAAACTCTCTGCCTTGCTGTCGGCGGCGGACTTGCACGTGGTAGTGATGGGCGAAAAGTTTGCGGGCATCGTGCATCCGTCCAAAATCTACAACATACTGGCGATTGGATCGCCGTTCCTTTATATTGGCCCGATGCAGAGCCATATGGGCGGAATCATCGCGCGGCTTGGCTATCGGGACAGCGCGTTTCATGCCGACCACGGCGAAATAGATCTGGTCGCTCAGATGATTGCGGATCGCGCCGATAGGTTTCTTGCTGAGCGAGAGCCTTACTCGCTCGCTGCCGCGGGCGGCTCAGTAAAGAGACAGCCGCCTTTGGCGCAGGAGTTTTCGAAAGCGGTTTTGTTGCCACGACTGGTGGCACACGTCGAAGCTTTTTGCGCGCGCGCGACTGAAGAGAAGATCGAACCGTCAGCGACCAAGCTGCAGTCCGCAGTACGATAGAATTCGTCCATGGGAGTGAGAAGCTGAAGACATATTTCACACTCTTTCTGATTGCCACATCGGCATCGTTAGTTCTGACGCCGCTGCTGCGACGTTTCTGCGAACGGCGCGGCCTGGTCGATGAACCTCGCGATGACCGCCGCGTGCACCTGACAGCCGTGCCAAGACTCGGCGGCGTCGCGATCTTTTTGTCTGTCTCGATCGCTTTGTCCGGGCTCCTGCTGGCTGACAATCTCCTAACGCAAGCCCTGCGCCCGCAGTGGCGCGAGATTGCGATCCTCATCGGCTGCGGATTCCTGGTGCTATGTCTGGGCGCGTACGACGACCTGCGCGGAGCCGGCGCGACCGTGAAGTTTGTGGGCCTCGGCGCAGTGACAACTTTGTTCTACGTTTTGGGTGGGCGGATCGAAGGCCTGTCAATTCCATTTGTGGGTGCCGTGAATCTGCCGCCAATCGTCGGCTATCTGGTAACCCTGGTTTGGGTCGTGGGCATCGCCAACGCGTTCAATCTGATCGATGGGATGGATGGTTTGGCGGCGGGCTCAGCACTGTTTTCGTCTTTGCTCCTATTAATTGTTGCGCTGATCCAGGGACGGCCGGTGGTCGCGGTGGTTGGGTTAGCTTTGTCGGGAGCGCTCGCGGGTTTCCTGCGCTACAACTTTAATCCCGCATCGATCTTCCTGGGAGATTCAGGTTCGCTGTTTGTCGGCTTTGCGCTAGCGGCGCTTTCCATTCAGGGAGCGCAGAAGGCCACCACGGCGGTGGCCGTGGCGATTCCGCTGCTCGCTTTCGCTCTGCCGGTGGTGGACACCGGCGTGACGATCGCGCGGCGCTTCGTCAATGGCAAACCGATCTTCAAAGGAGACCGCGAACACATTCACCACATGCTTTTGGCGCGCGGTTGGTCACAGCGCCGCGTGGTTCTGGTGCTCTATGGCGTCAGCGCCGCATTTGGATTGCTGGCGATGCTGTTCGTCAACAGCGGCAACGGCCTCACCGCCGTGGTTCTTTTCGTGGTGGGCGTGGCGGTCGTGGTTGCCGTCGGACATCTGCGCTATCACGAGGTTGACGAACTGCGCGCCAGCGTCAAACGAAACCTCGGCGGGCGCCGCGCGCGCGCGTCCCGGAACATTCAAGTGCGGCGAGCGTGTCGCGCGGTGGCTGCTGCCGGAACACTGAACGAATTGTTTGAGGGCGTGCTGGAGCTGCTCGAGCCGGGCGAATTTGTTTATGCCACGATTCAGTTGAGCTGTGAGCGGCAACCTGAGCTGAACGACCGCGCGCTCGCCCAACTCAACGGCAATGGCTCCATGCAAAGGGCCACGCTGCGCGACGGAAGAATTCATTGGAGCTGGGAGCGCGGCGACTTCAGCGCCGAAGAGATCGTCGGATCATGTCGTTTTTGGTCAATGCGGCTGCCGCTCGGCACCCGCAACGGGGCGGATGGCTACGTCAACTTGTATCGTGAGTTTGACGGCGACGCATTGCTGCTCGACGTTAACTATCTCGCCACGATTTTTCAGCCGGCGATGACCCAGGCGACGGACCGCATCTTCGCCAATTGCGCGCGCCAGGCGTCCTCACGACAAATGGCTGCGACCGCAAAGTGAATTTCTCGCAAAGTTAAATAGATCTTCAGATGGAAGCCCGCCACAGGTCTCGATTTTTTCGGGATGAATCAGGCGATCTGCCGCGATCCGAAGAGCGCGGCAAACTGCCAGCCCTGGTCGAAGCGTTTGTCTTCTACAGTTTAATAATCCTCGTCGCGCTGGTCGCCGTTCCTTACGGGACTGTCGAACCATGGTGGGAAGCGGTGTTCGAATGCGCCGCGTTCTTTCTCGGTCTGCTGTGGATCATTCATGGATTGCTGGTGGGTTCGTGGGTCACGGGAAACGCGCGCGTCTTCTATCCAATGATGGCGCTGGTTGTATTGGCGATCGTGCAGAGCTTGCTTCTCTGGCAAACCGATTGGGCCGGTAATAAAGTCTGGTATGCGATCAGCGCAGATCCATTTGAGTCACGGCGCTTCGTACTTAAGACAGCCGCGCTGATTCTGTCCGGCGTCATGTTGATCCGTTTCACCGCAAGCCGTCGACGTTTGAGTGTCCTGGTTCACGCGATCATCGGCGTAGCGTTGGCGACCGCCCTCTTTGGAATCGCGCGCCAGGCGATGCAGCATGCGCCCGGCTTTGTCTTGCCGCTGCTGAGGCCGGGCGTTGGCTACGCTCAGTTCATCAACAAGAACCACTTCGCTTATCTGATGGAGATGGCCATGGGGCTGGTCGCGGGCGTCGCGATCATGCGAAGCGAAGGCCGTGAGCGAATTCTGGTTTATCTTTCGGCGTTGCTCCTGATGTGGGCGGCACTGGTGCTTTCACACTCGCGCGGCGGATTGTTTGCGATGGTGGCGCAGGTGGTTTGTGCGCCGGCAATTTTCCTGAATTCGGGAACGCGCGCCGCGGACGGAGCGCAGAGTTGGACGCGCTCAGTGGCGGTTCGGACGGCGATGATCGTGGCGCTACTATTAGTCGTTGCGGGCGGAGTCGTGTGGCTCGGCGGCGATCACCTGGCCACGGGCGCGGAGACCGCTTCGATTGAAATAGCGGGCGCCGACCGAAGCGAGTTGCACGAAGGCGCACGCCGACGCGACGCCTGGCGCGCCAGTTGGCTGATGTTCAAGGCGCATCCAATCGCAGGGGCGGGGTTTGGCGGATACTGGGCCGAGGTCCCGGTGTTTCATCAGGCTTCGGGAAGATTGACGCCACAGCAGGCGCACAACGACTATCTTGAAGTGTTGGCCAGCGGCGGTCTCGTCGGCGTTGGACTTTTTGTATGGTTTGCAATTGTGCTTGTCAATCAAGCGCGCAAGACTCTGAAGGCGACGGACGGATTTCAGCGGGCAGTGGCGTGTGGCGCGACGATCGCGTTGGTGGGCGTCGCCGTACACAGCATTGTCGATTTTGGTTTGCATATCACCGTAAACGCTTTGGTGTTCGTGGCGCTGCTCGCTATCCTGAGCCTTAGTGCTCTGGCGCCGACGAAGAGGCCATCGGAAGGTGCAGGCTAGTTTCAATGGTCGCGCATCAGGAAGGCGCGCAAGCGCATCCAAAGACTTCGTTCAGGTACCGACGGCTTTTAAGTTCTTTTGAAAGGGCATCGATTGCAGCAACGCAGAAGTAGATTCCGCCGTTTGATTCTGGTGCTGATGCTGGCGCTTTTGGGCCGGCATATTTTCGGCTGGCCGCAAGACATTGCCGGTGGCGCCAGTTCGCTCGCGGGGCAGGACATCATCGGCGGGGCGTCGGTAGTCTTCAAACGGCCACCGCGCGTGCGCGACCTTGCCGGCGGCGCGAGCACTTTGATTGCGCGGCGTCGGGTAGTTCGCAAGCCTACGGAGCCAACCGAGATCGCGCGCAACAAACCGCCGAAGCCGCAGCCCGGCCAGCCTGAACCTGAAGCGACTCCGAAAGAGCCTTCGAACGAAGACAAGGCCGAGGTTTACAACAATCAGGGCAATACACTTTACGACGTAGGAAAATATGCCGAAGCCGTCGAGGCGTTCAAGAAGGCTCTGACGTTCAAACCGAACGACGCGTTGAGCTACAACAATCTCGGCGCCGCGTATTTCGCCGAAGGCCAGAACCAGAATGCGATCGACGCCTTTCAAAAAGCTGTTAAAGCAAATGCAGACGAAGCAGACGGTTATTTCAATCTGGGCATCGCCTACAACGTCACCGAAAAATATACGGACGCAGAGGCCGCGCTGAAGAAGGCCATCGCTCTACGACCGGACTGGCCTGAAGCGCTCAACGCTCTCGGCGATACTTACCTGACTCTTGGTCGGAACGAAGAAGCCGCGAAAGCCTATGAAGCGGTAGTGAAACTCCAGCCGGACAACTCAGGCGCGTACAGCAATCTGGCGTTTGCCTACGATCGTCTGTCGCGCTATGAAGATTCGATCGCGGCCCTGAAGAAAGTCATTCAGCTCACGCCGACGGACGCATTTTCCTACAACAACCTCGGCGCGGCGTCTTACAAAGCCGGCAAATACAAAGACGCGGTGGATGCATTCACGCAGGCGCTGCGTCTGAAGCCCGGCGACGCGGACGCGCAAAACAATCTCGGCGCGGCGGAGTACGCGCTGGAAAAATACGGCGACGCGATCGGGGCGTTTCAGCAAGCAATCAAACTCAAGCCCGGCTTTGCCGATGCCGAATACAATCTGGGCAATGCTTATCTGATGTCGGCAAAGTTTACCGAATCGGCGGATGCTTATCAGCAAGCCATCAAGCTAAGGACGGACTACGGCGAAGCCCAAAATAATCTCGGAATCGCTTTGACCAACCTGAACCGTTTTCCGGAAGCGGTCGCGGCTTTCAAAGAAGCGGCGCGATTGAAACCCGACCTGGCAACGGTCTTCAACAATCTGGCTTTCGCCGAAGACAAACTGGGCCACGAACCGGAGGCTATCGCTGCTTACCAGAAAGCGATCGCGCTCGACGGCAAATACGCGAAGGCGCTCAACGGGCTTGGTTACGTTTACGACAAGACGGGCCGGCCTGCCGAGGCGATCGAATTGCTGAAGCAAGCAGTGTCGATTAAGCCGGATTACGTTGCGGCGCATTACAATCTGGGCAAGGCCTACTTTGACGCGGGCCGTTTCACCGAAGCCGTGGAATCGTTCAAGCACGCGACGCAGCTCAAGGCGGACTACGAACAGGCTCACCTCAATCTGGGCGCAGCGTATTTTCGCGCCGGCCAATTCAGCGAAGCGGCCGATTCGTTCAAGACGGCAAGCGTCCTGAACCCGACGAACTTTGACGCGTTCTACGGTTTGGGGAATGCCCGTTACAAGGCTGGGAAATATCAGGACGCGGTCGTGGCCCTGAAAGAGGCTATCCGCCTTAAACCAATGCAGCCGCAGGCGCATTACAGTCTCGGGCTGGCTTATGCAAGCCTCAACGACAAGGATGGCGTGACACGAGAATTTGCGATTCTGAAAAGGCTTGATCCAAAGCTTGCCGAACAGTTCTACAACGCCGTCAAGAAATAGTTTAGAGTTCAACCTTTAGGTTGTTGTTACGCGCCTTCGTCAGCACCACCCCCGACCTGTCGGGGTTAGCGGGTGGATCAAGTCAGTACCACCTGCGTCAGCGGGTGGGCTCAGGACTCAGCCAGCGCCGATGACGGATCGAGCCCGACAGATGCAGGTAGAGTGATTAACCCACCCGCTCACGCAGGTGGTACTGACCTCGCTGACGCAGGTGGTACTGACCTCATCGCACTGGCGGGCTTCTGTTAGTACCACCTACTCTTACGGGTGGGTCGCTTGGCTTATCAGAAAACCATTGACCTTTCGCAGGCAACGGAAGTAAACTGCACGCGCCTAATCCGCTCTGAAAACTAAGCAGGAGTCAAGCACTATGACCAGCAGACACAAAAAGGCTTTGAAAGCCGTTGGGGTATTTCTTGCTTTTTCATTTGCACAAGTCTATGTGCAAGCGAGCCTGCCCGCGCCGGCACCGGCACCTGGCGCACCGCAACGCGCGATTACCGCGAAGCTGGCGACGAAGAATAACGCGCCCATCACAGTTAACGGGAACAGCGCCGGAACGGGCGCAACGATTCTAACCGGCGCGACGATCGAGACGCCCGATCAAGTAAGCGCGGTGATCGATCTGGGCGATGCCGGAGTCATCGAGCTTCAGCCGAACTCGAAAATCCAACTCGACTTCGATGCCAACGGCAATGTTCGGATGAAAGTTCTTAAGGGTTGCGCGGTCGCCCGAAGAAAGACCAACGTGCTGACGGACGCCACGACCGAAATCTACACCGACCAGGGCGCTTCCGAGAAGACTAACAAGAACCGACGCCACATGGGCTTCTGCTATCTTCCGGATGGCAAGCTGACTCCATTCTCAGCGGCCGCTGCCGCTGGCGGCGGATTGAGCGGGGGCGCATTGGCGGGCATTGTGGTCGCCGGCGGCGTCGGCGGCGGACTCGCAATTTACTTCGCCACCCGAGGCGGGAACCCGAGTCCCGGGCGTTAAGACCAGCCCATTCGAACTAACCTGAATTGGCCAGCCCTCTTTTATCGAGGGCTGGTTTTTTGTTGACCGACTTCTGTTCAGAGTACCGACTTTAGTCGGGTGTTTCCGAGCCACAGAAGAAAGCCCAACTAAAGTTGGTACTCCGAAACCATCAATGAACACAAGGCGCGTCCTCATCGCTGTGCTCGCTTCGGCAGCGTTAGCGTGGGCCATCTGGCAGGCTGCGCGCACCGGCATTGCGCGCACTCTCAGCGAGTACGCGGAAAAGACAGACGAAACTGCGGCTGCGGATCGCGCCGTCACATTGTCGCCGGCCGATGCCGAAACTCATTACGTTCGCGGCGGCGTGCTGCAGCAGACCAATGATTACCCACAGGCGGTGGAAGAATTTCGACGCGCGGTCCAGCTTCGTCCTCGAGATTATTATCTATGGCTGGCACTTGGCATCGCCGAAGATCAAAACGGTGATCAGGAGGCGGCTTTGCGCGATCTAAAACAATCCGCGGCCCTCGCTCCAACGTACGCGCAGGCACCCTGGCAGTTGGGTAACCTGCTTCTGAGGATGGGTCAGCCGGATCAGGCGTTCGTCGAACTGCGCAAAGCGGCGGCGAGCAATCCTACGGTGCTGCCAAACGTAATCGATCTGGCGTGGGGAATTTATGGTGGCGACCGGAGCACGGTTCTTGCCGCCGTCCCACCGCAAACAGACGCGGCTCGGCTCGAGCTTGCGATCTTTTTTGCGCGACACCAACAAAGCACAGCGGCCGCAGATCAATTTCTTTCAGCCGGAGCCCCGCCGAGCACAAAGGCTGAAGCTTTGCTGACTGAGCTTCTGACCGCGCGGGCATTCGGCGACGCCTATCGGGTTTGGGCGCGGATGCATGGTCTGTCTTCGGCAGGTGCGGTTGCGACTATTCGTGACGCGGGATTTGAAAGCCCCGTCACAATGGGCGAGCCTGGCTTTGGCTGGCAGATCGCGCCGGACATTCCGAACGTAACGATGTCCGTTGATGCGACCGAACATCAAAGCGGATCGAAAAGCCTGCGGATCGAATTCCACGGCAACTCGAATCCGTCACAGGCTTTGCTTACCCAGCTCATCCTGGTCAAGCCACAGACGAAATATCATTTGAGTTTCGCCGTGATGGCTCGCGACATAGTCTCGGCGGGCTTGCCGGTGATAAGCGTGAGAGATGCTTCGGACTCGGCGCACGCGTTGTTGGGGCAATCTCTGCCCCTGCGCTCGGATGTAACTGGGTGGCGCGATTTTTCGATCGACATAACGACCGGTGCTAAGACGGAAGCAATTCTTCTTTCGGTTGAACGTCAGAACTGCAACGCCGATCCTTGTCCGGCGTTTGGCACGCTGTGGCTCGATTCGTTTTTGATCGAGGCGCGGTAAAGCATAGGGAGCATTTGTCGGGAGCGCAAAATAGAGTCGCGTTCACGCGGCTTTCCCGCAAGGGTTACCAGACCAGCCGTTTTACGGCTGGGTAAAGCTTAGTTTGGAGTATTTGAGTCGCGTTCACGCGGCTTTCCCGCAAGGGTTACTAGACCAGCCGTTTTACGGCTGGGTCGGTTAGTGGAAATTGAAAAATGAGCCTGCTTTAGCAGGCTTGTTCGCCGAGGCTTTAGCCGTTTTGATGCTGAAGCGATTGGCTATAAGCACGCTGAACCGTGCTAATGAATTTCGGGTTCGCGCTGTGCCCGGCGCTACAAGCGCCGGTCTCGTAACCCTTCGGGCAAGCCGCGTGAACGCGGCTCAAGGTTGCGCATTTCAACCGCCCCGATTGTTCGTTGAAAGGCTTGATTCGAAAGTTTCATTCTGATAGGCTCGCGCCGTTTACTAATCGGTCTCCGTAATTATTCGCGCGACCATTGCCGCGCTGCCTAACGAAGTCTAATCCGATCAGGAGGCCCCCAATGCGCCCTCTCGTCTGCTTTTCGCTTTTGTTCGCCGGGCTCGTCCTGGCGGCTCTTCCGTCAACGGAGCGATCCACATCCGCACAGCTCCGGCCCGAAGTGCTTCAGTGCACGACGCCGCCTCCGGGAATGGTCGCCTGGTGGCCGGGTGAGGGTAACGGCAACGACATTCGCGGCGAGAACAATGGCACGCTGAACGGCAGCCCGACATTTCCGGCGGGCGAAGTTGGTCAGGCGTTTGGTCTGAATGGTACTAATCAATTTGTTAGCATTCCGGACTCGCCTTCACTGAGGCTCACCAATCTAACCATCGATGCCTGGGTGAATCCCACCGACCTGACTCAGGATCGGGCCATTCTGATCAAGAGCGCGTTGTCAAGCGGCGGCAACGATTTCGCCTACGGCCTGCGGGTGCTGAGTGGCGGGCATGCGGAAGGACGCATCACTGACGCGGGAGGCGCGTTCGCTTCGGTTGTTTCCACCTCCGTATTATCGACCAATCAATTCCAACACATCGCTCTCACCTACGACGGCGCCGCTCTGAAGCTCTATGTAAACGGAGTCTTGGACGCCACGACAGCCACGAATCTGACTCCTGTGCAGAACACAAACCCAGTCTCCATCGGGGTATGGCAATCGGTAAGCGCCGGCGTGATCCAGTACTGGTTCGGACGCATCGACGAAGTGGAACTCTTCAGCCGCGGGCTCACCCAAACTGAAATTCAAAATATTTTCAACGCGGGCACGGCGGGCAAGTGCCGGCCCAGATGCCTCACGCCGCCATCAGGCTTAATCAGTTGGTACACCGGCGACGACAATCCGTTTGATATCTTTGGGACTAATCACGGCACGCTGCAAGGCGGAGCGACGTTTGGTAATGGCAAAGTGGGGCGGGCGTTTAGCATGGCAGGTGGAAGCGATTTTGTCTCTCTGGGGAATCCCGCAACCCTTAAACTGACGCGCTCCATTACGATTGACGCCTGGATCAATCCAAACACTCTATCGGCCGGACAGCTTGAAGACCTTGTCACAAAGTGGAGTCAAGACACCACCTGCGGCTCAGGTACGTCTAACTCTTACTTCTTGGCTCTTCAGGATAATGGTGTGAACGGGGTGACTGAGTTGCTCGGAGTGATTAATCAGCCTACGACGGGTTCGGCAGCCCTGATCGGCGGCAACATTCCGGCCGGCGTTTGGAGCCACGTGGCGATGACTTACGACCAAGCCAGCGGAGCGTTCGCGCTCTATGTAAACGGCGTGTCGGTCGCGTCGAGTACAGTTGCCACCACAGGATTGTGCACCTCTAATATCCAGGTGCAGTTCGGCAGCGAAGATTCTAACCAGGGTCCTTCCCGCCGATATTCCGGTCGCCTGGACGAAGTGGAGATTTTCAACCGCGCCCTCTCCGCTTCAGAGATTCAGGCCATCAACAACGCCGCGTCCGCGGGCAAGTGCAAGCCGTGTCTCGCGCCGCCAGCAAACATGGTCGGCTGGTGGAATGGCGACGCCAACACGAGAGACGACTCCGGCAGTGGCAACAACGGGACGTTGCAAGGCACGGCGGCGTTTGCTCTCGGCAAGGTTAGCCAGGCATTCAGCTTTGACGGCTCCGGCGCTGCGGTGTCGGTCGCCGATGCTCCGAGCCTCCACCTGACCACTCAGTTAACCATTGATGCATGGGTCAATCCGACGGACCTCACCAGCGGTCCGCTGATCTTGAGTAAGTTTAATGGCGGGCAGAATAGCTACGAGTTGGAGGTGCAAGCAGACGGAGCCGTTCGCGCCAATGTTAGCAGCAATGGCACCACGCTTGACGCTTTGATCTCTGGTCCTAGTCTCGTCTCCACCGGTGCGTGGTCTCATGTGGCGACCACCTTCAACGCCGGCGATTTTAGGATTTATGTCAATGGCATCCAAGTCACATCCAAAACATCAACCGTTACGTCGATCTTTCCCGGCACGGCGACTCTCTTCATTGGGCGGGATAGTGGGACGACGCACAACTTCACTGGCCTGATCGATGAGGTCGAAGTCTTCAGCCGCGCGCTCACGCAAACAGAAATCCAATCCATCGTCGCCGCGGGTGCGAGCGGTAAGTGCAAGAGCACGTGTCCTGCGATCCCGGTCTTTGCTGCCAATCCAGGCGGCCAGACCTCCACAGTATTGAAGTCGCCGTGCTTCTTACTTACTGGGAACCATCCCGACGCTAACGAAACCGATCTCGTCGGTGATGCTGCGGTCACCGTCAATCCCACCAACGCGGGCTCTACCGACTATCAGACGCTCGACATTTATTCCGCCGGCCCGATGCCGTTCGGCTACGGCATTCCCATTGAAATTGCGGACATCTCGACCACGAAGACTTTCACCGGCAACGCGACGGTGTGCTTCAACCTTCAGGCGGTCAGCGACATGACCACGTTTAATCAATTGCGCGTCCTGCATCTGGAAGGGAATCTTCTGATCGACCGAACCTCGTCGCATTACTTCGCGCAACGTTCGCTTTGCGCCACAACCTCTTCTCTTTCTCCCTTCGTCATTTCCCAAAGCCCGAATGCGCCTCCCACGGCCGCGAACGGCAACATTGGTGGGACTATAACCGACAGCAGCGGCGCGCCCGTCAGCGGCGTGACTCTTACTCTCAGCGGCACGGAGTCGCGTGAGGCGATCACAGATAGTAGCGGACACTACAGTTTCGACAACGTTGAGACTAACGGCTTCTACACGGTGACGCCTTTGCGTGTGAACTTTACGTTCAGTCCGGCGAATCGAAGTTTCAGTTTGCTGGGCGTGCACACCGAGGCTTCATTTACTGCGACGGCCAACGGCGCGCACTTAAACGCCATCGACACGACGGAATTCTTCGTGCGGCAGCAGTATCTCGACTTCCTCGGCCGGGAACCTGATCCGCCGGGATTTATCGGCTGGGTGAACACGATCAGGAACTGCGCGCCGAATGACACGAGCTGTGATCGCGTGCATGTGTCTGAGATGTTCTATCGCTCACAGGAATTCCAGGAGCGCGGTTACTTCGCTTATCGATTCTACTCGACGGCTTTGGGACGCAAGCCTGATTACGCTGAGTTCGTGCCTGACCTTCAGCGCGTGAGCGGCTTCCTGACAAACGATCAGTTGGAAGCGGCAAAGGTTGCCTTAGTCGATGACTTCATGTCGCGGCCGGCATTCGCGAGACAGTACGACTCTCTGAGCGACACGGCGTTTGTGGATAAGTTGCTGCAAACGGCCGGAGTGGATCTGCCGAATCGCCAGGCGCTAATCGACGCGCTGCGAACGCGTCGGCTCAGACGCGCGCAAGTATTGCGACAGATTGCGGAGAGCGGCGAGGTGTACCAGCGTTACTACAATCAAGCGTTTGTAGTGATGGAGTACTTTGGTTATCTCAGGCGCGATCCCGACTCGTTGTACCTGAACTGGATCGATGTGCTGAACCAGGGCGGCGACCCGCGTCATATGGTTGAGGGCTTCGTCAGCTCGGCTGAATATCGGAATAGATTCGTACCGTAAATTTGGAGTGCGCTGACTTGTCAGCGCTTTCTAAAGCGGCGACTAGTCGCCGCACTCCATAAACCGCGGACGGCCGAAAAGGCCAAAAGCTATTGACGCATGGCGCCTGCCATGATACTTTCCGCATTCTTGCTGGCACGTTACTCAGGACCACAGGACGAGCGGGTTCTTAGCGACAAACGGAATCGGAGGCCCATGATGAAGCAGGCAAGTAAGCAAACAAAACCTCTCGCGCGTAAGGAAGGCCTGGTGATTCAAGAATTGCCGGACGAGGTGCTGGTTTACGATCTCGACCGCGATCGTGCGCACTGCCTCAACGAGACCGCCGCGTTTGTTTGGCAACGCTGCGATGGCCGGACCACCGCCGATGAGATTGCTCGCTCGCTCAGCGAAAAAGTAAACGCGTCCGTGGATGAAAAAGTAGTTTGGTTCGCCATCGATCAACTCGGACGCAATCACCTGATGGCAACACGCCCCGCTCCTCCGCAAGTGATCGCCGGCATGAACCGCCGCGAAATGGTGCGCGCGCTTGGACTGGCCGCCGCGGTCGCCGTGCCGGTCGTGGTTTCGATCGTCGCGCCGACACCGGCGCAGGCTACGACTTGCGCGGCGTCTGGTCAGAGTTGCTCCGTCCAAGTCTGCTGCTTCGGACTCACCTGCAACGGCTCCTTCGTTTGCCAGTAAGCGAGAAGCTGGTTTTGAATCCATGAGAAGGCCGGTAGTTTCATCTCGTGGGAGTTTAGTCGCTACAACTCTCGAAGGCTCCTGGCGAATTTCACCATCGTCTGAGCTTAACCTTTCAGCTACACAACTCGATGAAGTGACGCCGCTGCTCTACGACTCGGGCGCGGCGGGCTTAGGTTGGTGGCGCATACGCGAAACCAATCTGCGCGACACACCGTCCGGCGAGCTACTGCATCAGGCGTTTCGCCTGCTCACGCTGCAAGCCAACATCCAGCAAACCAAAGTTCAAAAGATTTTTCGGCTGATGCGCGCCGCAGGCGTCGAGCCGATTCTTCTCAAGGGTTGGGCGATCGCGCGGCTGTTTCCGCAACCGGCGCTCAGGCCTTACGGCGACATCGATCTCTTCGTTCGTCCGCAGGACTGCGGCATCGCCAAACGCGTGATTGAAAGCGAAGCTGCGCGCGGCTGCTGGGTCGATCTTCACGCCGGAATTTCTGAACTCGCCGACAGTTCTGCTGAAGAGTTGTTCGCGCGTTCGAAACTGGTCTGGTGCGGAGAGGTGCAGGTGCGCGTGCCGGGTGGTGAAGATCATTTTGCGCTGCTGGCGATTCACCTTTTGAAGCACGGCGCGTGGCGTCCGACGTGGCTCTGTGATCTTGGGCTGCTGCTGGAATCCATGCCAAACGACTTTGATTGGGATTTGTGTCTCGGCAAGAACAAGCGCCGCGCCAACTGGATTCTGTCGGCTATCGGGCTCGCGCATGAGTTGGTCGGCGCCGAAATAAGTAACGAACAAATCGACGCGAGAGCAAGAGAGATTCCCGCGTGGCTCGCGCGCAGCGTGCTGAAAGAATGGGAAACGCCTTTCGCGATCGATCAGCCGCCGATGAGCCATCGCGCGCCGATGCGCTCTTACTTGCGTCACCCGCGTGGGTTGCTTTCTGATCTCGCGCACCGCTGGCCAAATCCAATCCTCGCGACCGTCAGCGTCAAAGGCAAGTTCAACCGGTGGCCGCGTCTTCCTTACCAACTCGGCAATTGTCTCGTCCGAGCGGGAGAGTTCATATTTCCGCGACTCAAGCGTGCATGATGGAAAACGACGGACGACGGGCGACCGCGGACCGCCGTTGTCTTTAACCGGTCATCCGTCGGCCGTCATCGGTCGTTGATCGACCCAGGCCAAGTTGTCTCCGCTAATCATTTCGCGGATAATCAACCACGCGTAGGCGAAGTTTGTCATGCGAAGCGTGTGGTTTTTCAAGCGGTTCTTAATCCTGGTGCTCGGCGCAGCTCTGCTGTGCGCGCCGCTCGCGCAAACTCACGTCGGATCTCAAAGCCTTTCCAACAATGAACGCGATCGATCGAGGGTCGCGCTCGGCCGTTCTTTCCAGGGCCACGCCACCGCCGGCGATCGCGGAGTGCTAATCGAATGGCGCACCGGATTTGAGCCCGACAATCTTGGGTTCAACCTCTATCGCATCTCAGACGGACAACGCGCGCAACTGAATCCCGGGCTCATCGCCGGCTCGGCGCTGATCGCGCGACAGCAAGCGTCGCCCGGTTCGTACTTCTGGTTTGACGCGAGCGGAAATCTGGACAGCGAATACTCCATCGAAGCAATCAATGTCCGCGGACAATCCGTGACGCATGACGCGGTCAAGCCGGCGTGGAGCGCGAGTTTGCCAAACCGTACACCGTCTGAGCTGCTCGCGAACTTGGGAACGAGCGAGCGCGCCGCGGCCAAGCAAGACGAATTTCCCGACACGCCGCAGATTAAGCTTTTGGAAAATTCGGCTGAAGGGATCGGCGTCGCATCGATCTCTGATCAATGGAACTTGGTTGCGAACCAGCCCGCCCTGAAGATTGGCGTTCGCGCTGATGGTTGGTATCGGATCACGCAACCCGAATTGGCGGCGGCCGGTTTTGTCACGTCGGCTGACGCCCGCAATCTGCGCCTGTTTGTCGGCGGCAACGAAATCGCGATGCGCGTCAGCCGCGACAGCGGCGCGCTCTCGCCGTCGGATTATGTCGAGTTCTGGGGTCAGGGTCTCGACCTGTCCACGACGGACACGCAAATTTATTGGCTGGTGAACGGCGCGCAGGCAGGGAAGAGAATTACGATTGCCGGTGAAGTGAACACGAACGTTGTGCCGACTCAGTCTGCTATGACGCCGCGGCCGATCGCTGGTCAGGACACGCCTGTGTTCTGGTTCGGTGGAGTGACTGGAGGAATATCGGGCGAACGGGAAGAGGGAGACAGGAAGCAGGAGGCAGGAGGCAGCGAGCAGAAGGCAGTGAGCAGTGAGCAGTTGGCAGTGAGCAGTCGGGGCAGTAGCCCGACCGTGAAGGAGGGCGTAGAAACAGTAGGCAGTGACCAGAAAACGGTGAGCAGTGAGCAGTTGGCAGTGAGCAGCGAGCGGGGCAGTAGCCCGACCGTCAGGGAGGGCTCAGCGGCGATAGCCAAAAACTTAGAACTTAAAATTCAAAACTTAAAACTGAGAAGGGCAGTGAGTAGTAACTCGAAACTCAAAACTCGAAACTCAAAACTAAGAAGTCATCGCCCCAAACGCTCGCGCGCGCTTCGTCGCAATCACCCGACGATTACGGTCGCCGCCGCGCCGAATTTTATTTACAACGTCCAGCGCAAAGATCGTTTTATCTTTTTCACGGCGGCGCTGAATGGCGATCAGGAGAATTTCTTCGGCCCTGTCGTGGTTGCCGACACCCCGTCGCAGAACCCGCTCACGCCTACGGCACTCACGCTGACGCTTAATAACGTCGAGCAGACTTCGGCCGCGACCGCGCAAGTGACCGTAGCGCTGCAAGGCGTCTCGCTCATCAATCACCAGGTCAACGTGCTGGTCAACGACCTGCTGGCCGGTACGATCAACTTATCGATCCAGGATGCGGCGACGCAGACGTTTGCGTTTCCGGTGTCGTGGCTCGTCGAAGGAACTAACACAGTAAAGCTGGTTGCCGGCGGTCCTGGTCACGATACGACCCTCGTCGATTACGTGCGCATCAGTTACCCGCACAGCTTCCGACCCGACAACGACTCGCTGCAATTCAGCGTCAAGTCAACGCTCGCCGCGCGCATCGATGGATTCACCAGCGCGAACATTCGCGTCCTCGACATCAGCGACCCGGCCAACGTGCAACTGGTTCATCCGATCATCGAGAGCAGCGGGGCGAGTTTCGCGCTCACAGTCTTGCCCAGCGGACGCACCAAAGGTCGCCGCCTGATCGCTCTGCCCGCCACACAACTCTCGCATCCGGCTTCGCTTGTGCTCAATACATCCTCGACGTTGAACCTTGCGTCGAACGGCGCTGACCTCGTGATCATTTCTTATAAGGATTTCATTCCCGCGCTGGCGACTCTGGTGGCCCAACGTCACAACCGCGACGGCTTGAACGTAGTGGTGGCCGACGTCGAAGATGTTTTCGACGAATTCAGTTACGGCGTGCACACGCCCCAGGCGATCAGGGATTTTCTTGCGCGCGCCACGACCACCTGGGCGACAAAGCCGCGCTATGTGCTGCTGTTGGGTGACGCCAGTTACGATCCGCGCAACTATCAGGGCTTTGGAAATTTTGATTTCGTGCCGTCAAAACAGGTCGACACCGGCTTTCGCGGCGACGAGACCGCGCTGGAAACGGCGTCGGACGATTGGCTGGCAGATTTTGACAACAACAGCATCGCCGACATTTCGATCGGCCGCTTGTCCGTGCGGACCCTGGGCGAAGCCAACATGGTCGTCTCGAAGATCGTGAATTACTCGCCGGCGAATTCGCCGCAGAGCGCTTTGCTGGTGGCCGACACGCAGGGAACTTATTACTTCGACTTCGAAGCTGCCGACGATCAACTCGGCGCGCTGCTACCGCCCAGCCTCAGCATTCAAAAAGTCTATCGCCGCCTCGCTGCTTCCGACGCGGCCGCGCATCAGGACATCGTCGACAAGATCAACGCGGGTCAGGTGCTCGTGATTTATTCCGGACACGGCAACACTGACATCTGGGGCGGCTCGATCTTCACAACAGCGGACGCCTTGGGATGCCCTACTTGCAACCCTCCGACCCAGCCCACGTTGAGCAATGGAAATAAATTACCGTTTGTCGTGGTCATGGACTGTCTCAACGGTTACTTTGCCGTGCCGCAACCCTCGGGGCAGAGTCTCGCCGAAGCTCTGGTGAAAGCGCCGAACGGCGGCGCAGTCGCCAGCTTTGCTTCTTCTGGTTTGACGATTCCTGATGGCCAGCACCAGATGGGCCAGCAGATGTTCCACTTGCTTTACGACGGCGCACCGATCGCCATCGGCGACGCCAGTCGCCAGGCCAAAGCCGCTACTTCCGACCAGGACGTCCGCCGCACCTGGATCCTGTTCGGCGATCCGACGATGAAGATCCGCTGACTATCCGCAGATCTTGTCAGTACCACCTGCGTTAGCGGGTGGGTCAATCCCAGTCCGGCAGCTTGTCTCCTTGCCCATTGATCACATAGTCGAGCGCGAGCCCAACGCTGTGCTCATTCCACAAGTATCGCTGGCTGCCTTTGTCCGCCCAAGGGCTATGTGCTTCTTGCCAGTTCCCGTCTTCCCGCATCTGTCGGGTCGCGTTTGCTTTGAGGGCATTAAGCGCGCGCCCGGGTTTTGTCTGTCCAATCGAGATCACCAGATGCACATGATTAGTCCGCGCATTGAGCGCTTGTAAGTGCCAATGGCGCTGCGCGCAAGTCTCCTGAATAGCACGCTCGACACTCTGGCGCTGGTCAGCATCCAGAGTCAGGGGATCAGACCTGAGTTTTCGCATGTTGTGCTGCTTCCATGTGTCGTTCGCCACAATGTGCGGAGACTTGTAAGCGTTGTGAAAGCGATCAGTCGAACCGCGCTCGTCACCGTGCAGCCATGTGCCATAGCAACGAAATGTAATGAGATACGCGAGTGGGAGGTCAGTGTCGTTCCACATGAGACTCGATCATGATTGTATACCCACCCGCTACCCCCGACAGGTCGTGGGTGGTACTGACAACTGCTTGCTGCCTACTACCTCCTGCCTACTGCCTTCAGCTCACTGCCTGACCCACCCGCTACCGCAGGTGGTACTGACAGGATTTGTTTTCCAATCCAGCACCGGTTGCGCTATGATGCGCGCTCACGACGAGTTGATTGAGCGTGGGTTAGCGGGTCTAGCCATTTTCTTCACACCGGCACTCGCGGCCTGATGCCCCAACCTGCACGGCACGTCGGATTGCGTCTATGCGAAAGCAACGTGTCGCTTCACGTTGATTCTTCAAGATTGAGAGGGAAAGCAATTGTCTTCGCCAACCAATTTCAAAAGCCGTGGCACTCTTCAAAATCGTTCCCTGTTCCTGTTCGCGTTCGGTCTGTTTTTAGCGATCGTGGTTGCCGGTGTATCCGGCGCGCTCCGAAGTTCAGCGGGCGAAGGCAGCGGCGTGCGGCCGAGTATCAGCATTACGACTCTCCCAACGACGATCACCCAAAACTTCGACACGCTCGCGACTTCAGGGACGGCGAACCCTTGGACGGACGACTCGACGCTGCCGGGCTGGTTCTCACAGTTCACCGCAGTAACTACTAACCCGACGACTTATCGCGCCGATGCGGGCGGTTCGAACACGGGTGCGATTTACAGTTGGGGCACCGGTACCAGCACCGAGCGAGCATTTGGCTCAGCCTCATCGGCCACGCCCGGCACCATATATAACGCTCTTAAGTTGACCAACAACACAGGCTCGACGATTACGTCGCTCGATATTAGTTTCAACGGCGAGCAGTGGCGTAACGGCGGCAATACGAGCGCTCAAACATTAGCTTTTCAGTTTCAGGTTGCGAGCGCGGGCACGATCACAGACGCCAATACGCCTACCACGGGGTGGACTGCATTCAGTACGCTGGATTTTGTTAGCCCAACAGTGGGAGCGACGGCCGCGGCCCTCGATGGCAACGCGGCAGCCAATCGTACTGCGAAATCTGCAAACCTTCCCTTAGCTGTCAACGCTGGCGACGAAGTTTGGCTGCGCTGGGTGGACATTAACGACGCAGGCAACGACCACGGCCTCGGAATCGATGACTTTTCAGTGACGGCCAACGGCGTAGCGACTCCGAGTCCGTCACCCACTCCGACGCCAAGTCCAACTCCGAGTCCGTCGCCGACTCCGACGCCAACCCCCGCGCTCTTGATTAATGATGTAGCTCAGGTCGAAGGCAACAGCGGCACGAGTTCATTCACCTTTACCGTCAGCCTCTCGCTGCCGGCGCTGGCCGGTGGCGTTACCTTTAACGTGGACACAGCGGACGGCACCGCAACCATCGCGGACAATGACTACGTTGCAGTTCACGGGACGGGCGCGACTATCGACGAAGGCCTTTCGTCCACAACCGTCACCGTGCCGGTCAACGGCGATACGACGCCAGACGCAAACGAGACTTTCTTCGTCAACATTTCCAGCGTTACGGGTGCGGGCGTCACCGACGCGCAAGGGCAGGGCACCATTGCCAACGATGACGGAGTCGGCTCACCTTCAGTTGTCATTAGCCAGGTCTACGGCGGCGGCGGCAATAGCGGCGCGACATATAAGAATGACTTTATCGAACTCTACAACCGCGGCGCGACGCCGGTTGATCTAACGGGCTGGAGTGTTCAGGACACCGGCGCCATTAACGCTTTTGCGCTCCTGTCAGCGCAAAATACGCCGCTGACAACAAATCTTTCCGGCACAATCCAGCCGGGCCACTACTATCTAATTCAGGAAGCGGCGGGCGCTAACACTAGCGGCACGGCAATCGATCTCCCGACGCCGGATCTAACAGGTTTGATTGCGATGGGTGCGACGGCTGGAAAGGTCGCGCTGGTTAACAACACGACGGTCTTGAGCGGCAACTGCCCGGCCTTTGCGCCAAACGGTATCGTGGATTTCGTAGGGTACGGCGCCGCCGATTGCGCTGAGACTGCACCGACGGCGGTGCTCACGAACACGACGGCCGCGATCAGAAATCAAAACGGCTGCATGGATATCGATTACAACGCCCTGGATTTTAGTGTGGGCGGGCCAACTCCACGCAACAGCTCAACGACAAACACTTGTGCCGGAAGCGGCGTGCTCTCTGCTTCGGGCTCAGCTAACCCAAACTCCATTGAGCCGGGCGGCAGTACCCTCCTGGCGGTCGCGGTCTCGCCCGGCAGCGCTCCAGCGAGCACTGGCATTACACTCACCGGAAATCTAAGCACGATCGGCGGCTCACTCACCCAACAGTTCTACGACGACGGCACGCACGGAGACCTGGTCATAGGAGACAACGTCTTCTCATTTTTCGCCACGTCGGCCGCCAATACTGCGACGGGAGCGAAGTCTTTGCCGATTAGTGTTACGGATGCGCAGGCACGGAATGCGTCGTCGAGCATAACGATGTCAATAGTACTTCCGACCTGCGGTGTAGAGCGATGGTCCGTTAAGGTCGGAACTGATCCGGATGCGAGTATGGTCGATTTAACGAAGGCGACTCCGGTCACCCTTGCCACGATGAGAGGTTGGACTGCGCCGGCTTCGCCGCCACTGAACGCGCGCGTCGGACCTTACGAGACGACCGTGTGGGTCGTACACGGAACCCTCATAAACTACAAACAAGAGGGCGACGTTGACTATCACGCCGTGATACAGGACGGCGCGGGCAATACACTCATCACAGAGATTCCGTGTCCGTGTTGCGGCATCGGCAGTCCGTTCCAGTCAATGATGGCGAATGCGCGATCCAGCTTTGACTCGAGACTGACGGCCAGCACCTTTTTCCAGAACCCCAATATCCCGGTGCGAATCACCGGCGTAGGATTCTTTGACTTTATTCATGGTCAGACCGGCGTAGCGCCCAACGGGATCGAGATCCATTCGGTCCTCTCCATCGCATTCCCCACGCAACAGAGTGCGTCGACAGGGGCCGGCTCGAATGTAACTGTTCACGCGGGAGACGTGACAATCCGCTTTGCTAATGTTTCAGAGTCGGGATCCACGACTGTGACTCCTATTGATCCCAGTACGGCAGGACCAGCAGCGGGTAACAACCTGGTGGGTCCTGCTTTCAACATTTCGACAACCGCGAGTTCTTCAGGACCTTACTATATTTGCATTAGCGTGCCCTACATTACCGATCCCGTGGCTTTCCGTAACCTCAAAGTACTTCACAATGAAGGCGGTGTTCTGGTGGATCGCACGACCGGCCAGGACTTCATTAACAAGATGGTCTGCGGCAACTCGCCGACGCTCTCTCCGTTCGTCGTGGCACTAGGGTCTACGCCCACCGCCGCCGACGGCAGCGTCAGCGGACACATCGTCGACATCACGGGCGTTCCGATCTCGGGGGTTGGAATAAGGTTAGGCGGCACGCAAAACCGCCTGACGATCACCGACGCGGCGGGCAACTATCACTTCGACAACGTCGAGACCAACGGCTTCTATACCGTGATGCCTTCACGCGCGAACTATCGCTTCGACCCGTCGGCGCAAAGCTTCAGCGCCCTCGGTCATCACATCGACGCGACCTTCAACGCCGCGTACACGGGCGAGCAAGCGAATCCGCTCGACACGACTGAGTATTTTGTGCGCCAGCAGTATCTGGATTTTCTCGGGCGCGAGCCGGAAGAAGCCGGCTTTACGGGTTGGGTCAACACCATCAACAACTGCGCGCGCGGCGATTCCGATCAGCCTGATCGGAATTGCGACCGCGTGCACGTGTCTGAAATGTTTTTCCGCTCGCTGGAGTTTCAGCAACGCGGTTACTTCCTCTATCGCTTCTACTCGACGTCGTTTGGACGCAAGCCTGACTTCGCCGAGTTCGCGGCTGACCTCAAACGCGTCAACGGCTTTTTGACCGACGTGCAGTTGGAATCGGCGAAGGCCGCTTTCACGAACGACTTCATGACGCGGCCCGCGTTTGCCGCCGAGTACAACTCGCTCACGAACGCCGCGTATGTCGATACGCTGATCAATACCGCCGCAGTGAACTTGTCGAACCGTCAATCAATCATCGACGCGCTGAACGCCGGCACGCAGACACGCGCTGCGGTTTTGCGACAGATTGCCGAGAGTGCCGATGTCTATCGGCACTACTACAACCAGGCGTTTGTGGTGATGGAGTACTTCGGATATTTGCAGCGCGACCCGGACGCTTTGTATCTGGACTGGATCGTGGTGCTCGATGCCAACCCGACGGACTCGCGCCGAATGGTCGAAGGCTTTGTAAACGCGACGGAGTACCGCCGTCGGTTCGTACGATAAGAGTCCGCAGATTACGCAGATTACGCAGAACAAGAAGTCAGCCGCAAAAAAGCACAAAAGGCACAAGGGGAAGAACCGAACAAGACATTAGCCACAAAGAGGCACAAAAGGCACAAAAGCAAGTCATGGGATTTACCCTTGTGCTTCTTGTGCCTTTTTGTGGCTAGCTCTCTTTCGTTCTGCGTGATCTGTGTAATCTGTGGATTAGTAACCTGCGGCTTTTCCATTGACTTTCCCACGGGTCTCGCATAATCTTGCGCCCAATTTTACTGGTATGTCGTGAGGTGATTTGGTTCCGTCTTCCGCTTGATCAGATGATGCCCCATCATCGGGTCGGTTTTCATAAAGGGCTTTATCAAGTCTCAGTTGGTTCGTCGTTCGTTTGGTTAGGCATCAGCGAGTGAGCGTGGTTTTCCTTGCTGCCCACTGCTCACCGCTCACTGCCCACTGATCCATGCTGCCCCCCTCCAATCGCCCACCGTCCTTTATATATAGGAGTCTGTCTGCGCTGATCTCCCTCTCCCTCTGGGAGAGGGCCGGGGAGAGGGTGCGTAGCTTGAGGGTGCGAAGCTTGGGCTGGCAACATAATCCGTTCCAACGCGGCAATCGCCTTGTTCACGCCAAGGTACTGATGATTCATTGCCACGAGCTTCTGCAATCCGCCCTTGCGTTCGCTGAACAGCGCGAAGTTTTCGACGAGGTCGAGCAGACGGCGGGGCTCGCATGTGCCGCGAATCATCGTTTCAAGGCCGACCATTCTTCCACCCAGCTTCTCGGCTTGACTCCCTCTCAC
>DASZZL010000115.1:0-17824 GCA_035545035.1 Pyrinomonadaceae bacterium
GTGCTCGCCTCAGACATGCGGCCAAGCCGATAATTCGTATCGCCAATTTTCGCGAGCATCAGGTTGGCATTAAAGCCGTTGGCCGCCGCGCTGCCCACGGTCTCAGTCGCCGCGGCTTGATTCGTTTCATCCTTGCGGCTGGCGGCAACAAACGCTTCGTAAGCTGATCTGTAATGATCGAGCGCGACTTTGTACTGCCCCTGGATCAGGTAGAGATCGCCGAGTCCGTCTTCGGCCGCGGCAACGCCTGGGCGGCTGTTTGATTGAGTGAAAAGCTTGAGCGCGTTTTCCAGATAACCCAGCGCCTGATCAGCGTGACCCTGTTTCAGCAGCGCGCGGCCGCGACTGAGCGCGGAGTCGGCGTCGGTCTGTTGCGGCTCGACCGCGCCAGAGACGCTGTGCGCCGAGCCGGGAGCCAATTGTGAGTCAACCACCGAAAAAGCTAGAGGGGTTAGCAAAAGCACGAATAATGTTTTGAACTTCATAACTTACTCCGGAGACGTTTGACCGCGGTATTCAAGATCTTCCCTAGGCAAACACGCCGAGCCCCACCGGGGCGAGAGAAGGTAGCCAGTGGCAAGCGAAGCGCAGCCACTGGTCACGTGACAATTCGATCTCCCGCGCCCCGAAAAGGGGCGCGAGGATTACCAACATCGTACCCAAGCACATTCGAGGCAAGGTTAGAACGCCCGAGTCGTTTTCTCCGCGCCCTCGCAGGGCGCGCTGGTCATCTTTCTCTCGTCACCAGTGGCGGCGCTCCCAAACAAATCCACGCGCGGTGCCCTACTTATGAACCAGATCCAGCACCGTCACCAGCACCGGAGCTTTTGTCGATGCATTCATCCGAATCACCGAAGGCTGAGGCGCGCTTTGATCCAATCCCAGCCCGCGCGTGGTCGCAAGTTTTTCTTTGTCAGATTGCGTCTGACCGAAGGTCCTGGCCGTAACAACTTTCACATCGGCTTTGGTTGCGTCCTGCACCTGCGCCCAGACGTCCGACGACGGATGCCACGGACACTTATCTTTGTTCGTGGCACAAAACGAAACCAGATCCTCGCCCGTCGGCACGCCGTTCAGAGGCTCGCGCGTTACGACGACGTAAAGATGTTCAGTTCCGCCGTTGCCATAAAACGTAAACCATCGCAAGCGCTCGTCAGTCTCTTCGCTCGAAGGTACTTCGAAAGGCACGTGCGCTTCGATTGAGTTGTCGCCCGAATCGAGCCGCGCATCCGGAAAGATCATTTCCGGCGCCCCATCATTCTCGGTGTGAAAAACATAAATGTAGCCGTCGATGTTTGGTTCAAGCGAAATGCGCACGCGCTCACCGTTCCGAAACTCGCGCGAAGGCTCGACGCGTACGCCGCGGCCACTCGCGTCGCGCATGAACAGAGTGTAGCCGAGCCCGATCGCTTGCAGCGAATCCTTCGAGCTGTTCCTGTTGCGCGAAGTGTTTGTGTTAGTTGCGGTGCTACTCGTGTTTGCGTTCTTCGATGCGCTGGACGAAGTGTTACTTGAGTTACTGTTCGTGTTGTGCGGCCGGTGCCGGCGCGATGGCGCATTGGAGTTCGTCGTCTTCGGACGCGAACTCAGAAACGCGCCGCGCACTTCGTCGCCCGGCTCTTGCGCGGACACAACGAACATACCGCAAGCCAGAGCCAAGCCGCCCGCCAACGCGACTAACGTTTTCGATCTCATCTTAAGTTCCTCCATCGATAACAAACCTGAAACCTTAAACTTGAAACTCCCGCTTTTCACTTGTGCTCGATCCTCACCTGGAATATTACGGGCGCGCCCTCGTCAACGGTTTGCGGCACCTTCACGGAAACAAATGGCGGCGCGCCGGTTTTGATGACTTCTGTCCCGACAACGTTCGCCTTGAATTGGGCCCGGAAATCACTCCATTGCCTTTGTTCATCAGGGGTCAACAGGTGAGCTGGAGCTCCTGCGAGAAATGCCGGCGCAGTAATCGGATTAGGGGCAAAGACAATGGTGAATTCGTCCGTCCCCGGCGTCTTGTCGAGCGTGATGAAGTTTGCTTTCTTATTGGCGTCGGCGGGGAATGCGAAGTCCAATCCGCTGCGAGCCTCGTTGGTTTTCAAACCCGATCCAGCGCTCGGCTGCGCCGTCAGAAAAGTCATCGGGGCGTTGTTGGCACCCGGTCCGATGATGTACACAAAGCCGTTCTCGCTAGGCGAGAGATGAAATTTGAAAGACTGGCCCGATTGCATTGTCACGGAATCACCGGCGCGAACCGCATCAAACTTGTCCGGCGTGTCGACTTCCAGCCAGTAGCGCGCCACTTCATGTGCGCCCGCGGAAAGGTCCGTGGTCGACTTGCCTGAAGACGAATCCGAGTTGTGGTTGCTTCCGTTAGCGTTTGAGTTCGCGTTGGCGCCATTCATGTAATGCATCACCGCGAAGCCGCCGACTCCAACGATCAGCAACAACACGACGATGCCAGCGCCAACGAAAAGCAGCGGCGAGCGGCCACGCGCTGGAGTCAGCCCGCCGGCCGGTTGACTGGAAATTACCTTCGCTGATTCCGAGGCGCGGGCGGCAGCAGCTCGCGCCGCCAACTCTTCCGCGCTGACCACGACTGTCGGCATCGTGGCAGCCTGACCTGGCACTCCCGCTGAAGCTGCGATTCCATCGTCGCTTTCAACTCCCGTCACCACTGCTTCGCCAACAACCGTCGGCGCCGTGCGCTCTGCTCCGGTCAAGGCGCCGCGCGATTCGGTGGCGACCGCGCCAATGGCCGGCGAAGCACTGGGCAATGGCATCGATGGCGCGACTCCCGCTGCCGCCAGGGCCGCCTTCAATTCGTTTGCCAACTCGCCAGTGGTTTCCTGCCGCTCGCTCCGATCTTTGGCAATCGAGCGCGCGATGGCGTCGCTGAAACCTTGCGGCACGTTCGCGACGACCGCATGTAACGGCGTCGGTTTGATATGGACGTGTTCGCGACGCAGCTCAGACAGCGTCAGGCCGCCAAACGGTTTCTTTCCGGCAATCAATTCATAGAAGACGAGCCCGAGACTATAAATGTCCGCGCGGCCATCGATCTCCGAACTGCCGTCGCGCGGCAACTCGCCCCACTGTTCCGGCGACATGTAATAAGGAGTGCCGAGCATCTGACCGGCGATCGTGAGATTTGTATTTCCGGTCTTCTCTGCTCCCGCAACTTCTTTCAACTTGGCAATACCCAGATCGAGCAACTTCACGATGGGCTCGCCGCCGGTCCTCGCCTTTCCGATCATTATGTTTTCGGGTTTGAGATCGCGATGCACGACGCCCATTGCGTGCGCCGCGTTCAGGACGCTCATGATTGGATCCAACACGGCCAGCGCTTCCGCCGCCGCGAAGCGTCCGTGCTTTCTCAGTTCGGCGTCGAGCGTATTACCCTCGACGTATTCCATGACGAGGTAGATCGTGCCGTCGCTCGAGGTGCGCAGATCGTAGACTGTGACCGCGTTGGGATGACGAAAGCGGCGGGCCGCCTGGCCTTCGCGCTGAAAACGACGCAGCCATTCGGTGTTGCTGCGCATCTCTGGCGGCAGGACCTTGATCGCGACGCGGTCGCCGAGCAGGATGTGGCGCGCGCGATAGACGGCGCCCATGCCGCCTTTGCCCAGCACGGCCTCGATCTGGTACTGACCATCGAGGGCCGTGCCGACGAGCGAAGAAAGATCTTCTTCGAGAACTTCGCCGTCCTTAATGCAAAAGCTCAGGCTGTCGTCAAACGTTTCTTTGCAGACCGGGCAGTACTTCATTCGGGAATTAGTTTACAACGAAGGGCTATTGAGGGGCGAATAACTATTCGATCAAACTCGCAGGAAGGCCACGCCGACAACGTAGATAACGAAGTCTGCGCAGAAGTGAGCAATCATCGCGGATTCGAGGCCTCGCTTCCAATAAAGACATCCGAAAGGGATTGCGGCAATACCATTCAGAACCAACGCCAGGACGACTACTGTCGGCGTAATGTGCATGACCATTGCGGCAGACGGCAGGTGACCCAAGCCGAATAAAATCGCGACGATGATGTTTGCGACCCAGAAAGTCGCGGGCGCGAGCTGTGCTTTGTTCCTCTGAAAAATTCTTACTCCCAACCAGGCCAGCAGAGTTAACAGAAATAGTCGGGTCAAAACCTCTTCGTCAATGCCGCCATAGAAACAGATGAGAACTCTCTTCCATAAGGCGACGCGAGCAGCGCTTACGAAAGGCAGACCGGGCAGGTGAGGAGCCGCCGGGATGATAATAAAGAGCAGGATTATGCCAACCGCGATTCCCACCACCACGCCATACTTCAAAGAATCTCGCAGTCTTACTGGCGGCTCTTCACCATAAAGGTAGGCTTCGAGCAAAGGTGCGCCCGGCAAGCCCATCTTGCGTGCTAACAAGAGACCAAGCCCGATCGCAACAGCAAACACTAAGAGATTTTGAACGACGCCGATGGCTACCAGCAAAGGAAGCGGCATGGGCGGAGGTGGCCCACTCTGGATCACAGGAAGGAAGATTTCGAGGAACAGCGGAATCCCCGCGGCCGCGCCGGCGAGACAGGCGGCTAATAGTAACCACAGAACACGCCAGGAAAACCTTCTCGGCTGCTCAGTGGGAACGCCGTCAGTAGATCCGTTCGGCATATTCCGCCACCATTCGATCGCTGTTAAAGAGAGGCACAAGAGTTTGGATCGAGCGTTTCATCATGGCTACCCAGCGGCGTGGAACCCCTTCGCCGTCGCGCTCGTAAAAGCGCGGGACGATCTCTTGTTCCAACGTGCGATACATTGATTCAGCGTCAAGGCGGTCCGCTTCATCGTCGTTCACTTCGCTGAGGTCGCCGATCGCGAAGCCGTTGTCGCCGTCATAGCCTTCGAGCCACCAGCCATCGAGCACGGAAAAATTCAAGCCGCCGTTAATGGCCGCCTTCATGCCGCTTGTTCCCGAAGCCTCCTGCGGTCGGCGCGGCACGTTCATCCACACGTCAACCCCTTGCACTAACTGTCGCGCGATCTCCTGATCATAGTCCTCAATGAAATTCAGGCGATGTCCCGCAGCTGAATCGTGCTGCCACTTTACCAGTTTCTGAAGCACGAGTTTAGCTCCCTGATCCTGCGGGTGCGCTTTGCCGGCGAAGACAAATTGAACGGGCCGCTCGGCGTCGTTGATCAGCCGCATCAATCTCTCCCGATCGCTCAGCAACAAATCCCAACGCTTGTATCCCGCGACCCGCCGCGCGAAACCGATCGTCAGATTTTTCGAATCGAACATGTTCACCGACTTTCCGCTTTCGCCGTTGGCCGCACTCGCCTGAAGCGAACGATGGCGCAGAGATACGACGAGGCGCTCTTTCAGAAGGCAGTGAGCCTGCCACAATTCTGACTCCGAGAGTTTTTCCACACCGTTCGACCATGCCGCCGCGTCGCATGCTTTTTCAGTCCAATCAGCGCCGATGTGTTTTTCGTAGAGCGTCCGAATCATCAGCGCAACCCACGTCGCAGCGTGCACGCCGTTCGTAACCGAAGTGATCGGGACGTCGCTCACGCTGCGATCCGGCCACATTTTCTGCCAAAGCTCGCGCGAGACTTCCCCGTGCTTCCGGCTAACTCCGTTCGTCGATCGGCACGTGCGCAGCGCCAGCGGCGTCAACCCAAATCCTTCGTTGGCGTTTCCATTTACTCGCCCCAGATTGAGAAACTCAGCGCGCGACAAACCCAGGGCCGTCTCGTGCCAATCGCCAAAGCATTTCTCAACCAGCGCGGCGCCGAACTCATCGTGACCGGCGGCCACCGGCGTGTGCGTGGTGAACACGCAGCGTTCGCGCGTTCGCTGAGCGGCCTCGCTGAAGCTGACCTGTTCCTGTTCGATCACTTCGCGCGCGAGTTCCAGGGTTAGAAATGCCGAATGCCCTTCGTTAAGATGAAACACACTCGGCTCGATTCCCAGCTTGCGCAGCAAACGCACGCCACCAATTCCCAGCATCATTTCCTGCACCAGACGCGTTTCGCGGTCGCCGCCGTAAAGGTGGCCCGTCACCAGGCGATCAGTTTCTTCATTCTCGGGGATATTAGTATCGAGCAAGTACAGCCGCACGCGACCAACGTCGGCGCGCCACACGCGCGCGCGCACCACACGGCCACGCATCGCGACTTCAATTCTGAGCGGCTGGCCTGCTTGATCGGGCACGCCATGAAGCGGCAGGTCTTCGGCGTCGGTTTCGCGGTACGATTCTTCCTGCCAGCCATCGCTGCGCAGGCGCTGGTGGAAATAACCAAAGCGATAAAACAAACCGACTGCGACCAGCGACAGATTGAGGTCGCTGGCTGACTTCAAATGGTCGCCCGCCAGGATTCCGAGTCCGCCGGAGTAAAGCGGCAGCGAATTGTGGATTCCGTATTCAGCGCAGAAATAAGCGACCGGAGCTTCGCGCGTGATCGCGGAAGTGAGATTGAGATTCGACGCTGCACGAGTATCGCTCATGTAAGCGTCAAACCGGGCGGCTAATTTGTTCACGCGCTCTGCGTATGATGGATCAACGGCCCTTTCGGCAATGCGCAGCTCGGAGGTGTGCGCCAGCAGAGCGCGTGGATTGTGCTGGCACCGCTGCCAAACTTCAGCGTCGAGATCGCGAAAGGTTTCAGCGCCATCGGGCGCCCAACTCCACCAGTAGTTCCAAGCCAGGCGTTCGAGCGGTTGGAGATTGGGAGGCAAATCGCGTGCGCGCGATGTTGTCGGTTCGATTTCGGTTTCTATCTCAGTAGCCATTCGTTGCTTTCAACCGCAAGATAATCAGAGCATAAAGAAGGCGGCGTGCGCCGCCGAAAAAAAATGGAGTCGTTTAGCAAAACTTTGGCAATCGGTCAACTTCCGAGTGTCAGTAGCCCGACCGTTCAGGGAGGGCCTGTTTCCAAGGATGCCCTCCCTAACGGTCGGGCTTCTGACACGATGCTACTCCCTGAACTTCTGATGCGCCAAAAACACTTCTGCGTCTCGCTCCTGAAAAAAGACCATGCGCACTTCTTTCAACTGCCTGTCCGTCGACAGAAAGTTCTCGATTGTTTTCGATGAGACCTCCGCGGCTTCCGCAAGAGGATAAGCATAGACGCCGGTTGAGATCGCGGGAAACGCGATCGACGTCAAATTCTTTTCAACTGCCAGCGTCAGCGAATTGTGATAGCAGTTAGCGAGCAACTCCGCTTCATTCCCGCCATGTTCGCCATAAATTGGCCCGACCGTGTGAATCACATAGAGCGCGGTCAGCTTTCCGCCAGTCGTGATCACAGCTTCGCCGGTCGGCAGTCCTTCGGGAAAGCGCGTACGGCGAATCTCGCGACACTCTTCGAGAATCTCCGGTCCTCCCGCGCGATGAATCGCGCCGTCCACGCCACCACCGCCGAGCAGCGAGGAGTTAGCGGCGTTCACAATCGCGTCAACGTCTTGTTTAGTGATGTCGCCAACCACGACCTGGACACCGTCGAGAAAGCTTCGGGTCAGTGATTCGGAGGTGTTGGGCATGGGTATGGATTGCTGGAAATGGCGATTTACTCTTCCAGGGGCTCGACCGCAATTTCGTCGTCACTCGGATGAATGCGAACCTCTTCATCGCGTGGCTGGACATTAATCTCATCAAACATATCCTGTCGCCGCAGAGCCTCGGCGATGCCTTTAGCTTTGTGTTCAGTCAAAGGATGCTCAGGATCGACGCTGGCTATCTCGAAAATCCGCTCATCGATACAGACGACACCGAGCGATCCAAGCGTCACACCCTGCGTAACCTGGATGCCGTCGATGTTGTGAATCTTGAAGTGACCGGTTTGCTCGACCCAGTCCTCGATGAATGGATCGCGCAGCGCGTGCTCGGCCTCGCCTTCGTTGAGATAGGCGCCTTCGACGATCAGGCAGTACTCGCGGCCTTTATTTTCAGTCATTGTTTGGGAAACGAAATAGTCACAGGAGCGGGCGTGGCGTCCGCGGTTTCAAATGAATAAGCGGTTGCGGCTTGATTGGCGGTCATGACGAAGGCCAACGGCGTGTAGCGCAGTTGGCCTGGCTTGTGAAGAGTAACTTTACCACTGGCCGCATCTGAGCGCCAGAGTTTTTAGCCTGGAGTCAGGCGTTTAGAGTACCGACTTCAGTCGGGCCTTTCTTCACCGCGAAAAAACCCAACTAAAGTTGGTACTCTTAACTGTCATCTAAAAAAGAACGCCGCAAAAGCCCCTGTTCCCGCGGCGTCCTTGCTGGCTGGGGCGTTTACCCTATGAAGCAGTTGCGTACTGCCGGTTAAGCTCTTCGCGCA
Organism: Pyrinomonadaceae bacterium; assembly: GCA_035545035.1. Taxonomy (GTDB): domain Bacteria; phylum Acidobacteriota; class Blastocatellia; order Pyrinomonadales; family Pyrinomonadaceae; genus UBA11740. The sequence continues at coordinate 8,294 of DASZZL010000115.1, forward strand.
GACGATTGAAGTATGAATCGAACGTGACAAAGCCCGTCGTTCCCTGAAAGAAGGCCCGGCCGCCGGTGTCATGCGACACGCGATTCAGAGAGCTTTGGCCGTAACTCGCGGCGAGATAGCTGTAACTGGTCAAGCCAACCGACGGCGCGTAGAAGGAATAGATCGCGACGTCGCGTTTGTTCGCTTCGTTGATTGTGCGATCGATGTCGAGCGTGTGGCCCGCGGTCATCGCATCGAACCCGCGAGACACATCGAGTCCGTCGGAAATCAGTAGCACCGCGTTGGGAGCTTTCCAGCTTGAATCAAACTTCTTCATCGCCTCGAGTACCTCGACGTAAGGATTGAACGCCGATGCCGAGGTGCTGGCGATCGGAATGCGCAGCGAAGTGGCCGCGTGATTCAGATCGGTTGTGAACGGCTGTCGCACTTGCAACGTGCCCGCAGTAATGTAGCCAACCATCACGCGCGAACCCGCCGGTAGCGAACGAATGAAATCGCGCGTCACGCCCAATTCGTTGCCAACACGCGCAATCAGATCGTCCTGGACCAGAATCGCGAGGTTGAGCGGAGTGCGCACACGCAGCGCTTCGGTGTCATTAGTCTTTGCGTTTGCCGGACGGAACGCGCTGAAGCTCATTGTGACCAGCACTGACGCGATTAAGAGCGCGGAAACTTTTCTAAACATACTTCAACCTCGAAAACCGGCGAAGCCTTTCGCCAGTAGTTTGTTTCAATGACTTGTCTGGGTCGGGTTTAGGATGCTTTCGCGAGCGTTAAGGTTGGCAGGTACAGAACCCGGAGCGGTAGCGACGGGATGCTGCCACTCATGTTGAGTCTATGATCCGGTCGCTACCCCGACGAGTCGGGGTTCTGTACCTACTTGTGCAATTTGCACACGCCGCTTGCATCGCACGGCGGAGGGACACCGAAGAGCGTATAGCGTCGTGAGGCGAGCCAGTGATAGAAGATGGGTCCGAGTTTGGTAAACGGCCAGACCGAGAGAATCGGCGACAGCCATTTCCAGCGAGGCAGTACACTGATCACTTCAATCCACGCAAAATAGCCTTTGCTCCAGCGACCGTCCGCAGTGCGCGTGTGCATTTCGTCAGCCATTTCTTCGCGCGTGTGTGGCGCGGCGCGTTGCAAAATCTCTGGATCGTTATAATCCAGCCACTCGACGCGATGATTGCGATCAAGCGGCTCGACGCGCGCACGCATCCTGCGGCAGAGATTGCAATGCCCGTCGGTGTAGACTTCGATCTTATTGGGTTGCATCTTTACTCAACTAGCACGATACAACAGCGGACTACAGCGAGCAATAGAATGGTTTGGAACGGATCCCACCGAGGATGTCATTGGTCAGCGTCGGGACCGACTCCGTTACAGAACCGGGAGCGGTAGCGACCGGGACCTACACTCAAGCGCGAAGACGACTTCGCGGCAGAAGAACTGTGTGGCGCCGTTGAATCTTGGACCCGGTCGCTACCGCTCCCGGTTCTGTAACGCATTTTCAGTAACCGATTCAATGCCGTAGAATGGTTTCGACAGTGATCAAGAGAGTCTCAATCATTACCGTCCTCACACTCGTGGTCGCGAGCCTGGCGATCGTTGCGATTGCCAGATACCGACGCACCACGTCGTCTTCGAATGCGAGCGGCCTCGCGCCGTTGACGAATGCGAACGTTGCCGTCAGTCTTTCCGATCTTCAGCCTGATGCGTTAATTGCCGCCGCGAACGCTCCTGCCGCGCCGGCATTCGCTGACGGCACGTGGATCAATTCCGATCCGATCGCGCTCGAAAAGCTGCGCGGTCGGGTCGTGCTGGTCGAGTTCTGGACCTTCGGTTGCGATAACTGCCGCAACACCCTGCCTTCAGTGAAAGAATGGGACACGCGTTATCGTGAACGCGGTTTGACGATCGTCGGCGTGCACACGCCCGAAACGAGCAGCGAATACAACATTGACAACGTACGCCGCGAAGTTCCATCGCTGGGAATCAAGTACCCCGTAGTCACCGACAACGATTACGCAACCTGGAAAGCTTACAACGTGGAAGCGTGGCCCACGATTCTTGTCCTCGATAAGCAGGGCCGCATTCGCTGGTTGCACGTAGGCGAAGGGCGTTATGAAGAGACGGAGAATGTGATTAAGACGCTGCTAGCGGAATAAGCGCTAACCAATCTTAACGCAGAGGTCGCAAGAGGTTGCGCAGAGATCGCGGAGGACCTCCACAGCTGTCCTTGTCTTTCTCCGTGTTCCTCTGCGAAAGCCTTTGCGCCCTCTGCGGTTTCAAACTTATGCGAATACGAGAAGCTGCCGCCTAAAGTCACCCTCGCTTGCCATTCTCCTTCCCGCTCGGCTAAATTACCGACTCAATCCGCAGTCACATCCGGCCTTTTCATTGCACGATGAAAACCGAAGCGTGTCTGTCGCCGGAACACGATCTCTGAAAGGACTCATACGCGTTTATGAAAGCTTACGACACCGAAGCAATCCGCAACCTTGCGGTCATTGGACACGGCGACGCAGGGAAGACGCAACTGGTTAGTTCCCTTCTCTACGTCGCAGGCGCCACGCCCCGTTGGGGCAAGGTCGATGAGGGCACGACCACGACCGATCACGACGAAGATTCCATCGCCCGCAAGATTACCCTCAACACCGCGCTCGCTCACCTCGAACATCGCGAAACTAAGATCAATCTCATAGACACACCAGGTTACGCTGCGTTCGTTTCGCACGCGCGCCCGGCGTGTCGCGTGGCCGACTGTGGCGTGGTGGTCGTGGACGGGGTCAAAGGCGTCGAAGTGCAGACGGAAAAGACCTGGGGCTACGCGAATGAATTCATGCTGCCGCGCATCATGGTGGTCACCAAGTTAGATAAGGAGCACTCTGATATTGGAATCGCGCTGGACAGCGCGCACAATGTTTTCAACCGCGCGATCATTCCCTTCACGCTGCCGATTGGAAAAGAACACAACTTCAAAGGCGTTGTCGACGTCGTCCACATGAAGGCGTACGAGTTTGACGAAAACGGCAAAGCCAAAGAGATCGATATCCCAGCGGAAGGCCGTGATGTTGTCGACAAGACAAGAGAGCGTCTGGTTGAGCTGGTTGCGGAATCAGACGACGCCTTGATGGAGAAATATTTCGAACAGGGAACGCTGGAAGACTCAGACGTAGTGCCAAATATCGGCAAGGCAATCGCGAACAGCAAGCTTTGTCCGGTGTTCGCCGTTTCCACAATCAATTTAGTTGGTCTGGCAACTCTGCTGGATCACATCATCGATTTTGCTCCGAATCCCGCGGCTCACGAAGCCGAGCATGGGAAGGACGAGAAGGGCGAGGCCGCTTCGCGTAAGTACGCCAATAGCGAACCATTCTCCGCCTACTGCTTCCGCACGATCGCCGACCCGTTTGCCGGCCGTATCAACGTCTTCAAAATCATGAGCGGCAGGGTCGGCACGGACGCTAACGTTTACAACTCGACGCGCAGCACCTCGGAACGTCTCGGCGCGCTGCACGCGATGCAGGGCAAGCAGCTCGAAAAGTTTCCCGAAGCACACGCGGGCGACATCATTGCCTGCGTGAAGTTGAAAGAGACGCAAACCGGCGACACGATCTGCGACAAAGCGAAGCCGATCATCTACGACCCGGTGCAGTATCCCGAAGCCGCCATCGCTTTCGCGATCGAGCCGAAATCGCGCCAGGACGAAGAGAAGATCAGCGTCGCGATTCACAAGATTCTCGAGGAAGATCCGGCGCTGACGTTCACGCGTGACGCGCAGACGAAAGAGTTCCTGCTCGCCGGCTCAGGCCAGGTTCACGTCGAAAGTGTGGTTGAGAAACTAAAGAAGCGGTACACCGTCGAGGTGATGTTGCATCCGCCGAAAGTTCCTTACAAGGAGACGATCACGCAGCGCGCCGAAGTGCAGGGCCGGCACAAGAAACAGACCGGCGGGCGCGGCCAGTTTGGCGATTGCAAGGTCATCTTCGAACCGCTGCCGCGCGGCGAAGGTTTCATTTTCGAAGACAAAATTTTCGGCGGATCGGTGCCGCAGCAGTATCGTCCGGCAATTGAAAAAGGAATTGTCGAGGCCGCGCAGAGCGGCGCTATTGCCGGCTATCCGCTGGTCGATTTCAAAGTGCAGCTAATCGACGGCTCGTATCACAATGTTGACTCAGACGAGCACAGCTTCCGCGCCGCGGGCCGCAAGGCTTTTCGTGCCGCGATGGAAAAAGTGAAACCGGCGCTGCTGGAACCGATCATGGACGTCGAGATCGACGCGCCACAGGAATGCAGCGGCGACATCATGGGCGATCTCAATTCGCGTCGCGGCCGCGTGCAGGGCATGGACACGCGCGGCAAACAGCAAGTGGTCAAGGCGCAGGTGCCAATGGCCGAGATGCTAAACTATCAATCGACGCTGAATTCGATCACCGCCGCTCGCGGATCATTCCACATGCAGTTCTCGCATTACGACCCAGTGCCGGGACAGATTGCGCAGAAGATTGTCCAGCAGGCGAAGGACGAAGGCCGGATTCGGGTCGCGGAAGAGGATTAGGTCGTCTGGTTAGATCAAGGTCCTTGCCACTTCCACGGCTCCGGCAAAATTGGGAAGTCGCAGTCGCACGCCAGTTTCTGCCAGTGACGCCACGCGTCCAGGCCGCAGCCTTCCCTCCAGTGATTGATAGGTGATGGGTGCCTGAGGTAAATGACGTATAGCTTTCCCACGCGAACCGCAGAGCCGACTCTCTTCTTCAATTCTCTTGTCTGAGCGCGATCGAGAATTACCTTAGCGACCAGATCGCGAGCTCTAATTTCTAGACACGCGATTGCGCGTAGGTTTGGAGTTCGGTCAAGGACCCACGCGAGGACTTCGTTCTTGTATTTCTCCACAGCCGGCCCTCGCGGCAGCGGGTCGCTCCGGTGACTCCCATGTTTGAGCAATCCAACGAATGCGCTTCCATAGAGCTTTCGGCAATCGATCTGCTGGGCGAGCCAATGAAGATTCCGGTTTGTTTCACTACCGTCACGGCGCGCGTTTCCGTTTTCATCAACGCGCCAATCCTTTGCGCCGAACGGATCAGGGTGACCGTTGTCTTGCCGTTCCTGAATTGTTCTGAGATTAGACGGATCTTGCGCCAGGAGAAGAAGCTCGGCCTCTTTCCAGTAACCATATTTCCAACTCGGCTCCGGCACGCCGTTCTCGTCAACGAGGGACTCTGTTCCGTAAAGCTTGGTTTCGTTTGGAAGAATCTCGTAAACGTTAGTGCACGTCTTTCTAGGATCGATGAAACCACGAATCTCCGTCGGCAGTTCAGGCGTTGTGTCCATCGTCCCAAGATACTAACAGAAACGCGCCGGCGCTAAGCGCCCCTAGTTGTCGAGCAAATCGAAAAACTCTTGGTTAGTCAGTCCGGCTTGACGAACAATGCTCTTCACGATGTGCTTCGGCAGGTCAAAGCGTTTGTGATAAGGAATCGTTACTCGTCCAGGTCTAGTGGTGTGCTTCATCTGAACGTGTGAACCGCTGGTCTCGTGAATGTGGAAGCCGCCCTTTTTGAGAGCGCGCACGACCTGTTCTGGTTTCAGGTTCGCAAACTTGGGAGGCATAAAGTGGGATGACTAGACAGCAATCTTTAGTTCTTCAATCACGGGCGGTCCTGGAGCAAACGGATCTTTGGGAATCTCTTCGTCATCTTTCAGAAGACCCTGCAGGTGACAGGCGATCGCATCCTGCGCCATCTCGCGAGCTTCTTCAATCGTGCGGCCGTACGTGACGATCCCCGGCAGGGCCGGCACAATCACCTGGAAGCCTCCTTCAGTCAGCGGCTCGTAAATCACACGGTACCCGTATTCCGACATCATTAACTCCTGTCTCGCCAAATCCGGAAAGCTAAGTCGCTCTCAGCAGTTTAGCAGGTGAACTAGAACTGTCAATAAGCTAAACTACGCCTTGCACATGTTTCGCATTGCTTGGTTCTCAATCGTTGCCTTGATCGTCTTTCTGGCTCTTATTTCCGGCTGCCGATTTTCGCAGACCAATCCCCACCATCTCCTCATCTACACTCCACACGGGCAGGACATGCTGCGCGATTTCGTCGCGCGCTACAAACAAGCGCACCCGGAAGTTGACGTGCAGTTTCTCGACATGGGATCGCGCGAAGTTCTCGAACGTTTGCGCGCAGAGCGTAACCGTCCGCAAGCCGATCTGTGGTGGGGCGCAGCGCACACAACGTTCCAAACGGCGGCCGATGGGAATTTGCTTACGCCTTATCGTCCTTCGTGGGCTGACAAAGTTCCAGACTTTGCGCGCGACGCCGAAGGCCGCTGGTACGGAACTTATGAAACGCCGGAAGTAATCGTTTACAACAGCGACGCCGTAAGCAGTGAAGACGCGCCGAAGGATTGGGACGATGTGCTCGATCCAAAGTGGCGTGACAAAGTCTTGATTCGCAATCCAAATCCATCGGATTCAATGCGCGCGATCTTTGGCGCGATGATCTGGCGCGGCTACCAAGACACGAACTCTCCTGAAAAAGGTTACGACTGGCTGCGCAAGCTGGATGCGAACGTGCACGAGTACACGGCGGATGGAACTCTGTTGATGCAGAAGCTGGCGCGGCAGGAAGGGCTGGTCAGTCTTTGGGATCTCCCCGACGTGCGACTGTATAAAGAGCAAAAGAATCTTCCCGTTGATTACAACATTCCCGCCGGCGGCACGCCGGTCGTGATCGATTGCATCGCGATCGTGCGCGGCGCGCCGCATGAAGAAGAAGCAAAACGCTTCTACGAATTCGTCACCACGCAGGAGAGCCTGATTCACGCCGCGCGCAACTACTATCGTATCCCGGTGCGCAGCGACGTCGATCGAAAGCAATTACCGGCTTGGATGAACGTGCCATTCACGCGCATGCCAATTGATTGGGAGTTACTGCGCAACCAAAGCAACGATTGGTTGCGTTACTGGGACACAAACATTCGCGGCAGAGGAAAATAATTCGCCACAGAAAAGCGGAAAAGACAGGCCACGAAAAGGCACAAAAGGCGCAAAATAAGATCTCGGAATCCGTTTTGTGCTTTTTGTGCCTTTTGGTGGCTCGTTCGTATTGTCCGAGTTCATCCGCGTAGATCCGTGGCTTCGCTCGTGATTTTTTCCTTCCGCAAATTCACTCTCACTGCTCGTCTTATGTAACCAAAGCACGGTGAACTTCGTCTAGACTAGCAAAGGCAGCCAGACCGCCGACTTTGCAAAGAAGGAACCACGAATTGACTCAAATGGGACGCTTGCTTTTAATTCTCGCACTCTGCGCCGGAATTGCTTTTGGTCAACAGACCACAAGGACAATCAAGGGACAAGTCTTTGATGAATTCGGCGGCGTCATTGTCGGCGCGGCCGTGGTCGCAGTCGACCAAAGCGGCGTCGAGAAGACGGCCACGACTAACGGCGACGGAGCATACGCGGTCAACGGGCTTGCTCCCGGTAAATACACGGTTCGCGTTAAGGCGAAGGGATTCGGAGATTACGAGCAGGCGGATGTTGAGTTGACCGCCGGACGTGCTCAACAGCTCAACGTCACTCTGAAAGTGACGATCGAACAGCAGAAGGTGACGGTGGCCGCCGATAGTGCAGGGGTGAACACAGAGCCCGACAACAATGTCGGGGCCATAGTCCTCAAGGGCGCCGACCTCGAAGCTCTGCCCGACGATCCGGACGACCTGGCTGCGGCGTTGCAAGCGCTCGCGGGCCCGTCAGCCGGTCCTAACGGAGGGCAAATTTTTATCGATGGGTTCAGTGGAGGACGTTTGCCTCCGCTCTCGACAATTCGTGAGATTCGGATCAACTCGAATCCTTACTCTGCCGAGTATGATCGGCCCGGTTTCGGTCGCACCGAAATTTTCACAAAGCCGGGCACCGAAAGTTTTAGCGGCGAGGCCTTTTTCAGCTTCAACAATCAGAACCTAAACTCGCGTAATCCTTTTGCCTCGACCCGGCCGCCTTATTCATCACGGCGGTATGGAGGTCAATTGAGCGGTCCGATAGTGAAGAAGAAGGCGTCTTTCTTTTTCGATTTCGAAAAGCGAGACATCAATGATCAGGCCGTTATTGTCGCCACAGTTCTCGATTCCAATTTGAACATCGTCGGGCTCAGTCAGACGGTGCCCGTTCCGAACCGACGGCCGGAATTCAGTGTGCGAATCGATTACGCGCTTAGTCCGAAGCACACGCTCGTAGGTCGTTATGAGAACGAGCACTCAAGCAGCACCACAGGCGCAGGCGGCTTTTCATTAGCTTCGCGCATATATAAGAACGTCAACACCCAACAGACCATCCGACTAACTGAAACGGCGATCCTCAATAAGCGAACGGTGAACGAGACCCGAGCGCAGTTCAGTCACATATCCTCGAGTGATAACGCTAATAACACCATTCCCACTATCAGTGTTCAGGACGCTTTCACTGGTGGCGGCTCGCAGATCGGTCTTTCTTCGAATCTGCAAAACCGCTGGGAACTCTCGAACACCACTTCGTTAGCTTTAGGCAATCAGATGGTGAGATTCGGCGCCAGGATGCGGCACGTAAACATCACTAACATCTCACCGCAGAACTTTGGCGGAACGTGGACGTTTGCCGCTAGCCGAAGAGTTGGCAATCCAACGGGACTTACCATTCAGGTCTATCAGACTACTTTGCAGGGTTTGCAGGCAGGACTTGCACCAGCAGCGATTCGGGCGAACGGCGGCGGCGCGACCCAGTTCACCATCGCCGCGGGGAATCCAACAAGCATTGTAACTCAGTGGGACTTCGGTGGATTCGGCCAGGATGATTGGAAGATGCGGCCAAACCTGATGCTGAGTTTTGGCCTGCGTTACGAGAACCAGGACAACATCAGCAGCAATCTCAATTTTGCCCCGCGCGTCGGTTTCGCCTGGGCGCCTGGGCCGGCCAGCCGCCAGCATCCCGCCAAGACTACTATTAGAGGCGGCTTCGGTATTTTTTATGATCGGATTGGCGAGAACTTGACGATGACCGTCAATCGCCTAAACGGAATCAATCAACAACAATACATCGTCACCGATCCGGCGGTATTGAATTCTTTCCCCACCGTGCCGTCAATCGCCACAATCACGGCCTTCGCCACGCCTAATACGATCTACCAACTGGCAAAAGATATTCAGGCGCCCTATACGATGCAGTCGGCGCTTAGCGTCGAGAGGGCCCTGCCGCACAATTTCACGATGAGCGTGACTTACAGTCATTCACGCACACTTCATCTGCTGCGCGCGCGCGCCGCGAATGCACCGTTGCCAAATAGCGGAGTGCGCCCGCTGGGCACGAATAATATCTTCGAATACGAATCGAGCGGCCGGTTCAACCAAAATCAGTTCATTGTAACGATGGCTAGTCGTTTCAACCGGAACATAAGTTTCAATGCCAACTATACGTTCAGCAAGAGCAACAGCGACTCTGACGGCGCCGGCACTTTTCCGGCGAACTCATACAATCTGAGCGGAGAGTATGGACGCGCT
>DASZZL010000116.1:0-82455 GCA_035545035.1 Pyrinomonadaceae bacterium
TTCTCTGCTCGCCGGCGGCAAAGGCAAGAAGGTGACAGCCGGCGCGCTGCTGCCCAAGAGAATAGTGAAGTCGTACCTGCACGCGACTCCCGGGCAACTGTTCGACATGTGGCATCACACCGTGCTGGGCCACATGCAGGCAAACGCCATCGGTTACAACGGACACTATGCGAACGGCCTGGCGGCCATCTTCATCGCTTGCGGTCAGGATGTCGCCAACATCGCGAACTCCGCAGTTGGCATCACGAACTTAGAGGTAACCGAAGACGGCGACCTTTACGCCAGCGTGACGCTGCCTTCGCTTACGGTGGCTACAGTCGGCGGCGGCACGGGCCTGGGCACCAGCCGTGAGTGCCTGGAAATTCTTGGCTGTGCCGGCAGCGGACACGCAGCCAAGTTCGCGGAGATCGTCGCGGCCACGTTGCTAGCCGGGGAACTTTCGATGGGCGGGGCCATAGCCAGTGAAGAATTTGTTGAGGCGCACGAGACGTACGGCCGGAACAGGCCAGAAAACTGATTGAGATGAAACGACCGTTCAGAGGACTAAGGCACAAGCCACCGAATGATTCTTACGACGCCGTGATTATCGGCGCCGGCATCGGCGGTTTGATCTGCGCGAACCTGCTGGCGCGTGAAGGGCTGAGCGTGTTGCTTACTGAGCAGCACTATATGGTCGGCGGATATTGCAGCACGTTCCGGCGCAAAGGGTACACCTTCGATGCGGCGACACACTTTTACCCGCTGCTCGGAAACCCCGCGACGATCACGGGGAAACTGCTTCTGGATCTCGGCGTTACGAACGGCTGGGTCAAGATGGATCCCGTGGACCACTTCCATTTTCTTGACGGTTCGAACTTTACCGTTCCGGCGGACTTCGATCTCTACCTGGGAAAGCTGAAGGCTGAATTTCCGGAAGAAGCACAGGCACTCGACAAATTCTTCGCCTTGGTGCGCGAGGTTTACATGTTCGGGCTGCTTTCGTACTTCCGCTGGCGCGACACGGATCGGCTTGCACGCTATCGGCACATGACCGTGCGAGAGGCGTTGGACCTGCATTTCCAGAACGAGAAGCTCAAGTTGTTGCTCGCTGCTGATTGTGGCCATTGGGGGTCGCCGCCATCTCGCACCTCGTTCGTCTTCGATTCGATGCTGAGGCTCTCTTATTTTCTTGGCAATTATTATCCACGCGGCGGGTCGCAGGCCTTTGCCGACGAACTCGCGCTGCGATTCGAAGAGCTGGGCGGCCATATCCTAATGGGTTCAACGGTGCGGCGGATACTCGCGAGAAACAAGACCGCGACCGGCGTCGAGGTGGAGCTGGGACCAGCGAACGCGCGCTCCGTAAAAAGAGTGAACGCTGGGGTGGTCGTGTCGAATGCCGACTTGCTATCAACGCTCGAACGATTGCTAGAGCCATCGCAAGTTGATCCTGATGCAATCGCCTCTATTAGAAAGCTTCGGCCAACGCATCCTTGCTTTCTAACGCACATTGGTTTGAAAAACATGCCGACTGAAGTGTTGCGGGAGGCTTCGGGCTATCACTGGGATTCCTGGGATTCAGATCAGGTAGCTACGCGCGCGTTCAAGATTTTCGTACCGACTCTGTACGAGCCCGCGATGGCGCCACCGGGCCGTCACATCGTGATCGTGCAAAAACTAACGGACATCAACTACGACTCGATTGAAGATTGGCCCGCGCACAAGGCCGCGGTTGAAAACTACATAATGAAAAACCTTGAGCGGGTGATACCGGGATTTTCCGAACAGGTGGTGGTCAAGTTAAGCGCCTCCGCGCTGACTTCGCAAAGATTCACTGTCAATCATCACGGCGCAATGTTGGGTTGGGAGATGTCGCCGAACCAGCTCGGCGAACATCGGCCCGCTCTCAACGGCTTGGTGAAGAATCTCTATTTCACAGGTCACTGGACCCAGCCCGGCGGCGGCATCACGCCTGTCATTGTCTCGGCGATGCAGGTGGCCAAGAAAATCACCGGACAGAGCCAAGCCCACTTCTCTGACTTGGCCGACACGTCCGATCCACCCGCCACCCAGGGACATCTTGCCCGGGTCGCTTGGCTAAGAAACGCGCGGAGCATCGCCGATGCGAAGTTGAAGGTGTCACTCGGTAAGTGAAGAGAAGAAACGAGGAGGAGAGAAGATGGCTAGACGCAGAATCCTGAAGAAGCTGTTGCGAGTCCTGATCGTCGTCGCGGTATTAGCGACTGCCATCTTCGCGTTGAGCCTCTACGTAATGGCGCGCAAGGACAAGGAGCATGAGCGTTTCTACAACACCGGCAAATCAGTCAATCAATTTCTGGCTAATTACAAGCACGGCCTCGAAGAGGCTTTCAAGAAGAAGGATTCCACGGAAATCATGCATTTCTATTCCGAACGTTACGCCTCTCCGGGGCGTGGACAGTGGGTGCTGAAGCCCGATCAGGATGCGGGTGATGTCGCGTGTTTCACCCTGAAGTCTGACGGGCGGAAGGATTACGCGAAGGCTGACGTGAAGGATGAATTCAATAGTTACCTGAACAGTCTCGCTTCGGTCCAGGACATCAAGTTCAAGATAGACATGATCGAAAAAGTGGAGCTTGAACAGACCGTTCAGTTGACGGTTAAGTTCATTCTCGACGGGAAAGATCAACGCGACACCGTCTTTCAAGATCGGAATTTCTATCGCTGGCATCTCGTCAACGAGGGCGGCTCCGGCGCGTATGACTGGAAGATCGTGAAGGATGAGCTGGTCGAGGGAGTTCGCGTTGGCGGCGATGGGCGCGACTTTCAAGGCTTCGAGACGAAGGAAGACCTGGCGGCCATCGGCATTGACTACAAACAAGAGCGCGACCCCAAGCTCAACGTCAAAGAGCACGGCTCGGAGCTCAAGTTCGGCGTGATCGAACACGGCGGGGGCGGTGTCAGCGCGGTTGACTACAACAATGATGGCAAGCCCGACATCTTCTTCGCCGACGGCAAGCGCTCACGCCTCTATCGCAACGACGGGGCTGACGCTTCAGGCCGTGTGCATTTTACGGACGTGACGACGGAATCAGGGCTCGATGGGATTGATCAAGCGGCTGCGGGCATCTTTGCCGATGTAGATAACGACGGTTACCAGGACCTTTTCGTCTCGCGCTATCTCGCGCCGCTCAAGTTCTATCACAACAACGGACCCGACGCCGACGGAAAGATCACCTTCTCCGACTGGTCCGCAAAGATGGGATTCGACCCCAATGACCCGAAGAGCACGGCTCCGGCGGTCTCCGCCTGCTTCCTCGATTACGACCGCGATGGCTACGTTGATATCTACGTCGGGCTCTACGGTGATGCCTTTCACGATGTTCCGCGCCTGCCGTTCTACGCACAGAACGGTGGTGCCAATCGCCTCTATCACAACGACGGAGGCAAGGGCTTTACAGATGCGACGGAAAAGAGCGGCACTGGCGATACGGGTTGGACGCTGGCTGTCGCCGCCGCCGATTATGACAACGATGGTTACCCGGACATCGCCACGGCCAATGACTTTGGGCGCAAGAATCTGTATCACAACAACCACGACGGGACGTTCACCGAAGTAGCGAAGCAGGCAGGCGTGCTCGACTTCAGCGGCGGGATGGGATTGACCTGGGGCGACTTCGATGACGACGGTCATCTGGATCTTTACACCTCGAACATAAACTCGAACCAACGCTGGTTCGGTGAGGACATGACGGTCTCGCAATACATGCGCAATGTAATCCGCACTAAATACGCGATCACGGACTTGAGCGAATACTGGAAGGTTTACCAACTGCTGGGGCCGCGTTGGACTGAGTTGGGCAAGATGATCGGCGAGGGCAATCGTCTGTTTCACAACAACGGCGACGGTACGTTTCAACAGGTGAAAGACAGCCACACGAATCGCGCGGGTTGGGGTTGGAGCGTGGCCTTCTTCGATTACGACAACGATACAAAGCTGGATATCTATGCAGCCAACGGCTGGATCAGTAACGCGCCGAACACGGATCTTTGACTACCCTTCACCAGCGGTGCGGTCGCACACGTGAAGCAGTACAAGCAGGGAGCTTTCTTCGGCTACAACTTCGTCGGCGAGAATTCATGGAATGGTTACGAACGCAAATGCCTTTTCGCAAACGTGGGCAACGGGCAATTTATGGACGTTGCGCGACCCACCGGCACGGATGGCATCAAGGATGGCCGTGGTGTAGCCATCGCGGACTTCAATGGTGATGGCAAGCTCGATCTGGTCATCAACAATAACAACGCGCCGCCGACTCTCTATCTTAACGAGGTAAGGAAGAGCGGCAACAGCCTGGTGATGAAATTGGAAGGAAGGATGCCCAGCAACCGTGATGCGATTGGCGCTCAGGTGCGTGTCACCATAACGGGGAAAACGATGCTGCGACAGGTCGAAGCCGGTTCGGGTTTTGCCTCCGAAATGATGCTCCCGGTCCATTTTGGACTCGGTAGCGCTACCAGGATCGAGGCTGTCGAGATCAAATGGCCGAGTGGGCTGGTCCAGAAATTTGACGCCGCGCAGACCAACGGTTGGATTAACAGCCAGGTTCAAATTACAGAGGGTAATGCGCAAGCGACTGAAGTTAGACCGGAGCAGCCGTCGCGCGCCGTGGCATTACGCTGAGGGGCGAAGGCGCCGTCGATGTAAAGGACGTTGATGGTGACCGAGATTTCATTAGCAAAGCGGGAACCCGATGGCGCGAGTGTAAGCAGAAGAGTCAATGTGCTTGTTTGAAGTGAGAGAGTGGGGACCATGTCCAAAAGAAAACGCCGAGTGATTATTTTCTCATCGCCTTTCGTCATTATTCTTGGCTTGCTGGTCTGGGGCAAGATCGCGATCAATCGCGTTGAAGCAAACGCGCAACTTCTGGCGCAAACCGGACAGGCGTCGATCAAGCTGCTCAACGAGTACCGCTCGGGCGTGGATAATTTTGTGGCGAAAAAGGATCCGAGCAAGATTCTGGACTGCTACGCCGAAAACTACCTGAGTGACCACGAAGGCGAATGGGAAGAGAAGCTGCAATCCAATCGAGACGGCGTGCAGGTTTACGAGTGGGAAGTGGAGAATCAGCGTCCGTTTCACAAAGCTGATGTGGCCGCGCATGTCACACGCTACCTGGCGCCGATCACTTCCATTGAAGAGAGCAAATTCAAACTCGACTCCGTTGAAGACCTATCAAGTCCGAATGCCGCCACAGTGCGGGGTGTTCTCTGGTTGCGCGGCCTGCGAAAAGGCCACGCAGATGCCAAAGAAGAAGCCTTTGAATCTCATGCCTTGATACGCCTCTGGCTCGAGACGAAGGATGGGAAGTGGCAGGTCGTCAAACAGGAGTTGATTCACGGCGAGACCGTGACCGGCGACCGCAAAGGATTCACTGACACTACCGACAGCGCCGGCCTCAACTTTGTATCACACCGCAACCCCCTTTTTGCCACGGCGGCCTGGGAGCCGAAGAAGTTCGGCATTATCAAGTACGGCTCGGCCGGCGTGTCCGCCGTTGATTATGACAATGATGGCTGGTACGACATCTTCTTCGGCGATGGCGCACAGCCACGTCTCTATCGAAATAACCACGGCGCATTCGTTGACGTAACAAGAGAAGTGGGCTTGCCCACAGACTTGCCCGGCATCAACGTCGGCATCTTCGCCGATTTCGATAACGACGGCTACAAAGATCTGTTCCTGGGCTGCTACACCGGGCCAAGTCGTCTATATAAAAACGTCCCCGACCCGCAAGACCCAACCAAGCGCAAGTTTGTTGACGTCACGGAAAGCTCCGGTCTGAAACCGAAGGGTGATGGTGATTTCGTCACTGTCGCCGCCGCTGGTGACTACGATAGAGACGGGAAGCTTGATCTATACATCGGCCGCTATCTGGACGCGCGCAAGAACCTTCCGACGACGCTCTTCTACACGCGGAACGGCGAGGGCAACAGCCTGCTGCACAACGACGGCAACTTTCATTTTACGGATGTGACAGAGAAAGCCGGCATCCACGAGACCGGCCTCACGCTCGGCGTGGCCTGGGGAGACTATGACGGCGACGGCTATCCGGATGTGTACGTCGCCAACGACTTCGGACGCAACGCGCTGCTGCACAACAACCACGACGGCACGTTCACTGATGTTTCCAAAGAGACCGGAACACTCGATCCCGGCTACGGCATGAGTTCGACCTTCGGCGACATTGACAACGACGGCACACTCGATATTTACGTTTCAAACGTGCACTCCGGCCAGCGCTGGTACGGCCAGGCGGCGACCCTGTACCAGTACATCCTGACGAGTACTCGAGAGGGAACAATCCTGGAGGACTTTTCCACCTACAAAGAGATTTACCAACTGGTCGGCACGGATTGGAAAGGCTATGGCGACAAGGTGGTTAAGGGAAACACGCTGCTTTTGAATGACGGGAAGGGCCATTTCACCGATGTGTCGGAAAAGTCGCGCGTCAATCCATTCGGCTGGTACTGGAGTTCGACGATGTTCGACTACGACAACGACGGACGCCAGGACATCTACGCCGCCAACGGATGGATTACGGGGAAGAAGAAAGACGACCTTTGACTGCCCTACATTTTGAGCGCGGTCGCGCACATCAAAGATTACAAAACCGGCAAGTTCTATCGCGACGAATTCCGCGGAGACATTTCGTGGAACGGTTACGAGCACAACGTGCTGATGAGGAATGAAGGCAGAGACTCTAATGGGACGCTGCAATTCACAGACATCGCGATGGCAACTGGGGCCGACGACATCAAAGACACGCGCGGCATGGCGATCGCGGACTTCGACAACGATGGCGCACTCGATATCATAACAAACACCAATCCAGGCGACAGCGGCGACGTGTCAAAGGCGCGCCCGGCTCTGCTCCGTAACAACATCGGTTCGAGACGCAATTGGCTCGCGGTTGAATTAGAAGGTACACAAAGCAACCGCGATGCGGTGGGCGCGATGGTTACTATTGAAACGGGCGGAGAGAAACAGCTACGTCTGCTTTCGGCAGGTTCGGGCTTTGCTTCACAGAACAGCGCTCGGCTCTATTTCGGTCTCAATGACAAGACGCAAGTTGATGCCTTGACGGTGCGCTGGCCCAACGGGCGGGTCGAGCGGTTCGAGAAGATCGGAGACAAGCCCTTAACGGCGCGTCAGCTAATTCGCATCAAGGAAGGGGTCAGAATTGAAGCCCTTTCGCTGCCTGCGAGATAGCAAGCAGCCATCAGCGGCGAGATCAACACTGGCAACTGAACGCCAGCAGAGTAATTGAAGGAGCTGTGATGCTCTTTAGGTATGAAGACCTGTAAATCGTCTCGAAAGGAGTAGTTTTATGTTTTCACAAAAAGAGTTTCTTACGTTTCCAAAAGGCGCGGTGCTCAAATTTGCCATCGCTGTCCTAGCGGTAATCGGTCTTCCTCTCGTGCTTACGGGCAGTTCGACTTCTGTGCTGGCCCAGGTTCGAGAAAGCACGATGGAACAAAGGCTAAACGATAACCTCCGTCAGCTTGCGGAAGCCAAAGGCTGCGATACGGAGAGGACAAGCGTCCAGCTTCTACTGGACGCGGTTCTCGCGAACAACGTACCGGTTTCAAAAGAGACCGGGCCGATAATCAACGAAGCCATAGCGAGGACCTCGCAGGAGCTCGCTAAGTATGCGCAACAGCAGGGAAGATGCGCTGAGGTGCAGGGCACGGCGCTTGACGTCAAGTACCTGCTTGATCAGGTCAGCGAAGTCGCGCGGGCCGTCCTTCCGATCGTCGAGCAGTGCCGCGAGGGGGCGAGAATTGATAAAGAGCCTTGCAGCCACTTGCAACGGTTGCTTGACGAGGAGGGCGGACGCGAAGTGTTCGAGCCGCCGCCACCGACCAGCCCGCCGACGAACATAATCATCAAGCCGGGGTTCTCGGTGAAACTGCGCGGCCCATTCGTCCCGCCCTACATCCGCGAGATGAAAGAGGACGTGCGCGTGACCAACCCCATCGGTCCGGGGCTGTGCGTGGTCGTCTTCAAGGAAACCAGAGGGCTGATGCTCAGGCTGATCTTCGTCAGGATGACCGTGGTGGCAGACCCCTGGGCGACCCCACAGTTGCTTCGCGGCACACTCGTCCCGGTCTGGGCCTTGCAGTGGGTACCTTCCGAGTACGTGAAGGAATGGAATATCTGCAACGTGGCGGGAACGATCAAGAAAACGGTCACCCAGCGTGTCGTACAGGACGTTCCGCTGAACTACTTCTGGAGGTTCTACCCAAAGGATCCGTAAGGGTGAGAGACGGGCGCCGTTGAGTATGCACAGGCCAGCGAGCGGTGACTCAGCGGAAGAAAAACACAAAGCAAGGAGCTTTGAGATGGTCAGAGTAATCGTCATTGACGACCGAGACACTGTCGCGGAGTTGATCGCGGACAATCTCCGCGACAGTCTGGCCGTTGAGCTGTGCCAACGTGCGCCCCAGAAAGAAGATGGCTTCGGTGGACATTTGAGCGGTGGCTACGCAGAGCTGCTAAGAGAACAAAGTATTGATACGGTCGTCTATTCTCCGCCACAGCGCTCACGCAACCTTATGTCGCCCGATCTGCAAAATGCCGAGCTGGTGTTTCAAGAATGCGCTCGTGCGAGCGTTAGGAAGTTCATCCTACTGTCGAGCGCGATGGTTTATGGGGCCAGCCCTCACAACGAAGGACTTGTTCCCGAAACGCACTCGCTTCTTGGCGGCAACAGCAACCCGGTTGCGAGTGGCTGGCGTGATCTGGAAGCACTCGCGGCCTCATATTTCGGCCCGCATTCAAAGAGCGCCGCTGCGCTAACCATCCTTCGAACGGCTGCCGTTTTAGTGCCTGGCGGTAAGGACTATTTTAGCCGTTTATTCAGCAGCCGGATTGCTATTACGCTGCCCGGCCACGATCCAACAATGCAGTTGCTCAGTCCCAACGATCTAGCCAGGGCGGTGCGTTGCGTGATCGAGAACAGCGAGGGAGGAATCTACAATCTCGCGCCCAAAGGAGTGATTACACTTCGCGCGGCGCTGCGCCTTGTTGGCGCGCGGCGCGTTCCGGTTTCGCGGGTGTTCCAGCGTGCAGTACGCCTTGTGATGAAACATCTCGGATTGGCCAACCCGATAGAACAACTCGACTATATACGCTACTCCTGGACGATCTCGGACGAGAGGGTTAGAAGCGAGTTCTCCTGTTCGCCGCAGCGGTCGAGCCCCGAAGCGTTGGCCGAGTTTTTCCTGGAAGAAACCGGCGAAACTCTGACGAATGAGCAGGAGATGACGCTACATAGAGGGTTCGACGACTTCGGCATGGATAAGCATTACATCGCGGCTTACGGGCGCACACTCTTCAAGTTCATGCACGATTACTACTGGCGCGTCGAGGTGCAAGACATTCAGCATGTGCCGCGCCGAGGACGCGCCGTGCTCGTCGGCGTTCATCGCGGATTTATGCCCTGGGACGCGGTGATGACTCTGCATTATATCGTGCGCCAAATTGGCCGCTACCCGCGATTCCTGATTCACCCATCGTTGATCAAGTTTCCTTTTCTCTTCAACTTTCATACGAAGCTCGGCGGTATTGTCGCCTGTCAAAAGAATGCGGACTACGTGCTCGAGCGTGACGAAATGCTCGCCATCTATCCGGAAGGCATTCGGGGCGCCTTCAAGCTGTACCGCGACGCGCACCACCTGAGCAAGTTTGGGCGCGGTGATTTCGTCAAGATGGCGCTGCGCAATCGCGCGCCCATCGTTCCCTTTATCACCCTTGGCAACGCCGAGATTTTCCCCATCCTCAAGAAATTCGATTGGGGCGGGTGGAAGCGACTCACGGAATGGCCGGCCTTTCCAATCACGCCAACGTTTCCCTTCCTGCCGCCGGTGCCGTTGCCGTCGAAGTGGCACACGAGATTCCTGGAGCCGATACACCTCGAAGATCGTTACCCGCCCGAAACAGCCGACGACCAGGAGATGGTCCGCGCCATTAGTGAAGAGGTTAGGGGCTTGTTGGCCGAGGCTCTCGTAGGGATGTTGCGTCGGCGCAAGTCGATTTTCTATGGCTCGATTTTCCAGTCCGAAAACGGAACCGAGCCTCAAAGGGTTTATAGCGACAAGCCAGGCTTCAAAAGAAAAGAGTTTCCGAATGAATTGGTTGGTTCTTCACGCCCGAGATAACGGAAGGGGAAATAGAGGTTGCTGAGAATCGCCGTAATTGACGAACGAGATGGCATCGCGGAATTGTTGGTCAAACAGTTGCGCGAAAGCCAGATCGTCGGGTCCTGCGAGCGCTTCCCTCAAGTCGGTAGCGATCCTAACGGATGCGTGTCAAGTCTGCTCAACGAACAGAATATTGATACGGTCGTTTACTCCCCGCCGCTGCTTGCCGAGAGGTGTTCGATACCTCAGCTCGATGATGCGGAAAACATTTTTCGCCAGTGTCAACAGTCGGGAAAGGTCAAGCAGGTAATCTTGTTATCCAGTGCCGAGATCTATGGCGCTAGCCCGCAGAATCCCGGGTTGATTTCGGAGACCCGTTTACCTTGCCGCAGCGGCCAGAATTTCATCGCTGATCAGTGGGCCGAGTTGGAGAGAACCGCCACGGAACATCTGGGCGGAAACGCAGGCGCGGCGCTGGCGATCTTGCGGCCGGCCCCAGTGCTGCTGCCGGATGGTAATGACTATTTCAGTTGTTTCTTACAGAAGCGGTTGGCGGTTACCCTGCCCGGCCACGATCCGTCAATCCAACTGCTCAGCGCCGAAGACCTGGCGTTCGCCGTTTGCTGTGTGATTGAGAAAGGTGCGGAAGGCATCTATAACGTCGCTTCGGATGGCGTGATTCCGCTTCGTAAGGCGCTCAGTCTTTCGGGTTCGAAGCGTTTGCCCGTGCCCCGCACGTTGCAAAGAGTCGCACGCGCTCTGCTCAAGCCGCTCGGGCTCGCGCATTCGATTACCCAGCTTGATTACATCCGCTACTCATGGACCGTCTCGAACGAGAAGATCAAGAGCGAGCTAGGGTTCACACCGAGGCGTTCAAGCAGCCAGGCGTTGGCGGATTTCATTATCAGCGAGCCCATCGGGCGTACGCCCAACAGTTTGGCAACTATCGCTTTCGATGATTTCGGTTTCGACAAGAACTACGTCGAAGCATTCGGACGAACTCTCTTCAACTTTCTCGAGAACTACTACTGGCGCGTGGAATTAAGGGGCTTGGAAAACTTGCCGCGCGAAGGCCCAGTGGTGTTGGTCGGGTTGCACCGCGGCTTTATGCCCTGGGATGGAATCATAGTGATTCACCAGATTCTGAAGTTGACCGGACGATGCCCGCGATTCCTGCTGCATCCGGGCCTGGTGAAGTTTCCTTTCGTGGCTAACTTCATGACCAAGATCGGTGGTGTGATCGCGTGCCAGGAGAATTCCAACCGGGTTCTTGAACGTGGCGAGATCCTCGGCGTCTTTCCCGAAGGCGTTAAAGGAGCGTTCTCGCTCTACCGCGACGCCTATCGACTGGGGAGATTCCTGCGGAACGATTTTGTCAAGATTGCCCTGCGATACCAGGCACCCATCGTTCCCTTCATCACAGTCGGAAGCGCTGAGATTTTTCCGATACTGAAAAGGATCGAATGGAGTTGGTGGAAGCGGCATACCGACTGGCCATGTCTGCCACTGACTACGCCGCTGCCCCTACCCTCCAAGTGGCACACACAGTTCCTTACGCCGATTCGCCTTGAGGGCATATATCCGCCCACAGCGGCAGAAGACCCGGTGACGGTGCGGGCCATTAGTCAAGAGGTCAGGAACGCAATGGAGCAGGCTATCGAAAAGATTCTGACTCGCCGCAAGTCAATCTTCTACGGATCAGTATTCGAAGAGGAGGCTGGTTGATGGTCAGAAGGTCGAGCATGCGAAGGATAGCGCACCTGCTGGCCGTGCTCATCAGGCATGCCGTCGCGCAGGGCCTGGCCATCAGCGTCAGACGCTGGCCAAAGCTTTCGGCTTATGTGGCGGTGGCTGATCTTTCGGGACCGCAGCGTCTGCGCTCGTTAATCGAAGACATGGGCGGCACGTTCATCAAGTTCGGGCAGATGCTCGCGCTCCAACCGGACATATTGCCCCTGGAATACTGCAACGCTTTGTTCGATCTGCTCGACCGCGTCTCGCCTTTTCCGTTCGCGCAAGTTGAGAAACTATTCATCGAAGAATTCGGCAAATCGCCGCGAGACACCTTCGACGAATTCGAGACGAGGCCGATGGCCACCGCGTCTATTGGGCAAGTTCACGTCGCTTACCTCAGCGGACGCAAGCTCGCTGTAAAGGTGCAGCGGCCGGACGTCGATGCCGACTTCAAAGGTGACATCCGGCTCATGATTGCCGCGATACGCCTGATTAAACGTCTGCGTCTGAAAAGGCTGTACTGGATGATCGAACCGACGAGCGAGTTCGTCGCCTGGACAGATGAAGAGCTGGATTACCGGCGCGAAGCTCGCTACATGGAGCAGCATCGCCTGAACGCGCAACACAATTCTCATGAGCGCGTGCCCGAAGTGTTCCGAGAGTTTTTGTCACGCCGCGTGTTGGTTGCTGAATTCATCGAGGGCGTGAACGTGCTCGATTATCTTCGAGCCCTGGAAACGAATGATAAGCCGGTACTCGACAGTTTGAAGGACAGAGGCTTTGAAGGAAGCCAGTTCGTCTACAACGTTCTTGAGAATTTTCTCGGTGATGCCTATCGCTTCGGAATGTTTCACGCCGACCTTCATCCCGCCAATCTCCTGATCCTGCCGGGCAACACTGTGGGCTATATCGACTTCGGCATTACCGGAGTCCTCAGTCGTTATTCGCGACAGAATGTCGTCTCTTTGACGCGGGCCCTCGGGCGCGGCGACCTCGACGGAATGTGCGCTGCCTTCTTTAAGATTTCAACGCTGAACACTGAATCCGATGTCGAAGGCTTTCGTGAAGGCATGACAAAGCTGGCTAAGGAATGGTACGAGGTGCAAGGGAAGAAGCATAGGCTCGTAATGAATGCCACGCTAGTTATGCTCGACATGCTGAAGCTTTCACACCGAACCGGCATCTATCCAGAACGCGACGTCGTCAAGTATATCCGCTCGGCGATTGCCATTGATGGATTGATTACGCGGGTCGCGCCGGAATTTGATCTGGGGCGGCACCTCGAACTGATTTGCAATCGTCAACTGAAGTGGCACGCGCGCCTGGCGTCGTTTACCCCCAACACCATGATCGGTTTGGCCGGCTCGAGCGGTCACATGATGCAGGACGGCGTGGTTAGGGCGTCTCGTAGTCTCAGCAGATTGGCCACGGGTGAGTTCCCGGTATACGCGGAAATCAGTAAGGCGAAAGACGGAAATGAAGATTACTTGCGCGGGCGGGCCCTGCGACTTGCCTCGGTGGTGTGCCTGATCTCAGCGCTCGTCGCCGTGACCGGTGAAAATGCAAATCTAGGCGTTAATTTGTTTACGGCAGAAGTGATGTTCGTAGCGACCGCTGCATTCATGCTCATCGGCACGATGCGCAGGCTTGCCCAAGATCGGCATTCGGCCCTTAGCGGTACGCGGAGCAATTGAGAGCCGCTCGTCACATACGAGGGCTAACAACGAAGGAGATCAAAATGCGCGGATTTACCAAATCAGTCTTCAGTTATACGTGGTCAACGTCTCTGTTTGGCCTTCAACAGATGGCCAACTTCTTAACCCCTCAGGGCTGGCGACAACCAGACCGAGCGACTCAATCCCTTGAAAAGATCACTAAGGCAACAGCCGAGGAAATGAGCGACGTTGTCAGATCGACTTTCAAGGTTGGCGACGAGTTTCAGAGACGTGGAGTCGACTTAACCTTCGACCTCTTCACGATGGGGATGTTTGACCGAGGCAAAGCTGCAAGTGCAGCTTCCTCGAGCGGCTCGGCGAAGGGGACAGTTTCAAATATCGCGGAGCAGGCGACCGGCGCTTTCACCGCGGGCCTTCAGGCTGTTGGACAGACAGTCAGCATCGTGACGCAGTCGGTGGGCGGAATTGTCTCAGGTCAGGGTTGCGCGGGATCCCAGTCTGGTCCGACTGGCTGGGGGCCAGTGCCACCGCCTCCCGGCAACTGAGAAGGCCGACACGGATAAGCGGCTGCTGTCTGGGTAGGACCGCTGTCGATAACTTGAGGAGATACGAAGATGAGACTAGTGACTCTCAATCTCAAACTGTTTCTTTGCTCCCTTGCTCTTCTCGCGCTCGCTGGCTGTGAGAGCGCGGGCGGCTCTAGCCCCGAGAGCGTTGTAGTTGGGAGCAACGCTCCTGACTTTGCGCTTAGTTCGCTGGATGGCACGACGGTGAAAAGTAGTTCGCTGAAAGGGAATGTCGTGGTGCTGAATTTTTGGGCGACCTGGTGCCAACCCTGTATGGGCGAGATACCGGAGCTCAAGGAGTTCGCGGCCAGCTCGAAGGTGAAAGTTGTTGGCATTGCTTTGGACGAGGATGGACTGAAGGTAGTGAAGCCGTTTGTTGAGAACAACAAGATTGACTACACGGTTCTGCTGGGCGACCAGGAGGTTTTTCAGCGATTTAACGGCCTCGGCATCCCGTACACATTGGTGCTCGATCGCTCGCAACGCATTGTAAAGATCTATCGCGGCCCAGCCACAAGGGCATCGCTTGAGGAGGACGTGAAAATGATCGAGCGAGGTTCTTAACCCGGACTCTGTTTGAGAAATGAAAGGCCAATCAGGTTGATGACGCCGGTCCACAAACGAATTCCAGACCCGACCCTGAAACAAAGGCAGCGGGAGGTTGAACAGCGTCTGGCGATGTTCGGGTTGCGGCGCGGACCGCACCGGCTAGTGCGCAATGTCATTGCGCCCGAAGAGAATTATGTTCTCAAGCTGCGCGCGGCGCTGGAAGGCCTCGGACCAGTCTTCATGTCCTTTGGTCTTTATCTCTCGACGCGTGTCGATCTGCTCGCGGCAAGAGATTGTCGTGAACTCGCTTCCCTGCTCGATCGCGCCGAAGCCTCGCCGACGGACGCGATTCGAAACCTGATCAGACAGGAACTCGGCTGTTCGCCAGAAGATGCTTACCTGGCCTTCGAAGAAAAACCCTTTGCGTCCAGCTTTCTGTTTCAGCAACACCGTGCGTGGTCGAAGGACGGACAGGCTCTGACGGTGAAGCTGGTCCACCCAGAAGCGGAAGAGTTTCTTCGCTACGACGTGCAATTGCTCCAACTCTTGAAGGGCGCATTTGTTTGGGAAGGCTGGACTAATTCTAAGATCGAGAGCGCGATTGATGACTTTCGCCTCATGCTCCAGCAACGTACCGACTTTGCCGCGCAGAAGAGCGCCTTCGCGACGCTCGCTAACGACACGGAAGTGTTCGGCGTGCTGAGAGTGCCTTTAGTGCATGGGAGCCACAGCACTTCTCGAATGCTCACGGTTGAACGATTGCCTGGAGAGGACCTCGATGATTTGTTGAAGTCTCTTCACGTTGGCCAAGAGACGCTGATCGCCAATGCCGACGAGGAAGAACGCTACAGCCTCGCACGTCGCCTTTGCGCGGCATGGCTAAGGCAAGCGTTGCTGGGAAGTCTTTTCCCGGCTGAACCGTCTCCAGGAAACATCACGATTCTTCCCAGTAAGCAGATCGCTTTCTCCGATGGCAGCTTCGCAAGTTTGACGCCAGAGACGAAAGCCCACCTTTGGGATTATCTAATCGCCGCTGTCACCGAGAATCCAGACTTGGCGTGTTCATGCCTTCTCAAAGAGCTGGCGAAAGAAAAACACGCGGTCAGCGAAGATGAACTGCGGCAAAGGTTCAGGCAGATTGTGCCTTTCCGGGACAGCGAATGGGCCTTCAGCGGTGCTAACAATAATCTGGCGGAGTATCTTTTTCTGCATTGGCGTTTGGCAAGCGAACGCGGTTATTTGGCTCGACCGGGCCTGCCATCTTTCTATCGCGGGCTGTTTATGATCGCGACTATCGCGCAACGGCTGGTTCCGCACCGAGACGCGTTCCAGGAGGCTTTACAAGACGTGCGTCTCCTGGCCGGAGTTGAGAGATTCCGAGAGATGTTAAGCGCGAGAGAGCTTGGCGAGCAGATGGAAACTTATTTCGGAATCATGATGGATTTGCCCCAGAGACTTGACGCGGTGTTGACGCTTGCGGCGGAAGGTCGAGCGCGATTGAAGGTTCAAGTGCCGGGCGCCTCCGAGCCGCGCGGCGGGCGCAACTCTTCAACCGTCGTGATGGGGTTGCTGCTCGCGCTGGCTGCGACCGTTTTGCTCGCGCATCGCTTCGGAACCGGCGTGACTGGCCCGTGGTCGAACAGGATCAGCACGGTGGCGTTCGTGTTGCTCGGCGCGATGGTTTTGCGAGCAATCGGCCGATCGCGCTGACGAGCCAAATAGCGAGAACCGCAAGATGGTGCGACTGCTGACCCAAATGATGAGACTCCCAGGCGCGGTCTTGGTCTACAGCGTGGAAATGTTCGCCAAGACAATGCAGGGATTACAGCGGATTACCGATCAGGGGATCGATGCAATAGTGGGAAATGAGGCTCAAGCTGGGCGCTTGACGGGCGGCGACCAAGCGCGGTCGCCCCCCCCGACTACGATTTTCAACGAGAGTGCGACAACAGGTCGCGCCGAGAATTCAAATACGGTAACTCCGAAGGAGGAAAGCAAAATGTCAGACGTAGACCTGAGAGGGGATGACTCGAAGCTCGTAGCCTATTTCATCACCTTCACGAAACGAGATCTGGGGGCGTATCTGGGAGGAGACTCGGAGGTGATTTCCTATAGCACGACCGAGGCTGATTACGGGGGGGCCAAAAAAGCCGAATATCTTGCGGACCTCCAAAACGAAGGGGCGAAACGTTCGGATAAGTGGAAGACCAGCAACTATCCCCCTGATAAATATCTGGATCCTGGTGATAAAGACCGCTTCATTGGCTTGCCTCCGGAGGACTTCGAGGAGTTCGTCAAGGTCAAAGTAGAAGTGAAGGCGCGTTACGAGACAGAGCCGGGCCAATACGAGAAGGAGCAGGCGGATGCACTGAAGAAGCTTGCGTCGGCGGTCAAAGACGGCGTGATTCAGACTACCTAACGACCGTGCGTTCTCGTGATTCTCGTCATGGACCAGAACGCAGGAACTTGCTACTGGTCTACCAACTGCCCTTGCCGCAAGTGCAGTGATCAGCAAGGGTGTGTCTCACATTGACGTCGCTAGCCTCAGGCTCAAGCTCAGACTGGATGACTTCCGCGGCGTTAAAGGAGAGTTAAGATGCGCGATTTCAGCAAAGCCCTGCTTCGCTTTTCGTGGGCGATGCCGTTGCTCGGGTTCCAGCAGTTAGTCAAATTTCTGCGTGAGCCCAACCGGTCAATGGATATAGCGGCGACGACGCTCAACTCAATGAGCCAGACTGCGGAGCAGCAATTCGGTGAGTTAGCTAAGAACGTGTTCAAGTCCGGTGACGAATTGCAGGCGCAACTAGTAGACGGCCTCTTCGGGGCCTTCGCTGCCGGTGTAGCCGCGCCAGCGGGCGCGCTTGGCTTCAGGCCAGCGGCGCGCCCGAGAGGTTACAAGAGCGATCCGCTACGCGAAGAAGTAATCGCCCGTTACACGCGCGGCACCGGCCAGTTCAGCGCGGACAAGAAGTTCATTGCGCTGCGCATGAAGATGTACAAGCTAAGCGGTGAGGAGGACGGGTATCACGAAGGTGTCTGGGAAGCGCAGTTTAAAGATCCGAAGGAGTTACTTGCCCGCCCGGCCAAACCCGAAGGTCCGATGAACGAGCCGGTAGGTCCCGTGCCGCATCCGCCAGTGATGGCGCAAACACAGGCACACTGGGTCTTCGGCGATCAAAGCTCGATCATCGTTGCCGGCCCGGCGACTAGCCATCTCGTGCCGCTGCCCGACGGCTCATTCATCTTCATGGTCAGCACGGCGCAGATCATCACCGGTGGGACGGGACGTTTCGAAGGCGCTTACGGATTGGTGCAATCCCTGGGATCCACGCATGTGCCCAAAGGACTGAATCTCTTCGGGCCGCAAGATGTGTCCTTCACGGCGACGACGATTGACACTTTCAGAGTCGTGCGCAGTCGGTATCACGGAACGGTACCGACTGCGCGACCACAGCCTTCGCCACACCCACAACCATCGGCGTTGCCTTCGCCGGACTATCCTTACACACCGCACTATGTCGAAGTCCACGGCTGGAAGATGCATTACCTCGATGAAGGCGTCGGTGACCCGATTCTCTTTCTGCATGGCAATCCGACTTGGTCCTATTTGTGGCGCAATGTCATTCCACACGTCAAGACGTTAGGCCGTTGCATCGTGCCGGATTTGATTGGCATGGGCTGGTCAGATAAGCCACAGATTGAGTATAGCTTTTTCGACCAGTTCAAGTACCTCGAAGGTTTCATCAACAAGCTCGGCTTGCGCAAGGTCACGTTGGTTCTACACGACTGGGGCACAGCCCTCGGTTTTCACTACGCCATGGCCAACGAGAAAAACGTGAGAGGGATCGCGTTTATGGAGGCATTGCTGAAGCCGTACGATTCGTGGAATGACTTTCCCGCATCGCTGCGCGACACGTTTCAAGGGTTCCGTGGGCGCGGTGCTGGTTGGGAATTGATTGTGGATAAGAACGTGATGATCGAGCAAGTGCTTCCAGGAAGCATGCTGCGCAAACTCAGCGACGGGGAGATGAGTTCCTATCGCGAGCCATTCAAGGAGCCGAACAGCCGCAAGCCGATTTGGCAGTTCATCCAGGAGTTGCCCGTTGGCGGCGCGCCGGGTGCGGTGGCCAGTCTGGTGTCGAGGTACAGCGAAAAGCTGCAACGCTCAACTCTGCCGAAGCTGCTGATCTACGCCGAGCCCGGAGCAATCACTACGGCGGAGGATGTTGCTTGGGCGCGAGAGAATCTGAAGAACATCAGCGTTGTGAACATCGGGCCGGGTATTCACTTTCATCAGGAAGACAACCCGGCAGGCGTCGGCGAGGCCATCGCCGCGTGGTATCAACAGATCAAGTGAGAAAGGATGATCGTCATGTTCAGTCCACACACCTTTGAAGAGATCTCGCCTCATTTCGATCCTGAGTTGCACGGCGCGCAAAGCGGCTTGCAGGAGGAAGTGATTATCACCTACACGCGCGGTTCGGGCCGCTTCAGCCCGGACAAGAAGTACATCGCGCTCGCAATGCAACAGTTCACGCTTGACGATGAGCCGGAGGGCTGGCATCAGGGCGTTTGGGAAGCGCAGTTCAAAGACCCCCGCGAGCTGCTGGCGCGCCCGCCCAATCCAGCGGGCCCGATGAATGAACCGCGGGGTCCCGTACCACACTTGCCGGTGGTGGCCTACACCAAAGGCATCTGGGTCTTTCGCGACGGCAGTTCGATCACTGCGGTTGGGCCTGCGCTGAGCCATCTTGTACCGCTAGACGACGGCTCGTTTCTCTTTGCAGTAACCTGCGGGCAGATCATCACTAACGGCACCGGCCGCTTTGCCAGAGCGCGGGGTCTCAAGACCTCACTCGGCTCGACGCACATCGAGAAGGATGTGGATCTTTTCGGCCCCGGCGATGTCCATTTCACGGCGACGACGATTGATACTTTCCGAGTCGTGCGAGAGCCAGCTAGTGGGCCGATCGGATGACCATGGAGGTAGTCTTATGAAACTCGCATCGCCTAGAGACAAGACGCGGAGGAAAGGATTGCCCCATCCGATTCCGCCTTCGCCGCCGCCGCAAGAGTTGAAGGAGCGCTATGACTACGTTGTTGTCGGCGCGGGTTCGGCCGGCTGTGTCGTAGCAAATCGCTTGAGTGAGGATCCAGCGGTCGAAGTGCTCCTGCTCGAAGCAGGTGTCGAGGACACTGACCAACGCATACATATCCCGCGCGACTTCGAGGAGCTACAGGGCACGGACTTGGACTGGCAGTATGTAGTCAAGGTGGAAGACGAACCGGTGCTGAAACCTAACCCTGGCAGGCCATTCGTTCCCTGGCCAAAGGGTAGAGTAGTGGGCGGCAGTAGCGCGATCAATGCGCTCGTCTACATCCGCGGCAACCGGCGCGATTACGATCACTGGGTCACCCTCGGCAATGAAGGTTGGGGCTACGACGATGTTCTTCCGTACTTCAAAGCCTCCGAGCACAACCTGAGCAAACAGGTAAGCGACGAGTATCACGGCAGAACGGGGCCGCTGGTTATCAGTGATATCGTGGCGCCGAACCCGGCCACTGACGCTTTCGTAAAGGCGGCCAGGGAGATTCACGACGCTTGCCACGACTTCAACGACTCCGAGCAGACCGGTGGTGCGGGTTACTACCAGGTGACGATTGATCGAGACGGCAAACGTTCGAGCGCCGGGACGGCTTTTCTGAATCCTGAGGTCAGACGGCGCCCCAACCTAACCATTGCGACACGCGTGCAAGCCACTCGGTTGCTTTTTGAAGGCAGGAAGCCTTTTGTGGACCTGAGAGCCGTGGGCGTGGAGTTCGCCGATCCTATTGCAGCCAGCGCCCAGAGTGTGAGGGTGACGCGAGAGGTAATCGTTTGTGCTGGAACAGTCGAATCACCAAAGCTTCTCATGCTCTCCGGCGTCGGACCTAAGGCTGATCTGCAAGCATTGAAGATTGACGTTGTGCATGATCTGCCGGGCGTGGGTCAGAATCTGCAGGATCACCCGATTGCCCCAGTGCTCTACCTTTACAAACCTGGCAAAGCGTCCGCGCCTTCGACTTCCGGCGGCGTGGAAGGGGGCCTATTTCTCGATACGCGAGAGGATTCCCAATGGCCTGATCTGCAATTTCATTTCACGCACAAGATTCTCGGACGCCCACAACCACCCGCGCCGCCTGCTGAGAACGGTTACATGATCGTCGCCACTCTGGTCAGGCCGAATAGCCGAGGTTACCTAAAGTTAAAATCAAACCAACCATCCGATCCTCCGGAGATTCACCCGAACTATCTCAGCGACCCGGCGGACGTGCAAACGCTGGTGGCAGGCCTAAAGATCGGGCGCCAGATCGGCGAAAGAAAAGTCTTCGATAAGTTCCGCCAAGTGGAAGCCGCACCAGGGGCAGCGGCGGACACTGACGAGAAGTTGGCCGGTTTCATCAGCATGTCGGCCATTGGCCTCTACCATCCGGTCGGCACCTGCAAGATGGGGCCAGCCAATGATCCACAAGCAGTCGTTGACTCGAAATTGCGGGTGCACGGTATAGAAGGCCTGCGCGTTGTTGATGCCTCGATAATGCCGACCATCACTACAGGAAATACTAATGCGCCCACGATCATGATTGCCGAGAAGGCAGCAACTATGATCAAGGAGGAAGCGCCACGACAGCCGAGCGGGAAGAAGGTCGTCAAGATTGAAAACACCGCACAGGCCTTTCTGCATCTGTTGAGTGATCTGGGCGTCAAACACATCTTCGGCGTACCCGGCTCAGATGTCACTTCTTTGCTCGATGCCTTCGCCAAGTCGGCAGCGGCCCACGAGCAGTTGCGGGGCATCCCGACGCTAATGCAGGTACCGCACGAGACATGCGCGATGAACATGGCCGCCGCCCATTACCTCGCCACCGGCGCGCCGCAGGTTGTGCTCGTGCATAGCACGGTCGGGACCGGCAACACCCTGTGCAGCCTGATCAATGATTCGCGCGCGCAGATCCCACTGGTGCTCTTGGCTGGGCGCACGCCGGTGACAGAGCAAGGTCGTCAGGGCAGCCGAGATCTGGTAATTCAGTGGGCGCAGGAATCGTTCGACCAAGGCGGGATGGTGCGCGAGTTCGTCAAGTGGGATTACGAACTGAGGACGTTCGATCAACTCGAAGCAGTCGTGCGCCGGGCTTTTGCCATAGCCATGACGGAGCCGCGCGGGCCGGTCTACCTAACGCTGCCGCGCGAGTTGATGGCAGAGCGGCACGACGAGTTCACTATCGCCGGTACGGGGCGCGATGGCGAGCGCCTCTACACGCCGGTCGTAGCACCGGCACCCAATCCTATAGCTATTGAAGAGGCCGCCCAGCGCCTTGCTAGTGCCAAGAGTCCGCTGATTATCACTCGCAGTTTCGGGCGGCGTCCCGAAAACGTGGCGGCGCTGGTGGCGCTGGCCGAGTCGGGCGCGATCCCGGTGGTCGAGTATCAGATCGCGGAGTTCATGAACTTCCCAAGCAATCACGAGCTACACCTCGGGTATGAGTACGATCAGCCACCTAATCCAGCCACCGTCGCTGGCGACAAACTGACCACCGAGGCGCTGTCACAAGCCGATGTGATCCTAGTGATTGACTGTCCGATGCCTTGGGCTCCGTCATTACAAAAGGTCAAAGAGGACGCCTTTGTGATTCACGTGGGAGCAGATCCTATCTACGAGCGCTACCCGGTCTGGAGCTTCCCCGCGCATCTGGCGATCGCCGGCGACCCCCTTTTGACCGTGAAGCAACTCGCGGCCGCGTTGCAGAAATTCGGGTCGGAGAATGAGAGCACCATAAAGGAGCGCCGCAAGCGCGTGGGCGAACAGCACCGAAAACAGCGCGAGGCCTGGAGCCGCGCGGCCAGTGAAGCGGGGAAAGGCAAAAAACCCAACTTCGCCTGGATCTCGCACTGTGTCAAGGAATTGCTGGCGAGTGACGCGGATAGAAAGAACACTGTGGTGATTCAGGAGTACGACCTGCAATTGCCGTTCACGGGCTTCACAGAGCCCGGATCATACTTCGGATTCTCGCCATCAGGGGGACTCGGCTTCGGTGTCGGGGGCGCGCTTGGACTGAAGCTGGGCTGGCGAGAGAAGACGATTATCTCGGTGGTGGGAGATGGGACCTATCTGCTCGGCGCGCCGGACGCGGCTCACGTGGTCTCGGCCATTCACGACCTCCCGGTCTTGTGGGTCATCTGCAACAACGGCGGCTGGGGTTATCTGGCTCTGGAAACGGTCTTGATTGATGGTGCCCAGCCTGGGTTGTTCCCGATGCTCTCGTTCCCCAAACCGCCAGGACAAAGCGGCCCCTGGCCGGCTTATGAAACGCTGGTGGAAGCGTTCGGCGGTAAGGGACTCGCCGTGTCTAGACCGAAAGATTTGCCGCAGGCGCTGCGGGAAGGATTGCGTTACGTCCGCGACAGCGGCCGGCAATTTCTGATCAACGTGGACTGTGATGCTTTCCCATTGAGCGCTGGCTGACCTCCAGCACTCGGTATTACGGCGCGTCGCTGTCAACCTATTCGACAGCGTGCCGACACTTTCAACTTGCCTTGGTGAGTGGGTACTTCAGGAGGTCTCAAGATGAGTAGTCCAAAAATCTCTAAGAAGCCTGGTAAGGTAGAATCGACCGAAGCGCCCATCCCGGCTGCGCCAAAGCCCTCGCTGCCATTCCCCCTGCCACCAACATTCCCGCCGGGGGTCGACCCGGAAACGTACGAAATTGCTAAGGTGGAGCACCTGCTGAAAAGCGCAGCCTACTTTCCTATCTTCAACGTCGCTAACCCGAACGACCCTAATAAACCAGTGCCCCTCATTCCGGGGATTTCATTTCTTCAGCAGTACTTGATGATCGCTGTCGAGGTAAACGAGGAGCTTCACCGTTACGAAGTCACCGTTGAAGAACCGACCGCCCATAACGGGCTGCGAGCTACCGACCGCGTCGGCGAACCGGTTGCCAACGTGCACATCCGCTTTACGCCGATACCCTGGGACTTCGAAGCAGCTCCAAACAAGTATCCGCCGCCGACTCTGCTGATTCCGTTCATCTCGCAGCGAATCTCAATGCTCGATGGGCAGTTGACGTTCAAGGACAACCAGCAGAGCGGCTTTAAAGCCTTCGGCACTGCTCGCACTTTTCCCGCTCAGGAGGGTGGCAAGCGCGTGCTGCGCATCGGCGCAGTGATTGAAATTCTCGAAGGGCTGGGCGCGTTCCAGGGGCTTACAGGCGCGTTTGTTATCAACGGCTACATTTCGCCCCCTCATGACCTGGCGCTTAATTTGATGGTGCGGGTAATGGATCCAGACGGCAGACTCAAGGCCCACTCGGCGATTGCTCCACTTAGGGAGTTGCCCAATCCCGATCCTAACGCGGTCTTCATGTATTTTCTCGGTGAGGCTGATCCAACCAAGCCCGTGAAACTGAGTGTTGCTCCTGATGGTCGCATTCTGGGATCAGAAGTGCGCGAGCGACTTCGGCTGGTCCATTTCGACTTCGACCTTGGGGGGGCCGAGGGCCCGCGCAGCAGAACGAGGGAAGGCCCGCTTGTCGGCGAGGTGCGCGCCACGCTCCATTTCAATCCGCTAAGTCCTACCCCGGTGTCGCCAATCCAAACAACGAACGGCGTGTTCACCTTCTTTGACAAGAGCGGGAAAACTCTTGGCACGTTGAACGCGAACATGGTCGAAGGGCGCGCTATGAAAACGGCACTCGCCGGAGCGCCGATGCCGGTCTTTCGGTTCGCTGGCTTCGGTCCGCTCCTGGGAGGCACAGGATATTTCACCGGCGCGGATGGGATGATGTCGATGAACTCGGTCATCAGCGTCTTCCCGCGCACGCTATCGAATTTGTACATGATTCGCTTTTACGATCCCACCGGGAAATTCCATGCGGCAATGCAAGATGCGTGGTCTTGATCAAGGGAGGTTACATGGTCAGCGGGGCGGCAATTCATGATCACGTGGATGTGGAGCACTCATCGGGACTGAGCGAAGAGGACCTTGTCGTCATTCGTGACGTGGACCGGGCGCTCGCCGATGGCTTGAAGCTCAAAGCGTGGTGGCAGCAGAAGGAAGCGGACAACAGCTACGCCGAACAGTTTGAGTTAGTACGAACCTTCAACAAGGCCAGTCGAGTGACGGCCTTCTTCGACACGGCCCCGCTCGACGGTAAAGACCTGCGCGTGATGGGCCTCGTTCAGGAGATGCTGTTCGATCAGCCCAAACACGCGGCGCCGGAAAAAGTGCGAGACGAGTTCCGCGAATTCATTCTCCACTACTTCATGCGCGTCAGCAGCTTCCGCCAGCCTGAAGTATTCATCAGAGAAGGCGCCCTGCGGCAGCAGGATGTCAGGCCTTTGCTGCGGCCGCTAAGTTGGTGCCCTCCGACCGAAGACAGTAAAGCGGGCTTTGGGTACTTCCAGATTTACTACAAGCTGCGCGAATCCGGGCTCGTCGGCAAGTTCCCCGCGCATCTTGAGCCCAGAATTGTTGACCTGCGGGAGATTGGCGACAAGTACGAATGGATTGTGGTGAAGAGTCGTATCTTCAACTTCAATCTTACTTTCAGCCCCTTCGGACCCGAAGTTTTTTCACTGTATCTGCCGCAAAAAGAGGATACGTTTCTGGCCATTAGTCGAGACTTCGTCACTAACCAAGACGATCCGAATGACGATCTGCTGGGTAAGTATGGTCTGGGCTACGCGTTGCTGAAGCCAGCTCCGGAAAAGACGATCTTCGCGTACGGGCCCGGTCATTTCTCGGCGGGCTTTCAGCTAATAGACTTTGAAGTCCGCAATGATGGCCAGACGCGCGCGCGCCTAGTTTTCGTAGCCAACCGACCTGACCATGTGCTCGCGCTCGATGTAAGCCCAGTTGACTGGAGTTTCAGACTTGCGGATCTGATGACGTTTGGTTTCACCTCCCGGTTCTTCGGACCCGTTAAGAACGTCTTCGAACGATTCTCTCCTCGGCTTACAAACTTTGACCCAGTGACGCTTTACATTTCTCTGGTCAATCTATTGAGCGCTGGTATGGCTGACGAACGGTTGTGCGTTTCACTGGAGACCCTGGAAAAGAATCCCATGTTGGTGACGCACTTCATGGAACACTACGAGTTGATCGTAGGTGCGCTCATCACCTGGAGACACGTTCAAGACTGGCTCGATCGCGCCCATATCCCTGAGGGTATCATCGAGGGAACAACCTCATGAAAGATGGGGGCGCTCGCAAGAACGCAGTGATTCTGTCTGGTGGTGGCGCCAACGGGGCGTACGAGGTCGGCGTGCTTAAGGCCCTGTTTCGCGGAGAGTCTGCGTCAACTGATCACCGCCCGATAGAGCCGGAGATTTTCGCGGGCACCTCAATTGGCGCTTTCAACGCGGCCTTGATCGTCTCGCTACTGGCGAGTGAAGGCTCGGAGGCAGTCGATCAACTCGAAAGGATTTGGCTCGAGGTAATCCCACATGACAAAGAAACCGGACAGAACCACTTTTTTCGCTATCGAGCGGACCCGTTGGAGTTCTTTGACCCTGAGGTCATGTTTAGAAACCCTGTGCGCCCCTATATTCAACTCGCTGAGGACTCCGGTTACTTCGCCAAAGATTTGTATCGCAGGGGGCTCAACTTCTTTCTATCTCCAGGGAGGTTGGAGCAGCGGACGCTAAGATTACTCAATCTGAGCACCATCCTTTCAAACGAACCCGGCTACCGCTTAATAAAGAAGACGATCCGATTTGAGAACATCCGCCAAACGAACAAGGTGCTGAAGATTGCAGCAACCAATTGGAGAACGGGTGACTTAAAGGTATTTGGGAATGCCGATCTAACTGATGACATTGCGCCAAGCGCTGTGTTGGCTTCGACCGCTCTCCCAGGAATCTTCGCGCAGGTCGAGGTGGCGGGGGAATATTACGCTGATGGCGGAGTGGTTATGAATACACCACTGAAGCTGGGATTAGACGCCGGAGCGGAGGTATTGCACATTGTCTACCTCAATCCGGATGTTCGGGCCATCCCTCTGTTGCCGGTGGCAGACACGATTGACACTCTCGGCAGAACGTTCGCCATACAATTCGCCTCGACTGTCGATAGAGACATAGAAGTGGCTGAGGGCATTAACAAGGGGATAGAGATACTTGAGAAAGCAGCCAAGGGCGCTCCTCTCTCTGCGACAGACACGAGACCCCTCATCATGGCCGCGAGCAAGCTGGCGCGCCTGAAGGGCACCGGCGAATACCGAAAGATAACGATCCATCGCTATCAGCCCGTTGATGTGCTTGGCGGTGTCCTCGGGATATTGAACTTTGACGCGCGGAGAATTAGCGATCTCATCAAGCAGGGCTTCGATGATGCAGTCAACCACGATTGCGCAGCCAATAAGTGCATCTTGTCCTAGTGATTGATGGAAAGCCACGTTCTTCAGCGAGGTTACTGAGTGAGCCAGAAAATAATCAACGACCGAATCGATCATGTCGACCGTGACACTCTGAACGACACAGATCTTGCCATCCTCGGCGAAGTTGACGGCTCTCTCGCCGATGGCCTGCAGCTCAAGGCGTGGTGGGAGCTGACGAACTCCATGAACAGCTATGCTGATAAATTCCCAACCGCGCTCGCGTTCAATCGACCGGACATCAGCTTCGCTTTTTTTGATCAAGCGCCGCTTAACGGCCAGATGCTTCCCGTTCTGGGCGACCTTCAAAACTTGTTCTATGACCGGCCCAAGTCACCGGAGCCTGCGACATCGGCAGCGGCGGAGTGGATGCGGGACCAAGTTCGCGAGTTCGCCTTTCACTATTTCATGCGGATCAGCGCTTCCCGTCTTCCCGAGGCAGCGGTCGTGCCCGGAACGCCATCACCTCCCGCTTTCTTGAACCCTCTCGGCCTGTGTCCTGAGAGAGAAATGGACATGGAGGGTTTTGGCTTTGAGCAGCTTTACTACAAGTTGCGCGGGACTGGTTTGATCGGCAAGTTCCCGCCAAAGCAGAGACTGGCGATCGTCGATATGCGCGAGATTGGCGAGAAGTACGAATGGATTGTGATCAATAACCGGATCTTTGACTTCACTATCAATTTCGCGCCGGCTGGGGACGATTTACCGTGGGCTGAAATTCCTCTGCGTGAGCGGGAGCTCGGCGTCATTAGCGGAGATTTGATCCTGAACAGTGACAACCCTCAGCCGGGCCTGCTAGGCGAGTATGGCATGGGCATAGCAACTCTCAAGAATCCGGACAAGAGCCTTGTAGCATATGGGCCGGGGTACTTCGACGCGGGCTTTGAGACCATCCGATTCAGCGTTCTCGAAAATGGCGAAGTGCGTGCGCGCCTGGTGTTCGTCGCCAACCGGCCCCAGACCTACGCGAACGTTCCCATCAATCCCGCCTACTGGGGTTTCAAGCTGGCGGACACTTTCTCGCTTGGATTGACGTCGCGGGTGTTCGCGCCATTGGATAACGCGCTCGATCAACTGCGGTTGCCACTGAGCAGCGTGAACGTTTACACGGTCGACCTGATAAACCTGCTAACCGCGGGCCAGGCGGGTAAGCAGCTCTGCATCTCGAATGACGAGATACAAAAGTATTTCCTGGTCAAGCACTTTATGCAGAACTACACCTGGATCGTGAACTCGCTACTGACCTGGAGACAGATTCCCAACTGGCTCGACCGTGAGGCTCTGCCTGACTGGGTCGTCAGAGGAGAGAAGCGAATTACTGTTCCGAACCAAGGAAACTAGATATGCGAACCGTGAATCATTGCGATGTAGTAATTATCGGCGCCGGGTTGGCCGGGCTTTCGTTATCGCGGCAACTCTTGCTTAACTCCGACAAGAAGGTGCTTCTGCTCGACAAGCGCTCGCAAATTCCGTCGCCGCATCAGAAAGTCGGCGAAGCGACCGTGCAGTTGAGTGCTTATTACTTCTCGAAGGTGCTGGATCTTGAAGAACACCTCCTGCGCGAGCACTTCATGAAATACAACTTGCGCTTTTATTGGAAGACCACCGGGCGAGAGAATCGCAACTTCGAGGACTACGGCCAGGCTTACATACGCAATCTTTCGAACATTGCCAGCTATCAGCTCAACCGCAACAAGCTGGAGGGCGAGATGCTCCGCCTTAATCTCGAGCATCCGAACTTCACTTTCTGTAAATCGGTTGCCGATCTTAGCGTTACGCTCTGCGACGACGGTCCGCACTCGATCAGTTTCAAAGCCGATGACGCGGAAGCGTCGCTCGAGGCCAACTGGGTCGTCGATACGTCGGGCCGGGGAAAGTTTCTCGCACGCAAGGAAGAATTGCGCAGAGAGAATCCCATTCGTCACGGCGCTGCTTTCTTCTGGGTCGAAGGTCTCGTCAACATTGAGAAATTGACTGACCGTTCGCCGCAAGAGATTCGGTTAAAACGAGAGCGGGCGTCAATCGGGCATCTACCGATTTGGCTGTCCACGAATCATTTCTGTGGTGAAGGTTTCTGGTTCTGGGTGATTCCATTGCAAGGAAAGACGAGCCTGGGCCTCGTTTATGACAATCAAACTTTCCCTCGCGAGCGAGTCTCTTCGCTGCCGAAACTAATTGACTGGATTTGCGAGGAATTCCCTCTCTTCGCGCGCGACCTGCCGTACAGAAAAGTCCTTGACCATAGCTCGCTCAAAGATTTTTCGTATGACTGTATGCAGACCATCAGCTCATCGCGTTGGGCGATTGCCGGAGAGGCTGGAAGATTCACCGATCCGCTTTACAGTCCAGGTGGCGATCTTATCGCGTTGCATAACACCCTTATCACAGACGCAATTCTAACTGAGGACGAAAGCGAGCTTGCATCGAAGGTCGGACCATACGAACACCTGATGAAG
Source organism: Pyrinomonadaceae bacterium (assembly GCA_035545035.1). Classification (GTDB taxonomy): domain Bacteria; phylum Acidobacteriota; class Blastocatellia; order Pyrinomonadales; family Pyrinomonadaceae; genus UBA11740. The sequence continues at coordinate 29,560 of DASZZL010000116.1, forward strand.
TCTTTCTACGGCGCGTATGTACCGAGCTTTGCCGTGAGCTATGACGTGCTCGGAGACCAGGAGGCGATGACCCTTAAATACACCTGGGAGCTGTGTGTGTATTTCGCTTTCTATGTCTTTCCGTTCATCAACGACCTGTTCACAAACAAGAAGTTCATCTCTCTCTACTTCAGCAAGTTCGCGCATCTTGGTCTGGTGAATAGCAACCTGCAACTGTTCATCAAGAACTATTACCACTGGAAGAAATTCGCGCAGCAGCCCGCGCATTCGCCTGTCTTCAACGATTTCACTGAGCTGGGCCCCTTGCGGACCGCCGAGAGCACGTTCTACCGCGTCGGCGTTTCGGTCGAAGAGGCTCGGACAATTCTCGACACACAGGTTGCCAACCTGCTCGAACTGGCCCGTTATATCGTGGCGCATGTCTGCTCAGTCGTTCTAGGCGACCGGCGAGTTCTCATCAATCGTCCATTTGTCGCAAGCATCAACCCATATGACGTGACCTTCGATATCGACGAGATGCGCGAGCGTTACGCAGAGTTTGCGTGCTCGACAGACGAGTACCAATGGTCTTTCGACCCGTTCGTGCTCGAACGATTTCGGACACAGCCAGAAGAGATGGAATCGTACGAGGCGTCAACGGAGGACAGCGCGTTGCGCGTTGCGCAAGGAGGTGTTCGATGACCGACCACGCCCCTCTGATCGAACGCGCCTTTGCGCTTGAACCGCGCGAGCAGTGCTATGTCATTGAGAATATCGAAGGCGAGATCCCGGACTTCGTTCGCGGAACGTACTACCTCAACGGCCCGGCGCGGTTTTCGCGCGGCGGTCTCAGCTATCGGCATTGGCTCGATGGCGATGGCATGGTTTGTGCCCTGCGCTTCGAGAGCGGCGGCGTGAGATTCACGAATCGCTTCGTGAGAAGCGCGAAATTCGTCGCCGAAGAAGAAGCCGGCCGTCCGATCTTTCGCACCTTCGGCACAAGTTTCAAAACTGATCGAATGAAGCGAGGAATCGCGCTGGAGTCACCGGTTAATGTCAGCGTTTATCCATATCAGAACTCGGTGCTGGCTTTCGGCGAGCAAGGCATGCCTTGGGAATTGGATCCGGTCACGCTCGAGACGCGCGGCGAGTATAACTTTGGTGGCTCTCTCAACGACATCAGCCCTTTCGCCGCTCATCCGAAATTCGATTCAGTCACCGGCGAGATGTTCAACTTTGGCGTAGTCTACTCTGCCGTTGGGCCACGCCTGAATCTCTACCGCTTCAGTGATGGTGGGAAGTTGATTTATCGCAAACGCCTGCCGCTCGATTACGCTTGCTCAATTCATGACTTCAGCCTGAGTGAGCGTTACGTCGTTTTCTATCTCAGTCCTTATATCTTGAACATGGAATCGCTGACACGCGATGGTCGCACGTTGATGGAGGCGCTCAGTTGGGAGCCAGAGCGAGGCAGCCGCCTATTGATCGTCTCGCGTGAGACTGGCGAACAGGTGGCGAAACTTTCTCTCGGCCATCGCTATTGTTTACACCTCATCAACTGCTATGAGGAAGAGAGCCGGCTGATGGTTGACGTCTTAGAACTCGAGCATCCGATCTATGACCAGTATCAAGTCGTGCCCGACTTGTTCACGGATGTATGCGAAGGCCAGCCCGTGCGATTCGTGATTGACGTGAATGGCAATGAGTTGGTGAAGACCGCGGTGATTGATTATCCGCTGGCTCCGGATTTCCCGTCTGTTGCTCCACGTCAATTTGCGCGACCGTACCGGGACTTCTGGATGCTCGGGATCTCGGCCACCGGCCGACACGGGCGCAAGTTCTTCGACCAACTCGTTCACGCGAATTGGAGCTGTGCAAAGGCCTGCGACATCTACCATGCGCCGCCTCTGAATTACCTAGGTGGCGAGCCGATATTCATCGCAGACCCTCGCCATGAAGAGGGAGGTGTGGTGATTTGTCAGACTTTCAATGCCGAGCGAGTGTCGAGCGCATTTACGATTTTCGATGCCTTCCAGGTGGCTGCTGGACCAATAGCTACTATTCGACTAAAGGAACCCATTCATCTGGGCTTTCATGCGGCGTTCGCTCAAGAAGGGCAAAGGGTCGGTCACAACGACCCGGGGAATGAATTAAGAGCCTTTCAAGATCCGAAACCGTTAGGCGTCGCGCCGCGAGCGTAAGGAGTAGTTGTTATGCGTGACTTCATCAAATCTTTCTCAAGCTCATCCTGGCGTGCGTCAATGTTCGGCGTGGAGCAGATCGTCAAGGCCATGAATATGCCGTTGACGGGGATGACCGAAAGCGGGCGAACCTCCTTCAGAACGGTCGCGTCCTCGGTTGGACAACGGCTCGATAGTGCGTTCCATGCGATGATTGAAGCCAGCGATAACTTCCAGCAGAAAAGCATCGACCTGATGTTCGACTTCTTCACCCTGAGCCCCGTTCGCGAGACTTTAGGCAGCACCGCGCTCTTTGGCACGCGAGAAGGCCCAGGCTGCCAGAGCCAACCGGAACTGGCCTACCTGGCCGCGGTCAACGATGCCGGGCCGGCCGGGACGACATTGATGGTGCTGGCGTTAACAGTGCAATACGCCAATCTCAATAGACACGAGGAAGGTATTCGACGCCTCGAAGTCTATCTTGAAAAATACAGTGCCCAGTTGGCTCCGCGCCAACGCGCGGTTTATCTGAGCTGTCTGGCCCTGCTCCGCGCAGGCCGTGCGGAGCACCTGCCTGTATGGCAACTTCAAACGCAAATAGAATTAGTGACTCGTCTGCTGTCGGAGATCACTGAGGCGAAGGAACTCACGCAAAACGAGCCCGACTTTAGCCCAAATTACGAGAAGCTGTTGGCGCGTTGGATTGCGGGCATCTTGCTGGCGAACTTGCCGTGGCCATTCGCCAACAAACAGACCGCGCTGGAAGACCTTACCTGGTGCGAGAAGGCGATTAACCAGAGCCCTGAAACGAAAACAAACGCTTTCCAATTTCTGCGTGAGACATATTACACGCTTGGGGTTCTCCACCGGGACTCCGGCGACCAAGAGCAGGCCCGGAAATATCTTGAGCTGAGCGGATATGAGAACTTCGACAAGCACAAAATACTTCTGGCGACGGTTTTTGCGTCCACGCCGAACGGCCTGCGAGATGGTATCAAGCAAGTCACGGAAAGCGTCCCCGGAAAGATCTTCACCATCTCAGGCTTCGACATGTCGGAGTTCAACTTCATCATCTCGAACGACGGGGAGCAACTGATCGCCATTGATACGGGGAGCCGCGAGGATACGGCGGAGGCTGCCTACACATATTTCAAGCAGTACTATCTGGAAAAGTATGGCGGCCGATCCGAATCCGCAAACCTGCCGCGGCTGACGAAGGTTTTCATCACTCATTTCCACTGGGATCACGTCGGCGGCCACCCCTTCTTCCGGCGGCTGAACGAGCGCGTGGAATTCTACTCTCGGAACAATTATTACGAAGAGGAAGAAAGGGCGCACAAGCAACCGCCGCCGTTCAAGTGGATCCTAGGCCGCGCGTTCACATCGGAGACCGTACGCAGCTATGTACCAACGATAAGAGTGGAGCGTGATACCGAACTCAGAGTGGGCGGAACGGTCATCACCCTTCTACTTCCGACAGGCGGCGGAGGCGAGACGCCAGACGGGATGCTGGTTTATTTACCTCAGCATCGCGTCCTCTACGTGGGCGACTTCATCATGCCCTGGGTCGGCTCTCCTTACGTCGTGGAGGGCAATGTTGATGCGCTCCTCGCGGCCCTTGACTTGATTACTGATCTCAAGCCGCAGCCGGAGCATGTCTTGCATGGGCACTGGGCCTTGACGATGTTTTATCCCACTGTCGGACCGCTGATAAAAATTAGGCCTCATCTCAAATGGCTCAGAGACGAAACTCTCAAGCAAATCTACGCCCAGAAAAATCGCCAAGAGATTCAAGAGATGAACTTGATCCCTCCTGATCTGCTCGAGTCGTCCGAAGCCGATGTCCAGTTTCCGTTTATCGCAATGCGGGAAGGGGTCATCAATCGGATCTACCACCAGACCAACGGGTACTGGGGGCCTCAACTACAGAACGTTGACTACCTCAGCGATACGGAGATTGGCGCGGCTCTCAGGAAGTACTTGAACTTGTCGCAAGATGACCTCGCCGAGGGCATCGAGAAGATGGTCATAAGCGGTGCCTATGAGCTTGCCGCAAGAATTGCCGAATGGGCCTTTACGCAATACCCGAACAGCATGAAGCTGAAGGATGTTCGGAAAGAAGCCTTCCTTCAGTTGAAGCAGAAGTGGGAGTTGCTCAACGTCTTTAAGTTCGTGATGTACTCAGAACACATTAGCGAGCCGACCCCGCAAACTGAATGAAGGAGGAGCGAGTCATGGCTGGCGCATACGAGTCAAAAAGAGAAGTTTAGGATCATGGCAACTATCAGTAAAGCACTTCCGATGCGTGCCCGACGTGGGCGGGTCAGTTTCAGGTATTTCACCTGGAAATTCGCCTGCTTCTCGCTGGTGGCGGCCTTGCTGGGTTCGGGAATCTATGTCCGTTACAGCTACAGGGGTTTTACGACCGGGCTCTACAACCAGACCCGTTATGCGACGGTGGCCGAAAACAAGAACCTGTATTTCTGTATTGACTACTGGCTCGAATACATGCAGCTCCTCAAATTTAACGACGCGACCGGCTTTTACAGCTTTGATAATGTTGACGAGAGCGGGATGACTCTCTATGAACGCGGCAAACTCGCCTACCATAGGGGAGATTTTGCCGCGGCCGTCTCCCTGATTCAGCAGGACATCAATACGAGCGGCGAGTCCGAAGACAAGTTGTTCTGGCTGGCAAACAGTTACATGCGTCATGCCGAAGCGGAAAACTGTCTCGCTCGACTTACCCTTCCCGACCTGCAAAAGAAAAACGAGTTGCGCGTGGAGCCCGATCATGAAAACCAGACTGACGGCATGCAGCAGCTTTGCGCTTTACCTCTCACCCAATTTCACCGACGGGCTGAGAGCGCCCGCGCCGCCGCAAAGATTTTTGAAAAACTGCTTGACCGCCACGACCACGACAACCGGCTCTACCAATGGCTTTTGAATTTCAATTACATGACTGTCAACGGATTTCCGCAAGAGGTCCCCCCGAAGTACCTCATAAAGACAAAATTCATCGACTCCTTTTACGGCGAGAAGAAGAAAGAGACCGAGGCGCAGTTTGCCTCGCTCTCGTTTGTTGACCGGGCCCATGAACTCGGCGTGGACACGTTCAATTCCGGGAAGGGTGTGGCCGTCGAGGATTTCGACCGCGACGGTTATCTCGACATCGTGACGGGAGGGAATTTCGACTCTTTGGTCTACTACAAGAACGATCATGGCAGCCGATTCATAAATCAAACTAAGAACGTTGGATTGGATCAAGTCACGCAACCATTTGCCATCACTGCGGTGGACTTTGATAACGACGGTTGGGTTGACCTCTTCGTGTCCCGTCCCTTCGGGAGCTTCAAGCTCTTCAGGAATAATGGCCCCGACGCCTCCGGCCAGATCTCATTTACCGATGTTACAGCCTCGTCCGGACTTCTCGACGGCAAACCTGACGATCAGATCACAGCTACGTGGATTTCCTCCTGGGCTGACGTGAATAACGATGGAAGGTTGGATGTGTTCGTCGCGCAATGGGGTTTCAAGATGCCATTCGTGAAAAACCTGATGGCTCGGCCTAGGATGGATTCCCGTCTATACATCAACGAGAACGGCCATTTCGTCGACCGAACCAAAGAGTACGGTTTGGCGGACATCGTGGACGACCAATATTTTATCGGCTCGGCTTTCGGCGATTATGACGGCGACGGCTTTCCCGATCTCTTCCTCTCAAGCCCTTTAAGAAGTACCAGCGTCTTGCTAAGAAACGCAGCCGGCAAATATTTTGAGAAGACGAATCTAATCAATAGAACCGAAGGTGGGTTTTCCTGCGCATTCGTCGACGTCAATCACGATGGAAGGTTGGATATCTTTCAGGCTGGATTTGCAGATGCGAAAACAAGCACCGAAATGGCTGTGTTTGATGAACACCTGGATACGTATCACTCCGGACACAGTACGATATTTTTGCAGACTCAGGATGGTCACTTTCAAGAGCATAACGAATTCTTCGATACGCCCATGAGCACCATGGGAGCTTCCTTCGGAGACCTCAATAACGATGGGTGCTACGACTTTTATCTGGGAACCGGTGATCCGGAAGGTTGGTTTATTTTGCCGAACTTAATGTATGTCGGGCAAACGAGTGGCACAAAATGCACCGGGCAGCTAACGAATATCTCGATGCTTCAAGGCTTCGGCACGATTCAAAAGGGACACGGGATTGTTTTCTTCGATTTCAACAATGACGGGAACGAGGACATCTATTCGAGCCTCGGCGGGATGTGGCCTGCCGACAAGTGGCCCAATCAATTTTTCGTCAACAGCAGCAAGACCGGAAACCACTGGGTCGGGATTCGCTTGCGCGGACGCCGGACGAACTATTTTGGCATAGGTGCGAGGATCAAAGTCACCGCCGAGAATCAACAAAAGGAAGAGATCACCAGGTATTACCAAATGGATAACAAAACGGGGTTTGGCAGCGCACCTTACCTAGCCCACATCGGTTTGATGAATGCGACGCGCATCAAAAGTGTAGAGGTTAACTGGCCCGTTTCCGGGTGCTGGAAAACTTATCAAGCTGATCTGGATAAGTTGAATACATTGGACGAGCAAGACTGCTTTCAAGATCTGAACGAGCCATAGCGTCAGCGAAAGAATGGCCGCATGCTGAAAGATAGTTTGGAAATGTTTCGCGCGACTCGCGCGCAAACCTTGGCCGTGGTCGACGGTTTGACACAGGCGCAGATCGATCACGTGCCTGCACGAGGCAGGTGGTCCATTGGAGAGGTGTTGGATCACCTGATCCTGGGCCAGAGGCTCAATGTTTGTTACATCGCGGAAGTGATTGAAATGAAGAAAGCGGGAAGGCAACCAGTGCGCAAGCTGAGTTTCTCCGATGTGGACGTTTCTGTTGGCTATATTCCGAAGAGCGTGCTGCCGGTGTTAGAGACTCCGTTCACGATACTAAATATGTTTGTACCGGCCGGCGTTAGAGATTTCATGACGCTTAACAGGCTGGTCCCGGCGCAGAATCCGAACATCACCACGCCTCGTCGGGGCCGCTCGGCGGCCGAGTTGCGTGACGACCTCGTCTCTTCTTTGAAAGAATTGGAGGCGCTCCTGGAATCCCACGCCCATCTGGACTTCAGCGAGATGGTGATCATGCATCCGCTGCTTGGTGCAAACAACGTACTTGGCTCGGTTCGTTTTCTTGCGCTCCACGAGCAACGGCACCAATCTCAAATTGACGATATCTTGAAGAGTCCTCGATTTCCCAAGTCAGACTTAAGCGGCGCAGGAGATCCTCATGTCGAATAACGATCTTGCAATTCGCTTCTTCCTTCAGTTGGCATTCATCGTGGCGACCTGTCGGGTAGTGGGTTTGCTGGCGAAGAGAGTCGGTCAGCCCCAAGTTGTGGCGGAAATGATCGCGGGCGTCTTGATGGGCCCATCGCTGTTTGGCCTGCTGCTGCCCGGAGTACAAGCCCAACTGTTTCCGAAAGCTTCGATGTCCATCATATACGCGGTCAGCCAAGTGGGCTTGGTCCTGTACATGTTTCTTATCGGACTTGAGTTTCAGGTTGATCTGATCAAACAACGATTGCGCAGTGCGGCAACAGTTTCAGTTGCCGGGATTCTGTTGCCCTTCACGCTCGGCGGCCTGATCTCAACCTTCCTGACACGCAACCACAGTTTCTTCATTGACGGCGTTGCAGCTTGGGAAGCTGCCTTGTTTATGGGAGCCGCGATGTCCATCACCGCGTTTCCAATGTTGGCTCGCATAATTTATGAACGCGGCTTGACGGGAACGTCGCTGGGCACACTCGCCCTGGCCGCCGGCTCAATTGACGATGCTGCCGCCTGGTGCGTCTTGGCAATTGTATTAGCGAGTTTCAGCGGTAAGGCGGCGATTGCCATCTTCGCCATCGGCGGCGGCCTGCTTTACGCTGTGGTGGTTTTGCTCGCCGGCAAGCCCATGCTGCGAAGGCTTGGCACGAAAGCTGAAAGCAATGGCGGGGTGAGTGGACGAATGCTCGCGTTCGTCTTGATGTTGTTGATGATTTGTGCGTGGTACACCGACGCCATCCGCCTCTATGCAGTGTTTGGCGCCTTCATTTTCGGAACGGCCATGCCGCGCGGCGTCTTTGCTCGTGACATCCAGCGGCGGCTCGAACCGCTGACCACCAACTTCCTGCTGCCATTGTTCTTCGTCTATTCAGGTCTCAATACGCGAATCGGTCTGGTTAATTCGAAGGCCATGTGGATCGTGGCATTCTTCATCTTAGTGGCGGCCTGCTGCGGCAAAGGCATTGCATGTTGGCTAGCAGCACGTCTGAATGGCGAGAGCAATCGAGACGCGATGGCGATTGGCACCTTGATGAACGCGCGTGGCCTGATGGAATTAATCATTCTCAATATCGGACTTGAGCGAGGCATCATCACGCCTACGCTCTTCACCATTATGGTCATCATGGCAATTGTGACGACACTCATGGCGTCGCCTGTCTTCGAGCTTGTTTATCGGCGACGCCAGAAGCGTGTTGCTCCGGCTCTGCAACCTGTTATCAACGTCGTGCATTCGCCGGAGTTTAATGCCTGAGGCCGCGCACCTGAGTGTGCGCATTCAATAAGAGGGGGGTTCGTCTTAAAGAAAAAGGAATGTGGTAGAGATGTTTACGGAGTTGCTTAGCGGGACCGGGTGGCCGCACCACTCTTCGTGGTGAGAGCCACTGGCTCCATGGTTGGTAAACAGGTTGAAAATAACTGACGCAAAGGAGAACTCAAGTGAAACGAAATCTGCTTGTTATTGCGATGACGATCATGGCATTAACCATCGCACTCGGGCGCAGCGCGGCTGGCGTCCAAGACAGACCGACGAGTAATGATGAAGAGGCGTTGAAGAAGTTAGTGCACGACTGGGCGATGTGTACCGTCCAGGGCGATTCGGCAAACCTGGAAAAGTTTATGGATGACAACTTCAGAGGCAACGCCGAAGGTATCTCTTTCAACAAGAAGATGCTGCTCGCTGCTCTGAAGTCCGGTCAAATGAAAGTCGGAGCCTGGACCATTGATGACGCGAAAGTGAGCGTCAGAGGAAATTCGGCGTCGGTAACGGGGCGCAGTACGTTGTCGAATGCCACGTACATGGGTAAAGACTTCAGCGGTCAATGGGACTGGACCGATCGCTTCGTCAAGCAGCGGGACGGAAGTTGGCGGGCGGTCTCTTCACAATCGAAGAGATTGAAGACTTAGGATTTCGGTATCAATAGCTGAGGCTTCGTCTGGGTTGAGTAGAAGTATGCTGTTGTTCCTGGTTGCGCGAGCCCAGCGTCGGTCAATAGCTGTCCAATCGCTTCGCAATCATGGTCATCACGTTCGCGGCGTTTCGTCGCTGTGTGAGTTCGTTTACTGGAGGCGCGGCCTCAGCATGTCTTTCGCGGTTGCTATGAGATTGCTGACGGAAAGCAAACACGTTGATTAAGAAACTTCTGGATTTGTTAACAGGCAAGGTTCAGCAGCCCCTTAGCCCGCTCTTCTTCCTGTTCGGGGCGCTGCTAATTATCCTGGGAGTCACCGCGGGACTTAAGTTGCCGACGATAGGCAGCGTGGTTGTACCCGAGACCTTCCGTTGGCCTGCCGTTATTGTAGGCATCGGTCGATAAGGCTGACAGGAACAAGAAGGAGAATAAGAGAGTTTCTGACTCGGTCATGGCTCGCGCAGCCATCCTTGCCGCAAGGCATAACGCACCACTTCAGCACGACTCTTGAGGTCAAGCTTTCCCATAAAGTTTCCTTTGTGAGTTTCTATAGTCTTGACGCTGAGGCTGAGATAAGCGGCGACCTCTTTATTCGTGTACCCCCATGCCACCAATCGCAAGACTTCCGACTCACGCTCACTCAGATTGTTGCCCTGCGACGCGCCCCTCAGTCGTTTTCTCCCGCCGACGTATCCGCCGAGGACCTTACCCGCAAATGAGGGATCCAAATAGACACCGCCCGCCGCCACGACCCGGATTGCTTTGATCAACTCCTCGGCCGCCGCCTTTTTCAGCACATAGCCCGATGCGCCGACCTCGAGCAACTGCCGCAAGTAGCCGCTGTCATCATGAGCAGTCAGAACTAGAACTTTGATTCTCGGCGCGATCCGTTTAAGCCGTTCTGTTACCTGAATGCCATTCAACTCCGGCATCGAGACGTCCATAACAATGACGTCCGGTTGCAATTCACTCGCCTTCAACAGAGCTGCTCTCCCATTGTCCGCTTCTCCGACGACACCCATGTCCGCCTGTGCGTTGACCAGGGACCTCAATCCCTCACGCATGACGACGTGGTCATCGGCTAAGAAGATGCGCAGCGAATTCACGCGGGGAAAACCTCCTCCCTGGAGGACGTGCAGACGGGAATGCGAATTACCAGAGTCGTGCCGGCGCCGGGTTGTGATTCGATATTGAGATTTCCGCCAACCAGCGCGACGCGCTCCTGGATGCCTAATAGTCCGAGGCCCTGTCCTTTGTCCCGGCCAATCATTCCGGCCTCGACATCAAACCCCTGGCCATCATCTTCGACTATCGTCAACAACTGATCGTGACGATGCTCCAAAATCACGCTCACTCGCTTGGCCCGCGCATGCTTGAGCACATTAGTCAGCGCCTCCTGGACTGTACGGTAAACTGCTGTTTCGACCTCTGGCGGCAACCTGTGCTTGTCGAGTCCACTGCTGTGAAAATCGGCTATCGTCTCGCCGCGCTCCGACCACTTGTCTACATAATTTGAGAGAGCGGTTTGCAGGCCCAGGTCGTCGAGCGCGGGCGGACGCAATTCCCAGGCGAGATGATGCGTCTCTTCCATGAGTTGCGCTGTCAACTCTTGCAACTGATTTAAGCTTGTTCGATGCGGCGACGAGCCGTTTCCTGATGAGGTGCTCAGGTTCTTGAGACCGAGCATCAACGCGGCGAGATGTTGGCCCATCTGATCGTGCAACTCGCGCGAGATGCGGCGGCGCTCCTCTTCCTGCGCAGTGACGAGTTGTCGCAACAGACGCGCACGCGCGGCCTCAGACTTTCTATGTTCGATGATCTCTGCTCGTAAGCTGTCGTTCACTCTGGAAAGTTCGACCGTCCGCTCTTCAACGCGTTTTTCCAAATCGTCGTAGGCACGACGCGATGCTTCTTCCGCTTGTTTGCGCTTGGTATCGGCACGATGCAGCGTTCTGGCATTTCGCCAGATCAAGGTGGTCAGAATCAAAGTGCTTCCCCACACACAGAGCAACGTTCCGAAGGCCGTATCATAGAGTCCTCTCCGAACTCCCAACATGATCAGTCCTCCTCCGGCCGCCGGAATTACAATCGTCGCCGGTAAAAGGCGTCGTACCATCATCCCGCCGGCCGTGTCGCTCATGACGAATGACATCAAGCCGCACTCAGGATGAATGAAGAGGACTCCCGCGCTAAGAATCAAAAAAATCAGCGCCGTGTGTAAGGCCATCCCTGTGTAAGACGTGATGCTGTAGAGATAGGCTACCTGATCGATGTAACCAACTAGAGCCATTAAGGCGATGAGGGCTACCATGAGAGCGAAGATCTGGGCCAGGCGATACGCCCTAACCGTCTTCATCCTTATCGACAAGAGAGCAGAACCGAGGAGAAGAAAATTTAATGCAGTATGTGGCGAAGGACGTCCCGGGAAAGAGGTGCCGGTAACTTGTAAGCTCTCTTTGAATAACAATCTATCAAATCCTATATCCGTTCCCGTGAGGTACTCCCCAAGCGTGAGCAGGCCAATCGAGATGACAGCGAGCGCGCAGGCCCAAGGCGCAAAGGAAGCTCTTTGAGACTTCTTCTCCTTCGCCAACATCCATAGGCAGACGCTGGCCAAAATAAAAGTGACGGCCGTGTTCGGAACCATTTGAGGCTGGCCGGGAAGGACGCTCCGCAGAGTTAGCAGATTGAACGTCCAGCCCATCAATACCAGACACGAGACGCAGATGCTCAAACCGCTCGCCGCCTGTGGGATGAGTCGGAACGGAGCGACAAGAGGAATATGTGGTCCGGGGATGGTGTGCAGCATATTAGATAAGGAGCCGGGCCCAACATTGATATCTCCACTTAGCTGAAAAACAACTTCGTCGTGGAAGATTTGGCCGCAGCCTACTCTGGACTTGGGCGCGGACACCCGCTTGTCTAAGGGCTTACTCTTTTCACGAAGCGCTACTCTTCTATGAAGCAGCAACCGTTATGCCAGACCTAAATGTTCAACTTGGCGCGGACCGGGAGCCTCCGGTAGGTTATTTTTATCCTGAGCAAAATAGTGTCGGCACGAAAAAACATGATTTAATCGGCAAAATCCCCTAGGACTAATTTGTCCTACGTGAACTTAGAAGCTGAAAATCGTCGCAAACTCAGATCTGACGTTGTGCGCCGCTCGGCTTGGAATGCCGCGTAGTAGCGGGAGACCTCCAAAGTCAAATATGGAGTTGTTCGCCGCGCGAGTGCGGTAGAGTCCCTGCTCGTAAGCAAATGTGATAAGTGAATTCAGCTTGTACGAAATGTTTCCGAGAAACAGATCGCTCTTGCCGCGCACCGGCGAAAACCGTCGCGCATCGCGTGCTTTTGCCTCGTCGAATCCATAGTACAGCACTGCGCTCCAGCCGGCGTTTCGACCCTTCGGATCAGCATCGAAGATTCGAGACAGTGGAAAACCGAAACTAATGAAACCACCGGTGGCTCGCACTGGCCGTTGCGGCGCGACGGTCGGAACACCGTTTCGCAGTCCGAAAACTACCGTCGAAGCTCCGTCAATTGAACTTGCCGTGGCGGTCGATGTCAGACCTGCGGTGTCGTTGAAGTTCGAGAGCAACTGGCCCGCAGCGAAGAAACGAAGATCCGAGCCGCCGTAATACTTGCTCATGATCGTCACAAAGCGCGTGGGCAGTTGTATCTCGGCGGTAAACCCATCGCTGTTGCTGTCAACATCAACGCCACCAGGAAAAGCTGCCCTAAAAGCTGCCGGTACGTTTGCCGCCGTGACGATTGCTCTGCGTCGAGCATGCTCGAAGCTGACGATAAACTGTGCCGGCGCAACCCCCGCCGCGCGATCCAACTGAAACTCCGTGACGAACCGACCTTCGATTGCTGGCCGCTGCGAATCGGCGCCTTGCCGCTCAGCAAAGCCAAGTTGGTCGGCTACGTTCGCGGGCAGATTGCCAAAGGCCGGCACAACCAACGCGAATTCCGGTGCGAACTTCCACGAGCGTGCGCCGCCCGCATTGAATCTCAAACCGAATCGAGCCTGCGGCGCGCGCTGGTAAGCGGCCCCGTAGCCCGGCCCGCCGAAGTTTGTATTTTCAATCAAAGGAGGCAACGTTGAAGAAGCGAAGGGTGTCCAGTCCTGACCAAATAGAGCGAAGCCTGAGGTCTTCTCCGTTAATCTTCGATCGATGCGCGCCCATGCGAGCCGGATCGACGGTGAACTCGATCTGATGCTGGAGGCGTTCCGATTATTGACTCGACCAAAGTTGCCCTCAAAATCTAATTCCAGCTTGCCTGTAATCACGGTCTTCGGCGCCGGATCGAGCCACTCAAAGTTTGCGCCGATGCGTAACCCGCGCGCTCGGACATGAAATTCTGGCGACGTATCCGGGCCGGTGTCGCCGGCAAGCAGCGGTAACGGGAAGTCGTTCCCTTGCGGAGACGACGAGTCGTGAATAACGCTGGTCTTGAAGAATCCATACAGCTTAAGCCGCGCGCCTGACCCGAGCTTAATATCGGGGATCAAGCCCTCGCGCTTCGGAGGATCGATTGGCAACAAACGCACTGGGGCGAACGCGGCGTTCATAGGTGGCGGCGAAGGTTTCTGTTGCGCAGCGGCTCGCGCGGTCGACTTTGCGGCAATTGATTTCTCCGCGGTTGCAACCGTCGCCGCTGTTCTATTTTCAGATGGCGCAACGGTTCTGACAGCTTCAAATTCAGTCGCCGAGATCAACCCTTTGTCTCGAAGCAGCGCAGCCAAACGGTTCCGTTGTTCGAACGGCGTCCCGCTGCTGCTGATCGAGCTTCCCTCTTCGGCAGTGAGAATACCTTTGGTCACGAGCACACGCACAAGCGGATCGCCGAGGGAGGGATTCGCGCCGGAGATCCGGTCGGCAGCCGACGCCTCGTCAGGCGCCTTCTTCTTCTCGCCCCAGTCAGGCTTGTCTTTGTTGCTACGAACTGGGCTCCCGCCGATAGGCTGAGCAATCGAACCACTCACCTGTGATCCTGCTTTTTTATCCTGGCTTCGTGCAAACGGAAAGACTATTAACAAAACGACGACGGCCAGTGCGGGACGCAAGGATAAACACATGGTCTAGTTTCCTTTATCTTGAGAACTGGAAAGCATTAGAAGGCGGCTTGAATCCGGCACACACGTATCACCTGTTGCGTTCGTCCGCGACGTGCTGTTGTCTTCGCCCTCGGTGAGCGGCTCGGTTATTTAGCTCCATAGGACTTTCCTTTTTTCTCTTGGCTTAGGGCTTAGGTTTGAGCAGATCAAGAATTAAGCCGAGCCTAAAGGCTTCTAATTCTTCTCCTTGAGGAATGCCGATATCTCCCTTAGTTTGCGACGATTAATCTTGTAGTAGGTCCGCGAATCCTTTCCCCGCCTCTCAAGAACGAGGTTCTCAAACGCAAGCTTCACGAGGGCTTCTTTGACTTTCGTGGCGTAATTCTTTGTGAGACGCTCTAGCAGCCACCACTCGACGATCCCCTCTAACGTATCTTGCGCCTTTGGATTCTCGGCTAAGTACGCCAAGATCCTGTCAGAAATCCGCGGCTTTTCATCAGCCATGCCTGCGCCTTCAGTCGAGTACAGTTACACCTGAGAACTGTTTGCAAGCGACGCGCCACGGTTTAAATACTGCGTTTCAGATGATCGAGCGGGGTAAGATAGGATCTTCTTGTCCCAGCAGAATTGCGTGTGTGGCAAGTAAGGCTTTGCGCAGGAGTAAGATGATTGCGAGACAAATTTGTCCTGCCAATATCAAGTTATTGTCCAGGCCCCTACGATGCGCGCGACTCCAGGTCGCGTACGGAGATGTGATGTTTCCGGATCAATTGCCAAAATGCCCTGCGGTTCTTTTGCGCTACCCTGGCCGCTTCAGTGATATTGCCATGACACGTTAATAATAGAGTCCTTATATAAGTCTGTTCAAATTCTGCGACTATCCTTCTCTTCGCCTCCTGGAATGACTCTGAGAGTGGCCTGCTTCCGCTGTCCAAGACTGTAATGTCAGCGGCGTGGATTACAGGCTGATCAGAGAGTATGACTGCTCGCATGATCACATGCTCCAACTCTCGAACGTTGCCGGGCCACTCATAGAAAGAAAGCTTCCTAACGGCATCGGGGGAAAACCCGGTTACCGGCTTGTTGAATTCCGTCGCATGCTTAACTAGAAAATAGCGTGCAAGCAACAACACGTCCTGACCTCTCTCCCTGAGTGGCGGCAGTACCAGCGGAATAACATTCAAGCGATAATAAAGGTCTCGCCGAAGTTTTCCCGTCTGCACTGCCTCTTCGCAGTTAGTATTTGTCGCGGCGATGACTCGGACATCGGCCTTGTTTATTTTAGTTGAGCCTAAACATCGGAACTCCTTCTCTTGAAGAAAACGCAATAGCTTGACCTGAGACAGAAGTGGCAGACAGTCGATCTCATCCAAGAAAAGCGTACCGCCATCGGCCTCCTGAATTAATCCTGAGTGTGATGTGTTGGCTCCAGTAAACGCGCCGCGTTCATGACCAAACAGTTCGTTTTCGACTAGCTCTGCGGGAATGGCGCCACAATTTACGGGGATGAACGGATGTCGAGCGCGTGGACTCAGGTAATGAATGGCCCGGGCACAGAGCTCTTTACCAGTTCCCGTTTCTCCCGAAATTAGAACGCTCGCGTCGCACCGAGTGATTAAGGGAATCTTTTCAATCTCCCGCAGAAACCGTTGGTTTTCGCCAACCAGTTTTTTCATTTCGCGCTTTTCTCTGAACGCCTGCGAAAGGGGTGCTTTCTGGTTTGTGTGATCCAGCAGCCGCCAAACCCGGGGGAGGACATCAATAGAACTCAAGGGTCGTGTGAGAAAATCCGCAGCTCCCAATCTGAGCCATGCAACCATCTCATTCGGCACGGCCGTCGCCACCACAACTATGACGGGGATTGCTACGAACTCTTTTCTTATTGACTGGAGCAGCCCTCCTACTCGTGTGGTGAGATTTCCTGATTCGACAAGAAAGACTATTGACGGTTCAGAGGCCGAGATAATGCGAAAGGGATCGGAATTGGAGATCTGAGGTCGACCGTCTTCTGCGTCCTCTCGAAACGCGATACTTTCCAACCCAAAATATGGCGCTAGAATGCCCTCCAGGTCTTTGCCCAGATTGTCTGATGGGCTCAGATTGAGTAATAAAACCCTTCGTGGTCCCATGTTAGGCACCTTATTCCCGGCGAGCTGATTCAATTAGACGATGAAGCCACCCTGATAAGTCAGCGCCGGGCGCAGGCTGTCATTCACTCAGCGGCTAAGCCCAAATGAGAGTTAAGCTAGAAAGGTGGCGAATCCGGTTCCTTAAACACCAATCAATACCTAGAGGACAAACCATCCGTGCCGCCTTGGCAGCAAAAGCATTCCAAGCTCAAATGGGCGCGTAATCTGCCTTCAAGCATGTTCGCTGGTCGCTGAACATGGGAGTCGCCTGATCACGGCCGGGCAGCCAGCATGAAAGGGCTTTGGCAGAGGGCGGTAATTATAGTCCTGCCAACACTAAAGTCAACAACTTTTTGCCGCCGAGATAAGATCGGCAGAGGTTGGGGAAGTGAACGCGATCGCGATGGCATCGATGTGTTCGCACCCGGCGACTCCCAGACGACCAAAATGCCCGGTCAGGACCATTCCGCGAGCCAGGTTGGGATACACGGTGAACAATTAGACCGTGCGCAGGGAGTCGCCGCGCCCGCAGAGTTCATCGTCAGCTTCGAGCATGCGCGACGCAGGGCAATCGTGACGGCAGCGAGCGTGCCCGCCGCCTTCAGAGCAGCTTTTCCTGGTGGTGTCGACGTTGACAGCAACAGCGACGGGTATAGTGTCGAGATACAACTACCCACACGCTTTGTGACGATCATGAGCAAGTATTATCGCGGCTCGGACCTTCGCTTCTTCGCTGCGGGCCAGTTGCTCTCAAATTTCAACGACATAGCAGGACTGACTTCGACTGCGACTGCAACGTCGATTGACGGAGCTTCGACGGTCGTTTTCGGATTGCGAAACGGTGTTCCGTCCGTAGCGCCGCAACGACCTGGTCGAGGTGAGGGTGGATTCATCAGTCTCGGCTTTCCCCTGTCGCGAATCTTTGGAGCCGACCCGAAAGATCGGAATGCCGGCTGGAGCGCTGTGCTCTACTATGGATTCGATGAAGCAAAATCGCGCGACGCGCGGCGATTTTCGCCGGTGCGCGGCAAGAGCGACCTGTTTCTCGGAAACATTTCGTATAAGTTGAACAGCCTCATAACATTTGCTTACGAGCAGGGACTCTACCGCACTCGCGCCGCGAACAATTCAATGTTTGACTTTGGCGGTCTCCCGCTACTACGCGGCATTCCAAGCCGCGCGGCGCACAACGTAAGATCTGAGTTTGCGACGATTTTTAGCTTCTAATTCGGTAACCGTAGCCGATTAGTCGAGAACCTCGTAAGAGCTTAGTGCACAATCTCCTGCGATTCGGTCGCGCCGACTTGCGCCATGTCTTCGGCGAGGCGCTCCGCTCCTTTGCGCGCCGCTTGTTCATTGACGTTGACGTAGCGAGCGAAGGTTACAAACTGAGTGTGGCCGGAAATCTTCATCGTCTCGGTCGCGGGTATGCCAGCTTGAATCATTCGAGTGATCGCAGTATGGCGGCAATCGTGGAAACGAAAATCCTCAATCTTCGCTGCTTCCAAAGCTGACCCGAATCCAGTCTTAACCGTGTCCTTGATTCCAAACACGACTCCCGTGTAGTCCGGCGGTGAGGCCTGACGCAAAGCAAGCAGCGCTTCGCGAACACGTGGGGTCATACCGACTGTCCAGGGCCGCTCAGTTTTGGTATTTGTAGCTCTCACTCGAATGAGATCCAAGCTGAAGTCAACATCTGGCCACGCTAGTTTGAACAGTTCACCTCGGCGCATCCCCGTATCCAGCGCCGCGATTAGAAGCGGTTTCAAATGCGCTCGACGTTCAGTGCAAGCTTCGAGTAAAGGCGGGCGGCTGCCTGATGGGAGTATTCATTTGAGGACTCTAGCGGTCATGACGAGGATGAGCGCCTTGTCGTTAAATCCCGCAGTGCCAACGACCACCTTCTCGCCGTCGCGCATTTTTACGTCGCTATGAATTCTGGCCTCGGTCCCGGGAACTGACAGAGAAAACATAAAATCGCCAAGCTGAATCTCGACGGCGCCGGAAGGAGAGGATGTGAGCGCAATCGAATTTGCGTAAAATTGGTAGTTAGATAGTCTTCTTTCGGTTCCGGTAGCCGACGAGGGTGAGGGCCATGCAACCTCCGCGGAGCCTCGCCCCTCCAGGTAGCCGGGACGCGTTCCTCGACTTTCCCTCGTGCGTTGCACAATCGAGGTCAACAAGTAGTAATCCTTGAAGCTGAGGGTCTTCTCCAACTCGGTAATGACGTCCTTCAGATCGGCGGGGTATTGGTTGGGTGTGCCCTCCTTGTTGGACGCCAGCAGGACATGCATCCGCACCTCGATGTTGGGGCGCGCGACCTCGGGCGTATCGAGTCGCTTGATAGCCTCGTCGATCGCCGCGATATTTTCCGGAAAGTCACGAACAGTAATAGTGCGGAACTCATTGCTGGCGGCGAGCTGCGCCCCCTTAAATCCGCTGGTCAATAGTTTAATAACCGGAACCAAATCCTCCGGCATGCGGTTGTGGACCTCGAACACGCGATTCTTAAAGCCCGAGTTGGTGACGTAGTTATCGGTCGGTGACGGCGACGGCTGGCTTTGCGCCTGACCGAGCACCGCCGCTGTGGAAAGGACTGCGATCAACAACGCCAGCGTCTTAAGTTTCGTTCTGCACATGATGCCTCCTACTTTCGATCTCCGTTCTCGTGTGGATCTTAATCGTGATTGTTCTCTTCACGTTCTCGGGAATCTCGCGGCGCAAGCCAGATGATCCTGATGTTGGGATCGGCTGTTTGAATCTCGATGCGCGAGACCTGAGATGCGGGTGCGCGCCCGGATGGCGATAAAGTCCCGCCGGCCATAGGGACGGGCTCAAGAGCGCCAGGCTCGACGCTCGACGACCGCATCGCTTGCGCGATCTGTGCTGTATCCGACGCGTCCGGCTTTCTCACCGTCTCGAATTGCCTGGAACTTCCGCGCGGATTTACGAGCGCCAAGACCTTGTGTGACTGTGCCCTCAGCGTTCCGGGTAGCCCATGCGACTCTCGGGGCGACTGTGGCACCTCTGATAACTGAGGCGACAATGACGAGTTCGTTCCTTTTGCCTGGCCCGACGTTGGTTGACCATTTACCTGCGGTGCGAGGGCCAAACCTTGCGGCGTCTCACGCTCGGTGCCGCCGAAGTGTTGAAGCATAACCCCGGCAGCAATAACTATGGCGGCGAATGATGTCGCGTAAAGCCACGGTCGACGAAAGCGCGACGGCTTCGATAACATTCGGTCGCGCCTGATCTCGCCAAGCACCGCGCGTCTGATCCCGGAATAGAACTCCGCGCCGAATTCCGGCGGTGTACAAGCTCGAGTAAGTAAGCTGCTGTTTTCTGAGAATTCCTCGGCGAGTCGCCGACACCCCTCACAAGCCGCGAGGTGCGCAGCGACTTCGCGCTCAGGCGCACCCACGAGATCGCCCGCGACATAGAGCGAGATCATCCGGGCCATGCGTTTACAGTTCAACGTTCTCATTTTGACGCACCTCTCTTGCGCGATCGTCTCTCGCAGTATGTTTTAATCTTGGCGCGCGCCGAGCTTACCTGCGAGCGCACGGTGACGGGCCGCGAGCCGAGAGCCTGCGCAACCTCCTCCGTCGAGAAACCTTCAAGATCGCGAAGCACCAGCGCCGCTCGCTCCTTCGGCGGGAGTGATTCAAGGGCGTACCGTATGAGCGCGAGTTGCTGTTCGTGCAGTGCGCGGCTCTCGGGGTCTGTGTCACGACTTGCAGTTTCAAAAGCCGCGCCCTCTTGACCGAAATCGATCTCGCCGAACTGGGCCAACCCGCTCACACCTTTTTTGCGCGCGAAGTCATGGCAGACATTGATTGTGATTCGGTAAAGCCAGGCACGAAAGTCCTCACCGGCTCGGAATCGCGCGAGGTATTTAAAGACTCGCAGGTAGACATCCTGGGCGGCGTCGCGCGCATCGTCGCGGTTACCGAGCATGCGCCAGGCGATTGATACAACGCGCTGTTCCGTCGCGAGCATGATTCGCTCGAAGGCGATCTCGTCTCCGGCGCGCGCGCGGGCGACGAGCGCCGCGAAGTAGTCCGCGCTTTCTTCGCAGGCCGACGGCAGCATCTCTTGCGCGTCGGTCAGAAAGATATGAGCCATCTCGGCAGCCATCGTCCCTTCACGACTTCCATTAACTACTACTCTACTACCCGGGAAATCGTTCAAAACTTATTTTGCTTAATTCGCATGAATCCCGTAACAGCGGGAACCGGCACCTGGCAGATAGACCTTTGGCCGACTTTGACCAGCGGGTCGCAGGTTCGAGTCCTGCTCGGCTCACCACACTTGGTTAGGAAAAGGGCAAAAGGCGAGTGGTTCCCAAGCCACTCGCCTTCTTCATTCCCTCTAGCTTTCCCTCTAATCGCTAGCGCCCAACGGGAGGTTAGGAGGCATATGAATCGGACTATTCAATGCCTGTAAGCGGCCACTGCGCGCTGATAAATTCTAGCCCTAACCGAGTAAAGTTATCGCTTTTCGTGTAGCACGCGCGCACCACTGCAGGAATAGAGGTTTGATACCGTGAGCTTGTCAACCGTACAAACTGCCCTTCCGCTATATTGAATGTTGTGAATACAGACGCCCCACTCCGGCTTATTTCCTCTGTCACGGTATTCTCCGTTCCTATAACTTGGCCAGACGTATCTAAAGCTTCGAGGCGCACTTCGATGGGGATCTTGTACCGTGTCTCATCCCGCCGTGCTACGGTTAACGGGGCCGCCACAGAGTGAGGACGTTCCCGTATGTTCCATAACTGACCTTCTGCCGCAGAAGACGCAACCTCGTACCGCGTCGTCGGATCTATTGCGTAACTGGCAGGTGGATGCTTACCCACAAATGCGACCCCAACATCAAGACGCACTCGCTCGGCATCGGTAGGTGCCAGGAAGGTGACGTGGCGTACCAGTGACCATACTCGGTACTGATCTTCCGCATGATCGAAACAGCGGTATTGACGCGGCATCACGAGTAGCAAATGGAGCAAGCGCCCGACTTCCGTTAGCCGCGGGACGATAAAACGCGCTCCGAATGGCGTCACGTCAATGAGACGCGTGAACTCGGTCCATTCAGAATCTACACTCCCACGACCTCGCACACGCACTGTCAATGAAAATGGCTTGCGCTTGTAGAGTCGCCGTTCTTCTCCCGAATATGTCATTTATATTTGAACCAGTCTTCAACGCTTATGTCGTGAACATTATTGGGATTCCATTCGACATATTTGGCACTAAAAGAGATTGGACAAATATGGATATGTTCGCTTTCCACAACTCCAAAGGAAGCCTGTTAGCCGCTTGAACAAGTTCGTCCCGCTTCAACTGCTTTCAAGATCGAAATGATCTGGTGTTCACTGAATCTGCTCTTGCGCATCTTTGGTCTCCTGGCTAGTCATACTCGCCCAGAAACCTCTAGTTTTCAATGGTCCGCCTTTGGGGAGGGTTACAGTTGGGAGCTTTTTGAAATCAACTAATCCGCTAAGTCCTTTGGTTGCGCTAGACGCAACCTAACCTAAAGAGAATTCCTTTTAACTAGTGGGTCGCAGGTTCGAGTCCTGCTCGGCTCACCACTCAAATCATAGCGGCGTGTGAGATTTGAGTCCGGCGGGCCTCTGTTCGTTTTAACCTGCTTTCCTGCCGAACAAGATTCCTATCATCTGCTTGAGCGCGCTTGTTTGCTCCTGATTATTTTAGGCGTTGCCACGTTCTTGCAGTCGGTAATCGTCAAAGGCTTGCCGTCAGTGGTGTGGAGTGTAACGTTTTTCATGGTCCAGTTCCGCGCGCTTTCGATGAGCCCGGCCTCGTATGCGCTGGCTGTCATGTTTACCCACTTCACATTAGTAATAGGCTTCTCGTGAAGGCCCACGGCCGAGAATATGCGAGCCGCGCCCACGACCCTGACATCTTTGATAGTAATGTTGCGAAACTCGCATAGCCCGCGTTCGGGCGGTGTGACCGGCGTGGTCAGGACGCGCCAGTACGGCGGCATATCTTGCGTCTCGTTCGGAATCGTGGGATAGCTGTAGCTCGGATCCCAGTTCAGAGTGAACGTGAATGGCATCGACACGTTCTCCATCTTCAAATCGCGAATCAGGACATCTTCCACATAACCGCCACGCGTCCTGGCGGATTTAAAGCGGATGCCTTCACCGGTGCCGATGGCGTGGTTGTGATAGGCGACTACTTTACGAATGCCGCCGGAAGTTTCGCTGCCGAACGAGATCACGCCGTTACCGCGCCGCATGATGTTGTTTCGGATCACGATGTATTCAGTCGGTCGGTTGACGCGCAACCCGTCGGAATCGCGTCCCGCTTTCAGGCAAATGTCATCGTCGTTATTGTCAATGTCGCAGTTCTCTACCAGCACGTAGCGCGACGAGTCAATGTCAACGCCGTCGGTGCTTGGCCCGTTGTTGTCCCTGATCTTAATTCCATCCACGGTCACATGATCCGAATAGACGACCTGCACGGTCCAAAAGCCTGAGCGCTTCAAAGTAAGATTTTCAACTGTAACGTCGGTCGACTTCCAAATCACCATTAGCCGTACCCGCTGGGCATCGTAGTCAGCCGCCCAGCGCAGTCCACGGGACTCATAATCAACACGCAGATTTCGATACCTGTCCCACCACATTTCGCCGCGCCCATCAATGACGCCATCACCCGACAGTTTCACGCTTTTCTGATCGTTCACATTGATTAAAGCCGCGGGCCATTTCATCTCGATGCCCGCCACGCGCGTAAAAATCAAAGGGTAGTCCTCATCGTTTTGGCTTGCGAGTAAGGTGACGCCTTCGTCGATGCGCAGGTGTACGTTGCTCTTGATGAACAGCGCTCCGGTAACGTATCGCCCGGGCTTGAAAGTCACGATCCCACCGCCCGCTCTTGAGCAAGCGTCTATCGCTTGCTGGATCGCCGTGGTGGACTTCTGAACACCGTCACCAATCGCGCCAAAAGAGTTCGCCAAAAAAACCTGGCGCCCATCGGGTGTATGCCTCGCGCCTGCTTTCTGCACCCAGCCAGGCATGCCCTCAACCCTCGTTGCGAACTTCGCTCGCGCTGATATCGACGTAGCGACCGCTAAGACAGACAACAGAACAAAGGCGCGCATCAGCGTCAAGCGGGTTCTGTGTCCACCCTTTTTCATATCGCTCCGCATATTTCTGATCACCGATCCGGGTTCAAGCAGCTTACAGAGATCATGACTCTTTGCCAATTGAGAACTGAGTAAAGGTCGCCTCTGCCAGTGGGCCAGCCTGGCTAACTAAACCGTAATAGAGCCAAGCTCAGTAGCGGCGTTTTATTTTACAGCTAGACACAAAGTTCCCGAATCCAGCCGACAAGGGTCTCAACCCAAACGAGACCAGAATTAAGCGACGGAATCAGACGCAATTCCTGGCCGCCGGCCTGAATGAAATTATCGCGAGCGCGAATGCCTATCTCTTCCAATGTCTCGAGGCAATCGGCCACAAACGATGGGCACGAGACAGCCACGCGCTTGACGCCGGCTTGCGCCAACTTGCTCAAAACACTTTCAGTTTGTGGTCCCAGCCACTCTGCTTTTCCGAGTCGAGACTGAAACGAAATTGTGAAGCCATCGTCTCTCAATCCAAGCTCGCGGGCAATCGCCCGGGCCGTGAAAATGCACTGCGCGCGATAGCAGTTCTGATTGACGGCGCTGATTGTGTCGCAGCAATCCGACCTAACCAGACAGTGGGCCTGCGTCGCGTCGAGTCTTTTCAGATGGCGAACCGGCAAGCTGTGAAAACTGAAAACAAAATGCTCGACCGGCCAGGCTTCGACACCATCGCGGACGCGTCCGGCGCAGGCTTTGATGAAATCTGCTCGCTGGTAGAACGGCGGGCAAAACGTTAAGCGATCGGCGAGCCCGAACTCTCCTGCTCTTTTCTTTGTTTCCACAACGGCGGTCTGGTAACTCGACTCAGCGTACTGCGGATACATCGGCATCACGATGATGCGCGAGATATCGTGCGTACGCAGGCGTTCGAGGGCGCTCGCAATCGAAGGATTGCCGTAGCGCATCGCGTACTCGACGACGAAGTCGTTGCCGTCAACGGCAAGTCGCGCGGCAACTTTTTCTGCCAGCTCACGTGTGTACACGAGCAAAGGCGAACCTCCCGGCAACTGAACTTTCTGATACGCTTTCGCCGACTGTCCTTTGCGACGTGGCACGATCATGATGTTGACCAGAAACCAGCGCAACGGTTTCGGTACGTCGATCACAAAACCATCCATCAGGAACTCGCGCAGGTAACGGCCGACAGCTTCCGGCGTGGGCGCGTCCGGCGTTCCGAGATTAATCAGCAACACTCCGATTTGCTTCAAAGCGAGCCCTCCCTAACGGTCGGGCTACTGCCCCGGTTGCGGAATTCCTGCGCGACCGACGCCGCGCGCTCAAGAATCTTCGCCAGACCAATCCGGCCGAGATAATTTCCGACGAGGGCAATGTTGGGTGGTGGCGGCGGAAGCGTCGTCAGAATCCGTTCGAGATCGATTGAGTAGTGCGGTAGCGCTTTCGGCCACCGAGTTATTTGGACGCCCAAAACAGGATCGTTATGACCAAAGAATCGTTTACGCTCGTCCGCGATCAATTGCGCCAGATCCTGATCGCTTAAGTTCACAACTTCAGGATCGAGTGCGCCGCCAAAGATCCAAGTCTCAGCATGCGCCGGTCCGCGCCCTTCGAAGATGCAATCATTGAAGAGCACGCCCCGCGCGCGAAAACCCTGATCGCGAGGAAACAAACAACCAAAGCCTTTCAGCCGGGCAGCCTCAGCGGAGTAGAAACACGTCGCTGTGACGAGCGACAACATTTCAATGCCGTGCAGAGCCTGGCTGACTTCCGGCGCTATGTCGGCAAGATACGCCGCGGCGGTTCGGGCTGAAAGACAAACCGCTGTTGGCTCGTTTGCCTCCGCCCGCGCCTGACAATTGAAAGCAAATTCCACGCCGGCGCGTTTGAGATAAACGCAGAGTCCGTCGATCAGTTGCTGCATGCCCTGCGGCGGCGCGACCGTGCCGCGCACCTTCGCTCGCGCCGGCCGATTTGTTCGCAAGTGATCGGGTAATGCGGCGCGGCCAAATATCAAACTGGCGCTGAGCCGTTCGGGATCTCCCGCATAAATCCCTCCCAGCGCGGGAACCAAAAGATAATTCGTCGCTCCTTTTCCAAGCACGCGCCTTCCCCACTCGGTAATCGTTTCGAATTGCCGCGGACGCAAACTGGTTGCGCTCGCGGCTAGTCTGACGCCAAGTTTGAAAACGTCCGAAACATTAAGCGGGAGCTGTCTCGGCTTGCCACGATAAATGAA
Organism: Pyrinomonadaceae bacterium; assembly: GCA_035545035.1. Taxonomy (GTDB): domain Bacteria; phylum Acidobacteriota; class Blastocatellia; order Pyrinomonadales; family Pyrinomonadaceae; genus UBA11740. Next base: position 55,509 of record DASZZL010000116.1, read on the forward strand.
TCGCTTGCGGCCGTCGCGCCGCGTTGCCAGCAGCGGCACTCCAATGTCGGCGCACAACGCTTCGAGGCGCGCTGAATTGAGCAGACCGTTGGCCGCGGTTTCAACCAACCCATGCGGCGTGTGAATTGTTCTGATTAGACCGCCGGCGCGCGAGCTCTGCTCGCAAATCTGAACCTTGAAGCCGTCTTTAACGAGATAGTAAGCCGTTACCAATCCCGAGAAACCGGCGCCGACGACTTTGATTGTTTGCATACCGAAGTGAACGCTTGAAGAAGCTTCTTTAGAGAATTCCCCTCTCCCGTTGGGAGAGGGTTAGGGAGAGGGCGTGAGGCGCAGCGGCCATCTCATACGCCGTCTCAGTCCCTCTCCCCAGCCCTCTCCCAGGGGGAGAGGGAGTTTTCAGCAAACTACTAGAGCGCTTGAGAGAAAACTTGCGGCCGTTGCTCTTGCTGACGCAGACGCTGATCGAAGAACATGCAGGCATTGCGCAGGAATGGCCGCCCGCGTTCCGTCAGGATCAATTTCTGGTCGTCAACCTCAACCAGGCCATCGCTAATCAGCGGTTCGAGATAAATCCTGGCGTCATCGCGTTGCTCTGGCTGCAAGTCAACCTCGAAGCTGGTCATGAAGGTGAGAATCTGTTCGCGCAAGCGGCGATCCTCATCAGAAAGTAAATGTCCGCGAAGCGTTGGAATTTCTCCTTGCCGAACTCGCCGTTCGTAAACCGGAAAAGCCTTTTCGTTTTGATGAAAGCAAGTGGGAGTCTCGGAAATGGCGCTGACTCCCAGACCCAGCAGCACTTGCGTACGCGTCTCAGTGTAGCCCTGGAAGTTTCGGTGCAAAGTTCCTTTACGCTGCGCTTCCGCCATGCCATCGTGCGGCAGCGCAAAGTGGTCCATTCCGATCTCAACATAATTCGCACGGGCCAACATCTCACGAGCCAGTTCGTAGAGCGCCCGTTTCTCACCGGCCCGCGGCAAATCCTCGTCCTTGTAACTGCGCTGCGCCGGCTTGATCCACGGTACGCGCGCAAAGCTGTAGAGCGCGATTCGATCAGGCCGCAACTCGATCGTCTTCTCAACTGTCGCAGCAAAACTCTCAGGGTTCTGGCGCGGCAGTCCGTAGATCAAATCGTAATTGACCGAGGTGTAACCGAGTTCGCGCGCCACGTCCGTGATGGATTTGGTGACCTCGTAAGGTTGGTGTCGATTTACCAGTCTTTGCACCTCAGGATCGAAATCCTGAACGCCAATCGAGATGCGCGTGAAACCAAGCTGCCGCAGCGCTACCAACTGTTCGCGAGTCGTGTGGCCGGGATGAACTTCCACCGAAGCTTCGAACCCGTCAGCAGGCACTTGAGTGTCGGCCAGGATTGGTTTTAAGATCCGTTCCAGATTTTCCGCCGAGAAAAATGTCGGCGTGCCGCCGCCAAGATGCAATCCGAGCAGCGGACGCCGTCGCAAGGCCGGAACCCGATCGAGATAAAGGCCCCACTCCTTTGAGAGAAGATCAATGTAGCCTTCTTCGCGTCCGTGATCGCGCGTGATGACCGTGTTGCAGGCGCAGAAGGTGCAGAGCGTTTCACAGAAGGGAAGATGAAAATACAGCGACCACGTCGTCGACTCGTCATCGCACGCCGCGTTTAATTCGTTCAGCCATTGCGCAGTCGTCGGCGAGTCGGTCCAGAAAGGAACTGTCGGATAACTGGTATAGCGCGGCGCCGGGACGTCGTATTTGGCAAACAAATCAGTCACTGCATTACCTCTCGAACCGTTTCAACAAAGATTCGTACGTTTTCTTCCGGCGTACCCGGCAACACTCCGTGACCCAGACTACAAATCCAACCTCGGCACTCGTGAGTTACCAACGGACTAAGATAGCGATGCAAGCGCGCTCTCAGTTCGTCAGGCTCGCATAGCAACAAAGCAGGATCGAAGTTCCCTTGCACAAAACCGTGGGGAAACATTCCGAGCGCCTCGGACATGTCCCAGCGATAATCCACGCCAATTCCCGCGAGGCCACCTTGAGTGAAAAGGAAGGGACGCAAATGCGCCGGTTGAGTGCCCTTCGAGTAATACCCAATTCGCGATGAGTGTTTCTGCGTTAGGAATTGCAGTTGCGGTATCACTTCGGCTGCGAAAATTTCAGGCGGCAACTCACCCGCGGCCGTATCAAAGATCATCACCAGTTCCGCACCGTTGTTTAGTTGCAGCTCGATGCTTCGAGCGAGCAAAGGAACCATTACTTCGCAGAATCGCGGAAACAAAGACAGAAGCTTCTTCGAAGCCGTCAGTGAACCGGCATGCGAACCCTCAACCGCATAAACGAACAACGTCCACGGCCCGCCGACAAAACCGATCAGGCTGCGATCTTCCGGCAGACACGCGCGCGTCGCGCGCACCGCCTCGCCCTGAAACAGCAGATGCGGCCACGCGTCTTCAACTGAGCGGAGTTGCGAGAACGTTCCCGGATCGAGCTTCCACCCAAGCTGCGGCCCCCGATCCGTGTAGTCCAATCCCATGCCCAATGCTTCGAGGGGAAAAAGCAGATCGCTGAAAAGTATTGCCGCGTCGAAATCAAAATCCAGCACCGGCCCGAGCGCAACTTCCGCAGCCAGCTCAGCCTTCTTGCACAGATCCATGAATGAATGCTTCTGCCGGAGCGCTTGATAGTGTCTGTGATAGCGCCCCGCCTGGCGCATCAACCAGATCGGCGGAACGGACTGCGCGCGGCGCGCCAGCGCGTTTTGAAAACGCGCGTTGCCGACTTGCTCTTTGACCGCCGTTACCATCAATCAACCTTCTTCAGCGTCGCCGTGCCATTGATATCCGATGCTCCGGACCGAGCGGATGCATTTGCTTTCCGTGTCGCCGAGCAACTGCCGCAGACGCACGACCATGTTGTCCACCGTGCGCTGATTGAGAAACTTGTCCTCTCCCCACAACTCATCGAGAATCTGATTGCGACTGATGACGCGCGGACTGCTGGTGATCAGGAGTTGCAGCAGTTCAAAGTCGCGTGCGGCCGGATGTTCACGCCGGCCATCCGGCTGGACGATCACGCGAGTCTCCAATTCAATCACGCGACCGTTACAGGCGATGCGCCGGCGCACCGGATGACTGTCGAGCACGTGCTTGACGCGCAGCAGCAGCTCCTGCAAATGAAACGGCTTGGGAATGAATTCTTCCGCGCCGATTTCGAATCCTTCCAAACGGTGTTCGGCGGTGCTGAGCGCGGTCATGAACATCACGGGCAGCGAAGTGCTTCCTTTGATGTGGCGCGCCAGCTCGAAACCAGAGCCGTCCGGCAAGCCGATGTCGAGAATGACCAAATCCCAAAGGCCTTCGCCCAGCTTTTTCAACGCTCGCTGCTTGGTCTCGACCCACGCGACCTCATACTTTTCGCGCAGCAGGCGTTCGCGCAGGGTCGCGCCCAGCGAGCGATCATCTTCGACCAGCAACAGTCGCTTCATAACTTGCTCGTTTCGTGACGCGCTCTGATTCCGCGGCCTCGACGTTGGGAAAATCCAGTTCGGCCACAAAGCCGCCGGCGTTTGCGCTCCGAAAACTAATCGCGCCGTTCATTCGCTTCAGTAATTGCCGCGCGATGTAGAGCCCGACCCCGCTGCCGCTACTGCGCGCGTGCCGCACGAAAAGCTTGCCGAGTTGGCTGGAATCGCCCTGAAAGCCGCAACCGTTGTCGGTGACGCGCACGCTCAGACGCCCATCGCCGCCTTGCTTCACTGAAACCTCGACCTGAGTCGCCTGGCCATGCATGACGGAATTCTGCACGAGATTAGTCAGGATGCTTTCCAGGGCGCGCGTATCGGCCATCGTGACCCCGTCGCCGTCTTGCGTGATGGTCAACTCTGGCCAATGATGCCGCAAGGCGTCGATCCGATCGCCGAGTCTAATCGGTTCGAAAAAAAGCGCGCCGCGCGTCAGGTTCACCAGAAAAAGTGAGTTCTCTAACTGTAGCTGCAGCCGCAGCGTGTCACTCAACAAGCGATCCAGCAAGGGGCTTGGTTCGGCACCGGCAAAGTCTTCACGCAAACTTTCCGCTTGCAGGCGCAGACTGGCCAAAGCCGTTTTCGCATCATGCGTGAATGCCGCAAAGAATTCTTCCACCTGGGCATGACGCTTTTGTTCGCGCCGCGCGTAGTAGAACAACGCCAGCCCGCCGCCGATTAACGATGCGATCAGAATGCCGCCTTCCCACAGCAGCATTTGGTAATGACGATGCAGGTCAACCGCACCCTCGAGGTTCAAACGCTTGAGCAGATCAAGTTGACGCAGACCAAATATCAACCACCAGCCGGCGAGCGTAACCGTGAACACAACCCACAGCCCGACCAGTGCGATGACGATCCAATTGCGTTTTCGTTCAGTCCTCAATGTATTCCGACGTACTAAGTATTCGTTTTCCCTCTCCCAGAGGGAGAAGGAGTTTTCTACCCGCCGCTAAGTCCTCTGCAATTGCGACTCCTCAACTGCCGACAGAATTGCATCATGTGCTCGTTCGAGCACGTCATCTGAATGGGCCAGCGACATGAAATTAACTTCATAACCACTCGGCGCCAGGTAAATGCCACGAGACAAGGCGCCGTGAAAAATGCGCGCGAACAGCGACGAATGATGGGCTGGAATTTGATCGATTCGCCGAATCGTATCTTTCGTCTGCGCATGCAACCAGAAGATCGACGCTGCCCGCGTCAACTGAAAAGGCAAGCCGCGCTGTTCCAGCCCTGCGGCCAGCTCGTCGCAGAACCGCGCAGTCTTCTCTTCCAGTTTCTCATAAGCTTTCACATTTTCGATCTTCTGCAGCGTGGCCAGCCCGGCTCGCATTCCGACGGGGTTGGCGCTTAACGTGCCGGCCTGATAAACCGGCCCTTCAGGCGCAACTAACTCCATCAGATCCTTTCGTCCGCCATAACAAGCAACCGGAAAGCCGCCGCCGATTACTTTGCCATAGCAAACCAGATCGGGTCGCATCCCAAGAACCTCAGCCATGCCGCCCAGCGCCACGCGAAATCCTGAAATCACTTCGTCAAAGATCACCAAACTGCCGTGCGCTCGGGCAATCCTGACTGTCTCTTCGATGAACTCGCGCCGCTGGATCAGCAAGCCGTAATTCGCGGGCAGCGGTTCCAAGATTACAGCAGCAATGTCTTTACCGTGTTCAGCAAAAATCTTGCGCACGCTATTCTCATCGTCAAGCGGCGCGACCAACGTTTCCGCCGCAACCGCGGATGAAACTCCAGCGCTCGAGCTGGCCGCAACGCCGGCCAAACCGCTGCCCACTTTTACCAGCAACGAATCCGAATGGCCGTGATAACAACCTTCGAACTTGAGAATCCTGTTTCTTTCGGTCGCCCCGCGGGCTACGCGCAGAGCGCTCATCACCGCTTCCGTTCCGGAAGAAACGAAGCGCAGCATCTCAACCCAAGGCAGCCGCGAAGTAATCCATTCAGCGAGCTCAAGTGAGTAAGGTTCGCACGCGCCAAAGCTCCACGCGATCTCGATCGCTTCCCGCACTGCTTCGCTGACGTCCACGTCGCGGTGGCCGAGCATCAGCGGACCAAAGCTCTGACAGAAGTCTATGTATTCGCGCCCGTCAACTGACGTCATCTTCGCGCCTTGCGCGCTGCGAAAGAAGATGGGCGTGCCACCGACTCCTTTGAATGCGCGCACCGGACTGTGAACGCCGCCGGGCGAAATGCGGAGAGCGCGCGCGAAGTGTTCGCGTGAAAGATCGTCAGCGATCGCTTTTTGAGGAGTCATTGTCATCTATTCCCTCTCCCTTTGGGAGAGGGTAAGGGTGAGGGCTTTAGCGTAGCCGTCCTAAGACCCTCTCCCCAACCCTCTCCCAAAGGGAGAGGGAGAATTCCTACCTTCCGATCCCCAATTGCCGCGCATAGCGCGCGCCGTAAGTGATGATGTATTGCGCGCCGGCGCGTTTGAATACGTGCCAGGTCTCGAGCAGAGCCTCTTCGAACTTAATTAGTCCTTGCTCAGCCAGCAACGCCAGGCCGGCGTATTCTCCGCTCACTTGATACGCGCCAACTTGTCGTCCGGTTTGCTCGTGAATCGGTCGAATCAAATCCAGCGAAGTCATGCCGGGTTTGACCATCAACAAGTCCGCGCCTTCTTCCGCGCAGCGACGGCTGGCGTTGATTGCGTCCGAGCGATTGCGCACATCGAGCTGGTAATGACGACGATCGCCGAACTGCGGCGCTGAGTCGGCAGCATTACGAAAAGGCCCGTAGAAATTACTGGCAAACTTTGTGCTGTAGCTCATGATCGGCACCAGATCGAAACCTTCTTCGTCCAGGGCCGCGCGAATGCGAGCAACGCGTCCATCCATCATGTCGCTGGGACTGATGCCATCAGCGCCGGCTTCCGCAAATGCCACCGCTGACTTCGCCAACTCGTCAAGCGTCGCCGCATGATTGATTCCCTTGTCGCCTAGCACCGCGCAATGACCATGCGTCGTGTAAGAGCACAGACACGTATCAACCCACAAGCATAAACCGTCGCCAAACTGCCGGCGAATTTCAGAAATGGCCTTCCCGGTGGAATCATGAGCAAAAGCACTCTCCTTCTTCTCAGCCGGCACTGGGAAAAGCAAAAACTGGGTGACGCCAGCGGCGAAATCTTTTTCGATCTGCTTCAAAGCCGAGGTAGTGTTGTGACGAACATTGCCGCGCAGCCCGGGGATTGGCTCATCGTTTTTAAGCCCTTCCACAACAAAGAAGGGTTGAATTAATTGCGCGCGGTTGAATTCCGTCTCGGCGCACAAATCACGCAAGTGCTGCGAAGCTCGCAGTCGCATCAGACGTTTCATTACAAGGACATCTCCTCCAGCCATTGCGCGTGATCGAGAAACACAAAAGGCTCAATTCCGTTTCTCTCCAGGATGCGCTGCGTATTGCCGGGCCCGCAAGAGTGCGTCATCTGCTTGAGCCAGGGATTGAGCGAGAAAGCATACTCGAAACTTGATCCGCTCTTCCAAAAGAAATCCGTCTTGCCTTCAAGGTTCAGATGGCCGTTCCCTGGGACCAGACGATAGGTCGCCACCGTCGGCATCGCGCCATCCGCATAACCGTCCGCGTGCGTCAGCTTCTGCCAATGCGCATCCGAACCGGCGAGTGCCTCAAGGTTGGGTGACTCGTGTTCGCCCAAGCTTTCAGCACAGCCATTGACCCAGACGCCGCGTTGCGCCAGCCGCTTCCAGGTTTGCACTCCGCTGGCCCAGACCATCTGCTCTGCCCTGACCCGCCAATCATTCGGCAATGCGTCAGCTTTAGCAATCCAAAGCGCAATTGGTTTCTCCGCGCTCGACGGAATCGCCTCGCGCGTGAACCAATCCGCATCTGACAACTTCAGGGGCCACATCTGTTCTCTAGAGACTTTCGACGGCCTCGGCTTTGATGATTGCAGCGAGCAACGGTCCAGCGTGCGTCCATCGTCTGTCACGCCGCGCAGAAAAGTGATTTCGCCGAAGGGGCGACGCAAGACACTGACGCCAATTTTCTGATGACAGCCGCCGCCGTAGCCTCGGAGGATTTCGCGTTCGCGAGTCACCACGGCGAACGTTTCGGCGCAATTAATCAGCGCGAGCAACTCGCGCAAATCAGCACGCCGGCGTGCGATTTCGATCGCCAAAGCTCCCTGCCCCGGCGCCGCAGGATTCGCGCTCAGCGGCAAGACCATCCAACGACATTGCGTTAGCGCCCTTCGCAGTTCCGCCTGGGTCGCGGCAAACTCGTCTTGCTTAGCTTCGAGCAAACGATCAATAGCGGCTTTGGCGACGATTAATCCGTCCGTCTCTGACTGAAAGAGCTTGCGTACGCGCGTCGGCACATTGCCGCGCACGTCGATGAACTTCAACTCGCGCAACTCAGCCGGCAAAGCGGTACGCAAAAACGAATCAAGGTTGTAGCTGCGACGCGGCGATGACGTGAGAATTGACATCGCCCCGGCGCGCTCGACCTCGGACCAACGACTTCCCGGCACCAGCAAGAGATCGCGCGCGTCTGCGCGCGGCAGCGTCGCCGCGATTTCCGTGTCAGGATCGTCTTCAATCGCGAGGTCTTTCCAGGAGTGAACTACCAGATCGAAGTCGCCTCGCAACAGACCTTCACGAAAATCCTGCGTGAAGACTCCCTTCTCAGGCATTTGCCAGAGTGGATCGTTTTGATTTCGATCGCCGAGAGATTCGTGGAAGGAGTAGCTGATTTCGATCTGCGGAGCGGCCAGTCGCAGCGCGTCCCCAACTTGATATGCCTGAATGCGCGCCAGCTCACTGCGCCGCGACGCGATCGTCAAGCGCATAGGTCTTCCCATCCGAACGGCCGGAACTGGGCTTGCTCTGCCTGGCGTTGCGCCAACAGTTTGATTTCCGCGCGCGCGGCGGCGACCCGGCCTGCCAATCTTTGTCGCTCGTTGCGCAGCGCGTCGAATAGTTCCGATAACTTGATAACCAGAAACGAAAGAGAGACCGGATCAGTTTCGGCGTCGCCGCGCAGATCAAGACACAGCGAGAAGCTCAAGCCCTGCTTTCCAACCCAGCGTTCAACCTCGACGGCTTCGAGCGGAGCAGCGATTACCAGTCCTGTTTCATCCTGCTCCCAACCTGCGTCAGCCAGCGAGAATTGATCTAACTGAATCTCGGGATAATCGGCCAGCAGCTCTTGCGCGTGAGGCCGGTTGCGATAAAACAATCGCACCCTGGTCTTGCCGATCAACCAGGGAAGAATCTCGCGCGCCAGTTGGCCGCCGCCAAGCAACGCGACCATCGGCATTTGCGCCACGTGATATCGAACCAGACTGCCGTAGGATTGACTCCCGAGTCCCTGAAGATGTTCGTGGCGCACGCGCTTGGCATCGACCAGCAGGTTCGACGTTACTTGCCGCAGCGTCCGTCCCCACGAGGTGTTGGGAAATTTTGCGTGCGCGACAAACTCCCGGAACTGGCCCAACACCGCCGTCTCGCCTACCAACGGCGAATTCAATCCGCAGATCACTTCGAGCAGAAATCTGTAACTTTCTTCTCCGCGATAGATTTCGACGGTTGACGCGAGCGCTCCCTCGTTCTCAGCCGCCGTAATCAGCGACGCGTTTTCCGTTTCGTTAAGGAACGAAATTCGTCGCAGGCAGGTTCGCCAGTCGAGGCCGTTGAGGACGGTGGGCATCTTGTCCTTTGCCTCGCGCCGAAGATTAAGGATGACCAGTTGGTCGAGCACGCGCACATTTTAGGCAGTGCGCAGCGCCAAGTGTCATGGGTTTGTCATGAAGCGCGCCGCCGCGGAAATCTTTTTTTGTACGTTGAGAACGCGACCGGCATCTGCGAGCTTTTGCTCAAGCCTCTGAGTAACTTTTCGCAAGACCAACAGGTTTGTGAGTCCTCTTTGCGCTCGACGGAGGATGAAAACGTCGTACTCCATCTAATCGCTCTGGATCTCTTTGACGGCTTGGGCGAATGGGATGGGTTCGTCGTTAGAGGCTTTCGCTTCATCGTAGGCTCGGATGGATTCAAGTTCTTCTTGCGCTTCGAGCAGTTCGACGTATCGCTCAACTTCCAGCAGCACGGCCGTCTTGTTGCCGCTTTCGTCTATGACAAACTGTTCCTTGTTCGTACTCATGATTAGCCTCCACCGAGGTCAGTTGCCGAGAACCAATCAATATTATTCGCTAAGGTGCTCGGAACTGGCAAGCATGCACGGTGCCGGATAGTGGGGTAATTCTGTGTTGCTGGGGTTCCTTGTGGATTCCCCTGGCACGGCAGTAACATCTGGCCCATGAGTTCCGATGATCCTAAAGACCCAATAGCCGAACAGATAAGACTAGCGCGAGAGACAAAGAGGGCCGAATCTGACGCGGCTGCTGGCGAACAACAACTTGCTGCCGATTTTCAGCGACAAGCTGATAAGAATGGAAAGGGAGAACTCGAAAAGATTGAAGCGTTGTTTGCGGCGCGCGGCGAAACGATCAACGCAGACAAGGATGCAGATGACCCAGAGTTTCAGTACAACGCCGCCACTCACGAGCTTAGGGCGGGCCAGTTCGCCATATGCTTAGAATTGACGCAAGGATTCTCTCCTTACCGCTTTGACATGGTAAGTGGCTTACGTCGCGACGCCGCTCAAGTTTTTGCCGAAGGGTTCGAGCCTGAATATGAACCTACCCATTGGAGGTTTCTTGCGGGCATGGATGATCGCGGCTTCTTCTGGGAGTGCGACGACAAACGGTACTCGAATGAGCAGATTGTGAAGGAAGGTCTAGAAGCTCTGGCGACGAATTTAGGCCGTTAATAGCTCCCTCAGTGTTCACACGCTCGCTTGGCGGGAATTTCGACCGATGTAATACCCCACTACCCGGCGCCGCGCGTGACATGTCGGTTTTGTGCGCTCCGTCACTTACCCCAGAACATCCGGCGCGTGAAGTCGTTGGCGAATTTGCGTTCGGAAGTTTGAGTCCTGCTCGGCTCAACATTGAATTCAAGGAATTACCTAAAACCGAACCTGCCGGCGCGAGCCTCGGCCAATATCTCTTGGAGCGTCTGTCCTATTTCCCTTATCCGAATTGAGACGCTGGAACCATTGACTTGCGGCAAAAACTGGCATAGCCTCTGGCGCAGTTAACGCGCTGGTCCTCGGAGCCTGCTGTATTGCATGCTCCCGTAACCAGCCCCGAGGAATCCTTTCTCGAGTCAGTTCAAACTACTGCCGGAGGTGAACCTCATGTTTACTATGATTCGAGCACAGATTGTGTTTGTAGCTTTTTTCTTTCTCGCGCTCACGCAAAACGGTTTTTCCCAGTCGTCCCCGGTCATTCTCTCAATGGACCAGCCTGGCATAGCCATTGAAGATCGCAATACCCTGCTTATTGCGTTTCCGATCGTTAACAACGGTACAGCCACGGCTTACAACGTAGAGATTACAGCGATTAGTTTGCAGTCCGCCAAGCTCATTAGACCCACCGCCTTCCCCGTCGCACTTGGAAATCTAATGTTAAGGGTAAGAACTGTTGGCGAGGCGGCGTTTTTGGGACCTCGTTTACTACGAAATCAGCGATACCTGTTGGAGGTAAAGGGAAAATATGTAGTTGAAGGAAAGACCCTTACATTCTCGGTGCATCGATACATCAGCCTGCCGCCCTCCGCGCCAGGCTCGGCCCGGATTAGTACGACTGAGGCCAGGCCTAATTCGGTGAGTGGTGCGTCTTATCCACACAGAGATGCCGTGTTCCCGCCTGAGGTAAACGCGCCTGGCCCCCCGGTTCCAACCGGCAGGCGTCGGGGCAACTTGAGGCCGACGACGACAGCAACAACCGTAGAGGCGGGCCGCGTATTGGTTGCGGGTTCTGATACCTGGAGAGATCAGGGCCCCATCAAACAGCCAGAAACCAGTCATCCGACGATGTTTTTAGACACTTCAATGACAGCTTCTCACGAGCTGGCGCCCCAGGGCCAGGAAGTGGTGTTCGTAAGAAACACTGCGTTTGGTAGCACTGGCGGGGTACCCAATGACCCGAGTGGGGCAAGCGGCGGATTCGTTTTCAACGGACCGCAAACGGTTCTCGCTACGGGCAACACTTATGCTTCTTTCTCCACAGACGGGGGCAGCACGTTTCGACAGCTTGATCCGACCACGATATTTCCAAACAACTTTGATGGTGGGCTTTGTTGTGATCAGGTTGTCCATTACAGCCACAGCGTCAACCGCTTTATATGGCTTATGCTTTTTCGGAGTGGCGCAAACGGCCAAAACAGGCTACGTATCGCTTCAGCCAGCCCCGAAGCACTTATCGCCAGTAAGGGTACAGCCTGGACATACTGGGACTTAACGAGTGCACTCTTTAACCTGGGCAACAACTCGATGGACTTTCCGGATTTGGCGGTTGGCGACAACTTCCTCTACGTGAGCGTCGACGGCGCCGGCGGTCTCCTGGTGGCGCGTATTCCCCTCACTGAGTTGCGCGACGGGGCCACGATCCATATCGGTTTTACGAATCCGGCGGACGGAACATCGGCCTATGGCCGCCATCTCGTTCAGAATGCAGGGAATGAAATTTTTTGGCCTGGTGTTCCTGAAATCGGCCGGCTGCGGATTTTCTCGTTGAAGGAGGGGTCAAACAGTTATTTTTGGCGAGACGTCCCTGTGAATAGCTATCCCGTTGAGTATACATCGACCTCGCCGGACGGCACCGATTGGCTAGCGAGTTTGTTTTACACAGGCCCAACCGGAACCAGAGTATTTAATTTAGCAGGGGTTGATGAAATCTGGATCGCGTGGGGCGCAGGCCGGGGCGGTGGCTTCCCCCAGGCTCACGTTCAACTGGTGCGCATTCGCCATTCAAATTTTAGCGTGATCGAGCAAACCCAGCTTTGGAATGCCAATTTCGCGTTTGGACTGCCATCTCTCACAACTAGTGTAAACGGTGTGGTTGGTTTATCTCTAGCCTTTGGTGGTGGCAATTTTTTTGGGAGCCCGGCAGTAGGGATAATAGGCCAGGGAGTGGTTTACTCGCTATGCGCGAGTAGTGCGAACGCTGGCAGGTATGGAGATTATTCGGCGGTACGCCAGGCCTTTGCGAATGGTGACCTGTTCTCAGCCGAAGGGTACTGTGTCACTCCAGGTCCCAGGTTCGATCCCCATTACGTTCTTTTCGGCAGACGTGCTGATGTGAATCCTGCCCCGATCTCATCTATTGATCAGAACATCCGGCGCGTAAACTCATTGGCAAATTTGCGTTCGGAATCGTGCTTGTTGGCCAGGTCGATGAACTTCACAAAGTGATCCCCGTGCATCTTCATTAGATCGTCCCGGGTGAAAGTCTCGTTGAACTTTCCCGGATGCGGGCGCGCGTCCACTTTTCTCATCAACTGTTCACTTTCAGCAAAATAGTTTTCGAAACCGTGCGAATCGTTGGCCAGGAGATCGAGCCACATTGAGCGACGCTCGCGTCCCGGTCCGATCAGCGTTCAATATTCCGACTGTGCATAGAAGTCAATAACCCGGACAAAAGTGTGATATACAATTCGCCGCAATCGACGGAGAGAGAACCGTATTCTCGAATCTAAAGGAGACGCTTATGCGACGAGGTTTATTGTTGCTCTTTCTAATCTGCGGGATTTCCGTCAGCGTGTCGGCTCAAGTCGCGCCGGCAAGAAACTACCCCGCGCCTGTCGAAGGCGATCATGTGATCCCCAACTTTCGTTTTCGCAGCGGCGAGGTTCTGCCGGAATTGAAAGTCCACTACCGCACGATCGGCACTCCGGTTCGTGATGCTTCCGGTGTGGTCCGCAATGCGGTGCTGATTCTTCACGGCACCGGTGGAGCAGGGACGCAATTCCTTTCGGCGCAGTTTGCCGGCGTGCTGTTTGGTCCCGGACAACTGCTCGACGCCACGCGCTATTTCATTATTTTGCCTGATGGAATCGGCCATGGCGGATCGAGTAAGCCGAGCGATCGCTTGCACGCGCGATTTCCACACTACACTTACGACGACATGGTTGCGGCGCACCATCAACTGCTCACGGAGAAACTCGGCGTGAATCACCTGCGTCTGGTGATGGGCACTTCGATGGGCGGGATGCAGACCTGGGTGTGGGGCGAAGCCTATCCGGATTTCATGGACGCATTGATGCCGCTGGCGAGCAATCCGGTAGAAATCGCCGGACGCAATCGCATGATGCGCCGCATGCTCATGGATGCGATTCGTAACGACCCGGCCTGGAATGGCGGCGAATACAAGACGCAACCACAGCAAGGTCTAATCGCCGCCGAAAACATTCTGTTGTTGATGGGCAGCGTGCCGCTGCAGTGGCAGAAGCAGGCGCCCACGCGCGACGCGGCTGACAAGTTCTACGAAGACCGCGTGAAGGCTGCGGTCGCGCGCGCCGATGCCAACGATATGCTCTATCAATTCGACGCTTCGCGTGAATACAATCCCTCAACGCAACTGGAAACCATCAAGGCGCCGCTCGCGGCCATAAACTCTGCCGACGATCTAATCAACCCACCGGAGCTGGGATTGATGGAACAAAACATCAAGCGCGTCAAACGCGGACGCTACATCCTGATCCCGATCAGCGATCAGACGCGCGGGCATGGCACTCATTCGCTGCCGGCCATTTGGCAACAGTATCTGCGAGCCTTACTTGAAGAATCAGGACACTGGAACTCTTAACGATGGAAGTTATGGTTAGAGTCAAGTTGCTTGCGGGAAATTTTGCTTTCCTTTGCGCCTTTGCGCCTTTGCGTGAAACTCCCTTCGTCTTACTCTCAATGTTGCACTCAGCAACCGAGGTTTCACGCAAAGGCGCAAAGACGCAAAGTATCTCTCTCGTCGGATCCGTTTGAGGGTGTAGCCTCTCTAGAATCTAGGAGACCCGTTATGCGCCGAATCGTTTTCTCTTTCACTTGCCTAATCCTTTTTTTCACGGCCGCGCTGCTTGCCGAAGCGCGCGTCACTCGCGTCGAGATCACCTCGCGCGCGGACATTAACGGCGGCAAGCCGTTCGGATTAGCTGGGCCGTACGAAAGACTGATCGGCAAGGTTTATTTCAAAGTCGATCCGCGCAACCCGCACAACGGCGTCATCGTCGATCTTGATAAAGCGGATCGCAATCGAGATGGAGAGGTCGAGTTTTCGGCTGACGTTTACATTCTCAAGCCGAAAGATCCCAATCGCGGCAGCGGCTCCCTGCTCGTCGAGATTCCCAACCGAGGCGGCCGCGGCATCGTTCGCCTCGTCAACTTTGCTTCCAATCAATCTGAATTTGGCGACGGTTTCCTGATGCGACAAGGGATAACCGTCGTTTGGGTCGGCTGGCAATTCGACGTTCGCGATCGGGAAGGCTTGCTGCGCCTTTATGCTCCGGTTGCGCGCAACGGAGCGAAACCGATTGCCGGTCTGGTGCGCTCAGACTTTGTCGTGCAAGAGAAGGTGGACGAACAACCTCTGGGCCATCTGATCAACGGCAGCATCGGCGGCACCGAATATCCCGTCTCTGACGTTAACGACACGGCCAATGTCCTGACTGTGCGCGAGACGCCAACGGGCGAAAGGCACGTCATTGCGAAAAGTGAATGGAGTTTTGCTCACAGCGTCAACGGCACAATCACTCCGAGCGATCGTTATATTTATCTGAAGAGCGGATTTGAGCCGGGCAAGATTTATGAGCTGGTGTATGTCGCCAAAGATCCGTCCGTGGTCGGATTGGGTCTGGCGGGAGTGCGCGATCTCGTCTCGTATTTCAAACACGACACCGCGGCGGTCGCGCCGGCTCGCCGAGCTTACGCGCTGGGGATTTCTCAATCGGGCCGCTTCCTGCGCCATTTTGTTTACCAGGGATTCAATGCTGACGAAGACGGCCGACAGGTTTTCGACGGCCTGCTGATACACGTCGCCGGCGCGGGCATCGGCAGCTTCAATCACCGCTTCGCGCAACCGTCGCGCGACGCGCAACCGCTGAACGCGCTTTTTTATCCCACGGATCTTTTTCCTTTTGCCGACACGCCACAGACAGATTCCGAGACGGGTCGAACAGCGGGATTCCTCGACAAAGCGAAAGCTGAGAATGTTCTGCCGAAGATTTTCTACACGAACACTGCTTATGAGTATTGGTCACGCGCCGCGTCGCTCATTCACACTTCGCCGGATGGAAAAAACGATCTGCCGCTGATGGACAACGTGCGCATTTATTTCTTCGCCGGCTTGCAACACTTCTCCGGTGCATTTCCTCCCACTCGTGGCACAGGCGTGACGTTGCTGGGCCAGCACCCGCAGAATCCAAATCCCGTCTCGTGGTTTTGGCGCGCGATGATCGTCAACATGGACGAGTGGGTGCGCGATGGCGTCGCGCCGCCGCCGAGTAGTTACCCGCGACTCGATGACGGCACGCTGGTCGCGCGCAACAAACTTTCGTTCCCAAAAATTCCCGAAGTCAATTTGCCGCAGACGACGCATCAGGCTTACCGTCTCGACTTTGGTCCAGAGTGGTCGAAGGGAATGATCAGCAAACAGCCGCCGACAGTTGGCACACCTTATCCGGTCTTCGTGCCGCAAGTGAACGCGGATGGAAATGAAGTAGCGGGAGTTAGATTGCCCGAACTCTCCGTGCCCGTCGCCACTTACACCGGCTGGAACTTGCGCGATCCCAAGACTGGCGCGCCATGGGCTCGCGTCAGTTTCATCGGCTCATACGTGCCTTTTGCCAAAATCAAAAGTGACCGAGAGCGGCGTGGCGATCCGCGAGCGTCGCTGGAGGAACGTTACCAGTCAAAGGCGCAGTATCTGGGTTTGTATGCCGAAGCGGCGATGGATCTGATCCAAAGACGATTTCTGCTTCGCGAGGATCTTGCCGGCGTGCTCCGCCGGGGCAACCTGGAATGGGACGAAGCGCAGAAGTGATGAGGAAGAACAGTGGAAATCTCTCAAGTCACTCTCGAAGGTCAGCACGTGCGCCTGGAGCCCCTCTCACTGCTGCACGAGGAATCGCTCATCGCCGCTGCGAGTGATGGCGAGCTTTGGAATTCCACCGTCACGATCGTGCCCTCTCGCGCCAACATGGCCGCTTACATCGAAGCTGCGCTTCATGGCCAGGCCCAGGGGGATGAGCTGCCATTCGTCATCATCCGCAAGGCTTCGAGCGACGTTGCCAGAAGCGGTGCACTAGCCCGCGCGTCAGCAAGGGCTCCCGATACTCGTGCAATGGGTGACACGGATACAGTCGTCGGCACCACGCGCTTCTATGAAATTAAACCTATCGATCGGCGCGTCGCCATCGGCTACACCTGGTTGTCCGCCAGTGCTCAACGCACAGCCGTAAACACGGAAAGTAAGTTATTACTGCTCACGCACGCTTTCGAGCACTGGCGTTGTATCCGAATCGAGTTCATCACGGACGTCCTCAACCAACAGTCGCGCACGGCCATTCTTCGCTTAGGCGCGAAAGAGGAAGGCACCTTGCGCAGACACATGATCATGCCGGGCGGACGCATACGCGACTCCGTCTGCTTTAGCATCATCACGGAAGAGTGGCCTGAGGTGAAAGCACGGCTGTTACAGAACCGGGAGCGGTAGCGACCGGGTGAGCCGGTGCAGTAGCCCGACCGTGAGGGAGGGCGTCGTGTCAGTACCACCCGCGTCAGCGGGTGGGTACAATACTCAGCGCGCGTTGATCGCCGGATCCACCCGCTCACGCAGGTGGTACTGACTGCATCACATTTGGAGAACTCAATGAAAACCATAACCGCAATCGCCTTACTGTTCAGCACTTTCATCGTTTGCCTCGCGCAGGGGCCGGCAGCTGACCGCCAACAGTTCATCCGCGTAGAAGCGCCGCTAATCGCTCTGACCCATGTACGCGTGATCGATGGAACCGGCGCCGCACCGCTCGAGGATCAGACCATCGTGATCAGCGACGGCAAGATCCAATCAATAGCACCCACCGCCAGTGCGAAGGTTCAGTCCAGCGCGCAGATTCTCGATCTCAAAGGCTACACGGTCCTGCCGGGATTAGTTGGCATGCACGACCACATGTTCTTTCCTATGGGAGGCACGCCGCCGATGTACTCGAACATGGGGAGCAGCTTCCCGCGCCTCTATCTCGCGCTTGGCGTCACCACGATTCGCACCACCGGCAGCGTCGCGCCATATACCGATCTGGAAATCAAGCGGCTGATTGATAGCGGCCGGATGATCGGACCGAAGATGCACGTGACGGCGCCCTACCTGGAAGGACGCGGCTCGTTCACGCCGGTGATGCACGAACTGACCGGACCCGACGACGCGCGCCGCATGGTGAATTTCTGGGCTGATGAAGGCGCGACCTCTTTCAAGGCCTACATGAACATCACCCGCGACGAGCTGCGCGCGGCTGTCGAAGAAGCGCACAAGCGTGGACTGAAAGTTACCGGTCATCTCTGCTCGATTGGCTTTCGTGAAGCCGCAGAGATCGGGATCGACAATCTCGAGCATGGCCTGCTCCCCGATTCGGAATTCGTTCCCAACAAGCAGCCCGACAAATGTCCGGGCGCTGCTGTGAGCGCCAGCCTGCGCCAGCTCGATCTCAACAGCGATGCGGTGAAGGAAACGATTCGCACGCTGGTGGCGAAGAACGTCGCGCTCACTTCCACTTTGCCGGTCTTCGAAGCCGGCGCGCCGTTGACTCAAAGCGGGATTGGCGCGGCCAGCGCCGTCCTGAATCCTCGGGTCCTTAACGTGATGAACACCGACGCGCGCGTGCGTTACCTGACGGCGCGATCGCGCATTGCGGCCGATTCGCCGACCACGGCGCTGGTGCGCAAATCGATGGATTTCGAACGCGCCTTTGTCGCCGCCGGCGGTTTACTAATGGCTGGCCTGGACCCGACCGGCAACGGCGGGGTGGTGGCCGGTTTCGGCGACCTGCGCGAAGTCGAATTGCTCGTCGAAGCCGGCTTCACACCATTGGAAGCGATCAAGATCGCCAGCTTCAATGGCGCAAAGTTTCTCGGCGAGGATTCACGCATCGGATCAATCGCCGTCGGCAAACAAGCCGACCTGATGATCGTGAAAGGAAATCCCGCCGCAAAGATCGGCGACATCGAAAACGTCGAAATCGTGTTCAAAGACGGCGTCGGCTATGACTCAGAGAAGTTGATTCAATCGGTGCAGGGATTGGTGGGGATTCGGTGATTGTCGGAACACCATCTCGACGTTGATCTGTCTTCGAAGTAGGCCCTAAACTTGGCGAATGATAGTTCCCCGCCAAAAACGAATCTTTACCAGACTTTCTCAATTTTTCCTTGACACTACGAGATTAAGTCAATAGATTGCTGGCTCCCCCTGGAAAGCCAACCCATATAAAGGAAAAGGAGACCCGATATGAACATCAAGTTAACGCGTAGAAGTGTCATTGCGTGCATCTCGGTTATCGCGTGTGCGGTGTTAGTCCCGATCGCGATGCGCGCTGCCAGTAGTCCGGGCACGCTGGAAGCTTGCATCAATCCCGGTAACGGAATGATGCGTCTGGTCGATTCGAGCACCCCATGCCACAACAACGAATCCCGGGTTTCGTGGGACATCACCGGCCCGGCAGGTCCTCCCGGACCAACCGGACCCACAGGAGCAACCGGCCCAATTGGACCAGCAGGAGCCACAGGACCGGCAGGACCAACAGGCGCGACTGGGGCGACCGGGCCAGCAGGGCCAGCGGGACCTCCGGGACCATCCTCAGGCGGCCCCCCGTTTGTCTGGGTCTGCACACCGGCTCGCATGGCTAATGCCGGTAGCAATGGCCCCGCCGAGCTGTACGTTTTTAACGGCAGTGCTTCATTAGCTAACGTCTCGGTAAATTTCCTGGACAAGAATGGAAACAATCTGGCCGGCCATGCCATTCCCGGATCACCATCGCCGCCGGGGACTTATCCGGGCGAAGCAAATGGAGTGACTGTGACTCTCGCGGCCGATCACACTCGCGACCTTTACTGGTCGATGCCGACCAACGCCCCGTCTGATGTCACGGATATTTCGCACACTATCCGAATCGTTTCCGACCAGCCAATCGTCGTGGGCGTGCGCTTTGACTTCCATCCATTCGCGATGCCACAGGTTTGCCATGAGCTACCCAGATAATTGGTAGCCAATCGCATATGACGAAAAGAAGGCCCGGCGCAGGCTGGGCCTTCGACACATCGCTAGGGGTTATGCCGCAATCTTGAACCCGCTCTTCACCGGTCGCGGTTCTGTAACTGCGCGAAACTCACTCTCGCCTTGCTCGTACTATTGATAACATGAACTCGGAAGCACATTGGACTTCGCGCTCGATCCGTAATAAATAACGGGTCAGCATGCGAACGCTTAATCAACTCTTCGAAAACAACCGCGCTTGGGCCGCTGACATGACGCGTCAAGACCCCGATTTCTTTCGCCGCTTGTCGACTCAGCAGTCGCCGCACTATCTCTGGATCGGTTGCTCTGACAGCCGCGTGCCAGCAAACCAGGTTGTCGGATTGGTACCGGGCGAAATGTTTGTGCACCGCAATGTGGCTAACGTCGTGGTGCACACCGATCTCAACTGCCTCTCGGCAATTCAGTTTGCGGTTGACGTGCTGCGCATTGAGCACATCATCGTCTGCGGCCACTACAGTTGCGGCGGAATACTGGCGGCGTTGCAGGACAACAAGCTCGGGCTCATCGAAAACTGGCTGCGCCACGTTCAGGACGTGCGCGCGAAGCATCGGGCCGAACTCGACGCGCTGGAAACGGAAGAAAAGCAGCACGATCGCCTCTGCGAACTGAACGTCATCGAGCAGGTCATAAACTTGAGCCGGACGACCGTCGTCCGCGACGCCTGGTCGCGTGGCCAGGCTGTGACTGTGCACGGCTGGATTTATGATCTCAGTGATGGCCTGTTGCGGGACCTTGATGTTTCGGTGGCTTCAGAGCAGGAAGTTGAAAGATAGCGCAGCCGCGATCTTAACAGGAGATAAGTAAGGCATCGACGTGCGTTGAAGTCTGCAAAGCAGACGATTGAAAATAGCCCAGCGATTTATCGCTGGGACCACGACGCATCAGTGATTGTGAGTCCGCGAAGCGGACGGCTGACCATTCCAAGCCCGAGCAATCATCAGCCGTCCGTTTCACGGACTGCGGATTTATTTCCGGCGTGATCGCACCGATGAATCGGTGGGCTATTATCATTCGTCCGCTGCGCGGACTCCGACGGCACGCAGCGCACGAACCGGCACTAGCCCGACCGTCAGGAAGGGCTCTGTATCATTAGCCTCGCGCACATCGGCTCCATCGCTGCCGGCAAACAAGCTGACCTGATGGTTGTGAAAGGAAACCCCGCCGCGAACATCAGCGACATCGAGAAGGTCGAGATCGTTTTCAAAGACGGCGTTGGCTACGACTCAGAGAAGCTGATCCAATCGGTGCAGGGATTGGTAGGGATCAGATGAGTGGTAAGCTAAGAAGGTTGTAACTTTTCAAATCAAAAACATGTCCACACCACACGCTGAATCGATTACGCTTGAAGAGTACTTAGAGGGAATCGAAGCTTTGCAGCAGACCGAAGGCTGGAAAATCCACCAAGATATGGAACGACTTGGTTGGAGTTTCTACATCTTTCAGGGGAACTATCATGACCTAATTAATAGTCTTCACATCAACTACGCCGACTTCTTGCTTCATTTCGACGTAAGAAATAGCCCTGAGATGCAAAGCTTCCTGAAAGAAGTGATGCGGAAGTTTCATAATTTCGTCGCATCAGCATTGATGCTAGTGGATCACACGCGAAACCTTTCCGACAAATTGTATAAAGGTACACAGTTCGAGGATATATATTCTTCTGAAGTTGAAAAACGCTTCAAGTTGAATCCTGCGATTCAGTTTGTGCATCGACTAAGAAGTTATGTGCTTCATTGCGCTCTTCCAGAGCCTTCAGCGGTGCTTAGTTCCAACTTTGAGACATCATTGAAAATCAGTATTTCCACATTGCGCAAGTGGGCTGGGTGGACACAACTAGCCCGCCAATACTTAGAAACTTGCAACGAGGATGAAAAGATTGAAGACATCGCGTGCGCTTATTTTAAGTCCGTCAGTGATTTCCATGAATGGTTCTTTAACAATCAAAAGAAACTGCACGAGCAAGCATTCGCGGAGGCGAACGCGCTTCGCCAACGTCTTGTAAATTCAAAGTGGCATTCTGAGTATTCATAGCGGCGGCAATGTATTAAGAAAGGCGCTTCGCGTAAAAGCTGGGTGCCAGAGCAGTGATTCCTACAATGCGAAATAGAAGTCCGGGAGATTTACGAAATACCGACAGCGAAGCATAGACCAGAGATGCGCGTCTTTCATTTTGTGAATGAGACATTCGGCCTTGAAGACTTGCGACGTCGTCATTTGAAGATCGCGACGCTAAACGAGTTGAATGATCCGTTTGAGCTCTTCGGCGTCAACCTTGCGGATAAGAGGCTGCGGTGTGCATTCCGGGTGATGAAGGATGAGCTGGCCTCGAAGCGGGGCCTACTCTGCTTCAGTCGCAATTGGCGCAACCCCGTTCAATGGAGCCACTACGCAGCGAAGCACACCGGCCTATGTCTGGGTTTTGATATCCCCGACGAACTTCTTGGTGCAGTCACATACTCGCGGAAGCGTCTTGTCGTTGACGTAGAGAGTTTTCGCAATCCGCGCGCACTAAGTGTGGACACCCTGATGCGATTCTTGTTCACAAAATACACCCATTGGCGATACGAAAAGGAGGTTAGGTGTTTTGTTACTTTGGAAGAGAAAGATCCAGAGAAGAATTTGTACTTCGCAAAGTTCTCCGATAGATTGCGACTCGCGGTCGTAATCGTTGGCGCACAATCAGCCTTAACCAGAGCGACTCTATTGGGAGCGCTCGGTGACCTCGCCCCAAGCGTCGAAACGTTTAAGGCTCGCCTTGCCTTCAACACGTTTCGAGTTGTCCGGCAACGGAACGCCAAACTATGGGTCTAGGTGCTAATGGAGATCGGTCGATGTCCAAAGCTCAGATAATCATGAAAGATAAAACCGAAAAATCGCATGCGTTTGAAGGCGCTGAAAGCCAAGGCCCACCCGAGGACATAGAGAAATGGGAGCTTGCGCGTTCGGTCCTTAAATCAGCCGTTGTCGATTTGGGTATTAAGGACATCGCCGAATACGGCGGTGAGCCCCTCAAACTTCGATGGCATTTGTTCTACAAGGAATTCCCGAATGACATCATTCTAAAAATGCTTGTGCAGGGATTGTTCGGAACAATTCACGCTGACATGTCGCTGATCCTAGCCGCGAAGTGGGTCGTTGACGAAGTTGAACGAGTGTTGAGTCAGCCAGACGCGAATCGAGTGCTTGATTTTGCTGAAGAAGAACGCCCTGACGTTTTGCGCGAAAATGCAAGAATGATCCTTATGGGATTGATCAATCAAATTCCCGTTGTGACCTTTCACAATTTAAGCGAAGCTCTACGCGATTCCGTGCAATCGCACATTAAAACCTATGTCGAACCGTTATTGAAGGAACATTGGCAATCCCTAGGTCTAGCCAAAGACTACACCGTGTCTCCGAGTGATGAATTCACGGCGGCTCTTCAGGGCGTTGATGAGCAGTTTAGAATGTTGAGAGAGCAGCTTCGCGGAAACAAGAGGGCGAGGTTAACGGATGAGAAGCGCGCAAATTTGGCAGACGAACACGAGCAGCTTCGAATAGCTTACGAAGGCGCTAAAACTTACTACAACCAGGCTCAACGTGCATTCTTTTCGGGGAAGCGTAATCGAACGGTCGACGAGTGGAAAGAAGAGTGGGGAGCATCAAGCCTTCGCATGTTCCCGGAACTGTTCTATCGTTGTCTCAACGAAATAGATAGTTATCAACCATTCCAGCTCGCACACATGCATCTGGCAGAGTTCTATGGCTACAGTCCCGATTACATGGTTAAACTGGTCAGCCAGTCGCGGCCTCGATCGAACAGGACATCCTCCTGATCGATGTCCAGTTACAAGGCCACTCGTTCTGGACGCAGTAAATGTTGGTGTCCACTCCCAAGCCGCAAAAGGTCCGACAAAATATTCTCTCGTCTCCGTTTACATAGTCTCCACAACTAAGGTTAAATACGCCACGGTCGCTAAGAGAGATCACACAATCGTGCGGGAGCCATTCGCGAGTATCGGAGGCGGGCGATGGAAATTGAGGAACGAATTGCCAGAATCGAAAGGGTGTCAGTGAGAATTGTCGCGGCTGGTTTGTTGGTCTTGGCTCTCGCTGCCCTTCTGGTGTATGGAGCGTTTGAGTTCGCTAGATTCGTTTTGCACTTATGGACCTCGTTCTGACATGTCCTCCCTCGTGTCAGCACTCCCCGGTCTGTGAAAATCAGATTCTATTTTCCGCTGTCCATGTGCCAGCCCGGATTTACCCATTGGCCTTTGCGCAACACGAAGACCTCAGTGACGCGGCCGGTTTGGGTGGAGCGCTGGCCGCCTTGCTCAAGCTCGTACGAATAGTCTGAGTACACCACCGCGGTGAAGCCAAAGAGCTGGATTTCGGTTTTGGGAAATTCGAGTTTGACGAGCTTGCCGCCGCTCTTCGCAAACTGTACCGCGCCGTCGAGAATCGCCTGGCGGTTTGACCAGGTGTTGCCGCCGGGATCGATCGCGATCGTCTCTTCAGGGATCAGCTTTTCGAGTTTTGGGCGATCGCCGGCGAAGTAAGCGCGCCAGACGGCCTCGCGCGCATCGAGCAGACGCTTCTTCATTTGATCTGGTAAAGGCCTCAGCGACTGCAACTGCTCCTCAGTTGACTCCGGATGGAGCGCTGTGTCGCTGCCGTTTTGAATCCACTGGCCATTTTGCTTCGTGTAAAAATCCGAGATGCGCAGCGCGCGATGAAACGGACCGTTTGGCGTGTTCGACTCGACGTCAGCGACGAAGCACACAAAGGCCGCATCGCCTTTGAAGATCATGTCGAACTCGCGCATCTTGTAGCTCTTCATGCCATAAGGACTCTTCGGATCGACGTCGTTCCATTCCATGTAACCGTCCAGCCCACGAATCATCTCGCGTGAACCTTCCAGGTAGCCGAGCCAGTTCTGTGCGTGCGTCGCGCGCAGGGCCGCAGCGTCTTTGCGGATAAAGGCCTGGAAGATGCTGTCGATGTGCGCGCGAATAGCTTCGCGATCAGCCGCTCGGTCGTCCTGGATATTCATTGCCGCATCTTTTTCAGAGACGCTGACAGCAGGCGTGGTCGCGGTGAATAACGCGACGCCAAGCACGAACGAGAAAAGGGAAAAACCCAAAGCCCTCAAAGTCAAAGTCCTCAAAGTCATCGACGTAACCTCCGTATGAATTGTAGTTTGAAAGCGAAAGCCGCAAGAGCAAAAATTAATACCATTCAGTTCGAGCGAATTATATGCTAGCTTGGACATTTCCGGTGCCTCTGTGCAAACTCTGTGATTCTCTGTGCCTCCGTGGTGAAAATTACCGCAAGAACGTTCACCACAGAGGCACAGAGGTTACACAGAGGACCACAGAGACCGATTTTCCCGACAGACGTCGCTGGGGTTCTCCAAATTATTAGCAATGTGATAAGAGAGTACGCGTTATCGAACGGAGGAAATGGGCACCTTGCGATCCGTGAAGATCATTCTATGCATCCTCAGCATTCTTGTCGTTTGCGCCCTGCCGCATCGAACTTATTCACAGACGCCTGCGCAAAATAAACGAATCGTGATTGCCGCTAGCACAGTGCTCGATGGCAAGGGCCGCGTGCTGCACGACACTCGCATCGTGATCGAGGGCTCAAAGATCATAGCCCTCGATACAAAAGCGAGCCCAAAGGTCGGCCCTGTGGACTACGACCTGCGTGGCCTGACGGTTCTGCCGGGCTGGATTGACGCGCACGTGCACATTACCTGGAGCTTCGGCAAGAATGGGAAATTTGCGGGCGGGGGATCCACAACACAAGAGGCCGCGTATGCCGCAGCTTCAAATGCATGGGTGACGCTGATGGCGGGCTTCACGACAGTGCAAAGCGTGGGCTCGCCCACCGACGTTCCCTTGCGCGAATCAATCGCGAAAGGCACACTCCCCGGCCCGCGCATCCTGACGGCCATCGACCCTTTGTTTGGGCGAGGCGAGCAGACCGGGACGCCGGATGAAATCCGCGCGTACGTGCGAAAACAAAAGGAAGCAGGCGCGGACCTGATCAAAATCTACGCATCGGGTGGCATGACCCGGGGCATGATGACACTTTCACAGGAGCAATTGAACGCGGCTTGCGATGAAGCGAAGAAGCAGGGCCTGCGCACGCTCGTGCACGCTTACCGAGATGCTGTCCGTGGCGCAACGCTTGCAGGGTGCACGGAAGTCGAGCACGGCCTGGGGGCGACGGACGACGATCTGAAATTGATGGCCGAAAAAGGGACGTATTTTGATCCGCAAGCCGGGCTGTTGCTTGAAACTTATCTCCTGAACAAGAACAAGTTTGCCGGCACACCCTTCTATCCGGCGACTGAAGAGGGTTTTGCGGTGTTTGAGAAGATCCTGCCGATGAACCACGAGCTGATTCAACGCGCGGTGAAAATTCCGGGACTGAAAATTGTTTTTGGCACGGACGCGGTGGCGGGTGCGCATGGGCGCAACGCTGAGGAGTTCATTGACCGCGTGCGCGACTGCGGAGTGGACCCGATGACGGCGATGGTCTCCGCAAACTCACTGGGGGCGGAAGCAATGGGCATGGCCGACGAAATCGGATCAATCACGGTCGGTCTACAAGCTGACATCATTGCGCTAGATGGGGATCCGTTGAAAGGCATCACGGCCGTTCGGCGCGTCGTGTTTGTGATGAAGGGCGGCATTGTTTACAAGAACGTCAGCACCCCACGCGGGCTGCCCGCGCGGGGGCCCCGCCCCGCGCGCGGCACGATTCCCGGTTTTGCAGGCGTCCAGCCTTGATTCAACCGCTACGCAAAGCCCTTAATTAATCGCCTCTGGTCAGGAGGTTATGAAACGGGTTCTAGTCACTCAGCTCGATCCCTTCGCAGGTAATTACTAACGTCTCGATGGCCACGTCGTTGCCCTTCGCGCAAAGATCGGGGCCATCCCATTTGCTGGGCCAGGCATTGAAGAAATTCCATTTGACCCTCGCATTGCCGGCATCGTCAAGCAAAACGATAGCGCCGTTCTTGCGCTGAATCTGTCCCTGCAAGACCGCACGGTGCCAGTCGTAGAGTTCCCTGGAGTCGGTAACGCCCCACTTGAGCGTGATGTAGGGATACCTAACTCTGCCGGGTAGTTTCCGCACTGCCGTCGGCTCGCCGCCCTCGCGATATTCGATCACTTCGACCTCTGAGCCAAAGCCACTGCATTCAGAAAAACCCGCTTGCGTGATGCCTTCGATCTCCACCAGAAACCGAAAGTTTTTGTAAGGATCTACTCGCG